>DJBY01000106.1:0-4713 GCA_002430605.1 Opitutia bacterium UBA5964 | reverse complement strand
GGGAGCAGAGTCGGGGGAGTTCCCCTGTCTAACGACAGAGGCCACATGATTTGGAGCGGGGCATGAGGTGTAGAGGTGGTTTCTTTGTGGGTCAGATGAATTTCCCTGATGCACGTGAGTGGAAAATAACTTGTTGATTGTGGCGGACTAACATTCTTTAGTCTGCGAACTACCTAATACTGATCACAAATAGAGATGAAAAATACCCACCGTTTGATTTTATTCCTGCTGCTTTCGTTGGCACCAGGCTTTTTATTCGCCCAAGAGGCTGGACTCGCAGAAGTCGCCGAGCAGGTGGCGGAGGTAACCGCGACCGCTGATAGTGGCAACACTGCGTGGATGTTAACTGCGACGGTGCTGGTGCTGTTTATGACGCTGCCCGGCTTGGCGCTGTTCTACGGCGGTCTGGTGCGTGCGCAGAATGTCCTGTCGGTGCTGATGCACTGTTTCGCGATCGCCTGTTTGGCGTCAGTGATGTGGGTGCTGTGCCTGTATACGATGTCTTTCTCTGGTGGTGGCCCGTGGTTGGGCGATTTTCAACAGTTCGGCTTGAAAGGGATCACGACCGCAGACTTGAGTGGTGATATTCCAGAATCGGTGTTCATTATGTTCCAGATGACATTTGCGATCATCACTCCTGGTTTGATCGTCGGTGCGTTTGTGGAGCGTATGAAGTTTAGCGCAATTCTACTGTTTGTGGCACTGTGGCTCGTCCTCGTCTATGCACCGGTAACTCACTGGGTGTGGGGCGGTGGTTGGCTGCAGGGACGTGGTGTGATCGATCTCGCTGGTGGCATCGTGGTGCATGCAACTGCAGGTGTCTCTGCGTTGTTGCTGGCTAAATTTGTGGGTCCACGCGCTGACTTCCCTAAAAAGCTACACATCCCACATAGCCCAGGTATGGTGATGATTGGTGCGTCGATGCTGTGGGTCGGTTGGTTCGGCTTCAATGCCGGTAGTCAACTTGCGGCCAATGAGTCGGCAGGCATGACCATGTTGGTCACGCATATTTCCGCAGCGGTTGCGAGTTTGACGTGGATGGTGATCGAATGGAAGAAGACTGGTAAGCCTGGTCTCGTCGGTATCGTGACTGGTATGGTGGCGGGCTTGGCCTCTATTACACCAGCTTCTGGTAATGTGGGCCCGCTTGGCGCGGTGTTGATCGGCATGATGGCCGGCTCCATCTGCTACTTCGCTTGTGGTTTTGTAAAGGGAAAGCTCAAGATCGACGACACGCTTGACGTGTTCGCGGTGCACGGTGTCGGTGGCATCATGGGCACGATCATGGTCGCCGTTTTCGGCACCGCAGCCTTTGGCGGCACGGGTGTCGATGACATGGTCGGTCAACTTGGCACGCAGCTATTCGCTCTGGCTGTGGTCATTGCATGGTCTGCGGTTGCGACGACAATCATCGTGTTTATCTGTAAGAAGACGACTGGGCTGCGGGTTGATCAAGAGGTCGAGCATACTGGCCTTGATCTCGCTGAACATGGTGAGACGGCCTACCACTTCGAGTAACGAATATTTCAAGGTTCACATCATTAAACTCAAACAGAATACATTCTTATGAAACTGATTAAAGCTATCGTTAAACCCTTTAAACTCGATGAGGTGAAAGAAGCCCTCGCCGCAGTCGGCGTCGAAGGAATGACCGTCACTGAGGTCAAAGGCTTCGGGCGTCAAAAAGGCCACACCGAAATCTATCGTGGCAGTGAATACACCGTTGATTTCCTGCCCAAGACGATGATCGAAACCGTAGTCGAAGACGACATCGTCGACGCTGCAGTTCAGGCGATCGTCAACGCCGCTAAGACTGGCAAGATCGGCGATGGTAAGGTCTTCGTCATCCCAGTCGAAAGCGCCGTTCGAATCCGTACCGACGAAGAGGGCTCTGAGGCCTTGTAGGGGTTCACTTCGACGGTTAGCGGCTGCGTACTAAGGTAAAGCTTGCTATTCAGAATCGCACGCAACTTGCTGTCATTCGCAGTGCCGCAGTTGGGCTGTCTGCAATCGTTCGTAGATGTCTAGAAAACTAAAAACAGCTACTAGCAGGCAAAGTGCGGAATCTCCCGAGGGAGGTGATGTGCCATCAGGCAATGTGTCTCGACAGAGACCATCTGGCCGCCGCAGTTCTGGGCGGAAGAAGCCCTCCCATGTGACCTTACCTTTAGGAGTGCGGGTGCGTCGAAAGTCTTGGTATCTGGCTCTGATCAATCTAGCAGGGCTGTCGCTGCTGTTCTCGGTGCTGTTGCTGTATGCCTTTTGGCAATATACAGAGGAGACGGTTGTGCACTCCGTGTTACTCGCTGAAAGACAGGCCGATCAGGGCGAAGCAATGGATGCCTCGGAGGATTTGCTGGCAGTCGCATCAGTACCAACCGCTGATGACGGGGAATTGCTATCGTTGGGATTTATTTTAGAGAAATATCGGACTGCGTCTGGGTTGTCTGAGGTGCAGGATGTTATTCTGCAGGGGAACTACAACGAAAATGGCTTTGAATTTAGGCTGAAGTTACTTGCGAAGTCGCCTCGATTGGTGAGTAAGACGCTCGAGGACGATGCCTTAAAGATGGTTTATAGTTACGATGGTGAAACGGCTAAGATTAAAATCGAAGACGCCGAGGGGGAGATGCAGCAGCAGGTGCTGACCGATCTGCTCGATCAGCAGGCGATTATTTTAGAGGGAGCGGTGTTGGCCTTGGCCTCGAGTCAATTGCCAGATATGTTAGCTTATACGCGGGAAGCGGATCAGACCTTTGAGGACCAAATCTACTGGGCGATTCAGAGACGAATATCCGCTCAGGTCTCGATGGTCCACTTGTTGGATACGGAGACAGGGTTAGAGCGTGTCCGTTTTGTTTATTTTGTGCATGACGGCGAACGGCAGCAGTTGTCGCTGCAGTTGTCGGATTACCGTCAGCAAGGAGAAGGTAAATTACCATTCGCCTATACGCTCAAGTTCAACGGTAAACTCCGTGGCGAAGCAAAGCTCGACTCAATTCAATTGAATCCAGGTCTGATGCGCTGGATGTTTTAATTTGGAGCATTGCAGGGCCCCAGCATTCCCCTGTCAGCGATTGAAGGTATTTTTTTTTGCCGCCGCCTATAAGATGCCTTTTTGCTGCATCTTCTTGAGTTGGTTGGCGTCGACCACATCGGGCGCGCGTTTGTCTTTGCCGGCGGTCTTGTTGTAGCGTCCGGTAACTTTGTCCTTCTCGTAGCGAGTGAAACCGTGCTTCTCGACGTTTTCGTCGCTCAATTTGTTCTTGGTGCTGCCTTCGGTGTATTTACTTGAGACATTGGGCGCGTGGAAGACTTTGCGCACCGGGTTGCCCGTCTTCGGGTGTCGCTTGAGCGCCTCTTCGGACATGCTTTGGATGTATTCAAAGGCTTCGCCGTCGCTGCCATCGGGGAGGATTTCTTGATAAACGTAAGTGGGCATTTTTATAAAAAGTTGTTCTGAGCCGAAGGCGACATGACCAAAAGAAAACACTGGATCAATGCGGAGAGGTTAATTTGAAAAAACTGACGTAGATTCAGCCGAGCTAGCATAATAAAAATAACAATGCTGAGCAAACAATCAAAGCATTGGTCAGATCATTCGCAACTCAGAACGGAGAAGTTCAAAGCGAATGTGGATTGAGACTCGAGAGGCGTTGGCGGTTTGACATCTGGGCTCTTATGTATGCCTCGCATCGCCGTTTTATTCTGTTCACAGTCTTGGTTGGTTTGTGGGTCAAGTGTGGTCGATTGAATTGCTCGCAAAAAAAACGCAGCATTTTACATGAATTTAAGTCATTTTTTTGAATGGAGAAAGCGAATCGTCATCTTCTTTCGATACGACCTTTTCACATTGGAAAAGGGGCGACGCGCGGAGCTACTTGGCGTCTTTGCCTGTCCACTTAGCTTCGAGTGACACTTTTAGTTGTAAGCGCGCCCGATGCATCAGCACCCATAAGTAATTCGGAGAAATATCCATGATACGGCAAACTTCATCTGCGCTTTTATCCTCTAAGACGCGTAGAATAAAGACGTCGTGTGCTGGGTTCTTTACTTGCTCAATACACTCGTCAAAGACTTCCCAGAATTCATTATTGTCGTAGTGTTTGCGCGGGTTGAATTGCCAGGGGGAGGAGTTAGCCGTGGCGGAAACACTATATTTATACCAGAAGCTTTCGAGTAGGGTTTCGTCTTCAGTGTCGATGTCGACCTTCTTTTCTTTGATCGATTTTCGGATCTCATCGACGATTTTATGACTCATGATCCCACGCAACCAGAACTTTATATCGCGGCTGCCATCAAATCGATCGAGGGCTTTGATTCCGGCCATGAAAGTTTCTTGTACGCAGTCGGCGGCGATTTCTGGGTCATGCAGCCGAGACATCGCATAGCCATATAAATAATCACCATAGCGCTCCACCCATGTTTCGGGTGGCGCTACCTCAACTATTAGTCGTGCGGATGCGGACATCGAACAAAGACTGTGCTGTTTTAAAATATCGGTGTCAACAATAGTTAATTGTAAAAATTTATTTAGCGTTAGCCCTACTTGCTTGCGCGGAACAATGGCTCTCAGACTGTACTCGCTGCGCGTGTGATTGCTTTGACTGCGTCAGATGGCGGAGAAGGAGGGATTGGTGTTGCTGCGCAACCTCTCTTCGATACCGCCTGCAGCGTCCCATCTCCACTGCGCTGCGTCGAACCCGATGGTTC
>DJBY01000053.1:4757-5089 GCA_002430605.1 Opitutia bacterium UBA5964 | reverse complement strand
CCACTCGGAGCCAACCAGTCACCCCAAGTATGTGCTTTTCTGCCACCAAGGCCATCTTTGCCACAGGCCTCCATGTAATGAGCCATCGAGTCGTAATTGTCTGCGATGATTCGGGTATCTCCGTAAACCTTGTAGATCGTCCACGGAGAAATAATCCCAGCACAAGCCCAAGCCGCAGCACCGTGACCGTGAAACACCGGCGCCTGGTTGCCAAACAGCCCTTGCTTATTCTGGGTATCCATTAAATCGACCATCCATTTAGTAAAGAACGCCGACACATCCTGATTATAGCAACCAGTGCGGATGAAGACCTGAGTGTCGCCAGTCCAGCC
>DJBY01000053.1:0-4570 GCA_002430605.1 Opitutia bacterium UBA5964 | reverse complement strand
GGCGAATCCGAATGCACCACAATCCCAGTGACCGCATCCGGTGTGGGCTTAGCCCTCAGTCCGCTGATTTGCACATAACGGAATCCGTGAAAGGTAAAGCGCGGCTCCCAAACCTCTTCGGCGCCGCCTTTAAGAATGTAGGTATCGACGGCACGCGCACTACGAAGATTCGCCGTATATACGGTGCCATCGGCGTTCAGCATCTCGGCGAAATGCATGACCACCTGATCGCCGGCATTGCCCTTGACCTTCAAGCGAATCCAGCCTGAAAAGTTCTGCCCCAGATCGAACACATAGCTTCCAGTCTCGGGCTCCGTCAGCTCAAGTGTCGGCAACTCCAGCGTACGGCGAACCGGATCTCCAGGATATGCCTGAAGGAGCGCGTTGGACTCCGCACCAGTGACGATCGGCGACCAGTTGGAGTCATCAAATCGGGAACGATTCCAGCCCGGCATCTCACGCCGCGCATCGTATACCTCGCCTGCCTGCATATCCGACTCAAGTATCGGGCCGTAGGCGCCCTTCCAAGTATTATCGGAAGTAATTACTTCAGATTGCCCGTCTGCATATTCGATGTGCAGCTGCCCCTTAAAACGAAGGCGTGTGCCATACTTATTCTGATCGATGCAACTGATATTACCACGAAACCAACCGTCCCCTAAAATGGCCCCCAGCGCATTTGCTCCGGTTTCCAGCATGTCCGTCACATTATAAGCGCGGTAGTAGATCCGCTTGCGGTAATCCGTCCAGCCGGGCATGAAGTATTCATCGCCGACTCGCTGGCCGTTCAAATTGAGCTCAAAGACGCCCTGCGCGGTCGCATACACCACTGCCCGCTTCACAGGCGCACGAACTTGAAACTCCTTACGCAAATAAGGCGCTGGCAGATACTCTTTCCGTTTCCGTCCGATCGAGAGATCCAGCTCATTGTTTTCATCCACCGTGGCTTTCATATGCCTGTCATCGACCGTATATTCCAACTGCAGCTTCTTTTTGGTTTCGTAAGCGGGATCATTTCCGGCAAAATCATTAGTTGGGGTCAACAGCAGCGCTCCACCATCTACATGCTGCTGCACGATTGCTTTCAAATCCATCTGTTTGGCTGGATCGTCCAGCAAGCCGTAAATCGCCTTATTAATCACAATCTTCGGAGCCTTACCATCCAGCGCTGCGCGATACGCGGGTTTAACATCCGGCTTCTTGTCTAGACCGATCCACTCGGCCTGCCAATCCTTCGCATCTAGCAACCCCATCGACCAACTGGCGGTTTCGCTTTCCGTTTTGGTTCCGCCAGTCGTGTGGAGCAGCACCTTCCAGAAATAGGCAGTCTTTGATTGCAGCGCTTTCCCCGCGTATTCCACTTGGGTCGACTGGTCGCTTTGCACGACGCCGCTATCCCACACATCACCACGATTCTGATTTAACAGGTCGACCGATGAGGCCACCAGAATGCGGTAACTATTCTGTCGAACCCCCCTTTCAGCTTTCAGGTTTCCGCCTTCATCCTTTCCGCATAGCTCCCAGCTTAGACGCGGCGTGAGCACATCGATCCCCAAGGGATTTTCCAGATATTCACAGCGCAAGTGATCAACCGTGCTCCCAGCGATGCTGCTTAGGGTCGTGATGATCAGTGCCATCATGAATGTAGTCATTCGTTTCATTATAATTCCTTTGCTCAAAATTTCCGTGATCCCGAAGTGCCTCTAAAATAGAGGCTTCTCTGGATTCCACCACCGGTCGATCACCTTCTTCAGTTCGGTGACCTTTTCTGGATTTTGTGCTGCTAGATTCGTTCGTTCCATCGGATCGTCCTTCAGGTTGAAGAGCTGAACCATTTCTGTAGGAGCTTCCATCTGCCACTTTTTGAGTTTCAGATCCGGGTGCGGAGTGCGATGAACTGTCAGCTTCCATTCTCTGCCCACATAAGACCGAGCGCGCAGACCTGCGGCGGGCTGATCCAAATCTAACATGTCGTGGGTAAAGTTTTCCAGAAACAGATTTTTGCGATGCGCAACCGCCGCATAATCCAGCAGGTCGACCCCCGGCAACTCCGCCGGAATGTCCACGCCGCAGGCGGCGAGGATCGTCGGAACGAGATCCAGATTGCTGGCCAGATTGTGATCATCCTTGTGCGGGTTCAGCTTCCCGGGCCACTTGATCATGATCGGAGTCCTCACACTCATTTCATGCGAAGATCCTTTGACTGAGCCTCGCCCTAGACTGCCCCATCCGTTGTCGCAGATGTAAAGAATAACCGTATTTCCGCTCAGGCCTTTTTCCTCGAGGTGATCGAGCAATTCGCCGCAGGTCTCATCAAACCATTCGCACATGGCATAATATTTCGACTGCGATTTGGCCCCCAACTCCTCGTATTTTTTCTCAAGCCGTTGCGGCGGGTTATGCGGGGTATGCGGCATAAAGGGCGCATACCAAACCATGAATGGTTTGGCCTGCTCTTGCGCTTTGTCGATAAAATCATAGATCGGCTCCATGGTTTCGCGCCCGATGCTTAGGGAGAACTCCGTGCCGTGCCGTCCAGTCGGCCCCATGCTGTCCGTAAAGCCGGACACTTGCTCCGGATCGGCATGCCAGTATTTGCCAGTGTGCATCGACAAGTATCCATTCTCCGCCAACAACCTAGGCAGTTGAGGCATACTGCGGAACGCCGAGATCCAGGACTCACGGCTGCTTCCGGGCAGCGGATCATTTCCCGTCGTGCCGTGTTGATGCGGATAAAGCCCAGTAATCATAGAGGCCAACGACGGACTGCAAAGCCCGGTCGTCACATACCCCCGCGTATAAACCAAACTCTCAGAAGCGAGCCGGTCGAGCCGCGGGGTCTGGATGATTGCATGCCCCATAAAACTGTAATCGGCATAGCCCTGATCATCACTGAGAATCACAACAACATTCGGCGGCGACTCTTCAGCAATACAGACAGAAATACTAACGACAACGACTAGGATCAGTTTGAGGATTAGTTTTTTCATAATTAAGACTTCTTTGATTTTACTCAGCTTTGCCGTATTCGTCCTTCAGCCCATCACAGCGCTGTCTCATCCGCGCAAGGATCTGTCTGTATTCAGGATTGGAGGCAAAATTAACCAACTGATCCGGATCCGCTTTGAGATCATGTAGAAATTCGAAAACGGGTTTCTGGCCGAAATACCGTGCATAGACGTAGCGCTCGCCACGAACACCCTCCCATTTCGGGATATTTTTGTGCTCCATCAAATGTTCGCAGAAGAAATCGCTGCGCCAACCGGGCACTCCCTGGCCCTGCAGCAACGGGATCAGGCTGCTGCCCTGATAATGCGCGGGCGCCTCGAGTCCAGCAAGCGCGAGCATGGTCGCCGGCGCATCGATATTCAACGCGACCTGAGTCTTAACAACTCCCCGTTTGGTTTGTGCCAGGCGCGGATCATAAATAATCAGCGGCACACGCAGCGACTGCTCGTAGTGCGACCACTTGCCGGCAAACCCGCGATCCCCCATATAGTAGCCGTTGTCCCCACTGTAGATGATCACTGTGTTATCTGCGAGCCCCAGTTGCTCCAGCTCCTTACGGATGCGCCCGATCACATGATCGACCCCACTGATCATCCTGAAATAGGCCTTCATGTTCTTTTGGTATTTCTCGGGCGTATTCCAGCGCCATGCATAGCGCTGCTGATTCATTGAGCTTTTGAGAAAGTCCGGATGGTTTTCAAAGATCGCCGGATCAGACAAACGGGGTGCGGGTATTTCCACATCGTCATACATCCCGTCCACGGCTTTTGGCCATGGATAATGATTTGTAAGATCGCCGTCCTCCGCATGCACGGCATTGAAACTAACCGACAGGCAAAAGGGTTTGCCTTCGGGATTCCCTTTCAGGAACTCAATGGCTTTATCGCCGGCAATCTCGGTCTCATGCCGCAAGGAGCCGTCTGCCTGTTTCTTAAAATAAGGATTCCGATCGTGCGGGCTGAAAAAGTCGAACATTCCGGCTTCCGGCTTGCCCTGCGTTTGGACCCCATACTTCCCAACAAAGCCGGTACGGTAGCCCGCCTGACGCAACAGCGCAGGATAACTGGCCGACATGTGAAACGCACTGAGCGCTGGCTTGCCAAAGGTATAACCATGCGTGCGCTCATGCAATCCGGTCAAAATCGATGCACGACTCGACGCGCAAATGGCGGTGGTCACAAAGGCGTTCTCAAAGCGCACCCCTTCCCCGGCCAGACTGTCGATCACCGGCGTTTGAATGATCGGATGACCGGCGCAGCCAAGCGTGTCGTTGCGCTGGTCATCAATCAGCAGAAACAGGATATTGGGTCGATTCGGCTCCACCCCAGCGGCCGCCATGGATGGGGAAAGGATGGCCGTCATACCAACGCCCCAAACGGCCATATTTTTCATCAGTGAAGTGAGCTTAAACATCTGTTAATGGTGACTTGATTTAATTCCTTTTAATTTCCGGCGCGGCGAACCAGGTCCCGAGAGTTGTGACTCAAAAAATTAAAGACCGCATGATGCGGAAAAATCCTGAATAGCGCAATATACGAAAATACGTAAAAGTCCAAGAGGC
>DJBY01000092.1:3390-5570 GCA_002430605.1 Opitutia bacterium UBA5964 | reverse complement strand
CTTCAAACATATATTAATCTATGCAAACTAAACACCTCACATTCGCAGCTCTTTTGAGTTGCATCACTACCTTGAGCTATGCCGAATATCAAATCGGCGATGTCGGCGCGGTTGCCTTTGGTTTGGACGCTAGCGTGCTCACCACTGACAATGTCACAATGGATAGTTCCGAGGATTCGGACAACATCTTATCTGTGTTGCCAACAGTGAACTTTAAGAGCGATGCGGGCGCCGCTTCGATCGAGGCCTACGTCGGTGTAGAGATGATTAGCTACGATGATTTAAGTGAAAATGACTCGGATGATTTCAAGTCCAACCTGAAAGTAACTTTCCCAGATGAGCTCAACGGCGAAAACTTCTCAGTAGTATTAGAAGGCGGCTACAATGAGTTCACTCGAGCGATTGCCAACGCAGATGGTGCGGGACGTGTAGTTAGCACCGATGTCGTCGACCTGGCACTGGACGGCCGCTACTATATTAGCGAAGACATCACCCTGCGTACAGGTGTGGAACTGTTGAACCAAGAATCCAACACCACTGGTTATGCTGATGTGGATACCACTACAATCCCTGTCGCCGTGTTCTACGATCTCGACGAAGCACTTAGCGTGGGCCTTGGCTACCGCAACCGCAGCACTGAAGTGGGCAACCAAGTCACCGTCGCCGGCGCCAAATCCGACAGTGAAGATCATATCTTCTTTATCGGCCTCGAAAACGAAACCTCGGACATCTGGAGCTATGCGCTCGAGATCGGCTTCCAGCAACGTGATTTCGATTCCGCCACTTACAGTGATCAAGACGGCTTGTTCGCCTCACTGAACGTCAATTGGCAAGTCTCTGAGATGACCGAGCTCGCTGCTGAATTGAGCAACGAATATGCGACCGCACTCTCCAATGAGTCTGCCGAGATCGCTCGCGCCGCTGTGCAGCTCAATCATACCTTTGACGAGCGCATCAGCGCAGCCCTCGGCTTGAGCTACGAAGAAATCGACTACACCGCGGCCAATGGCACGCGCGATGACGAAACTTTCTCCTCGTTCCTGTCGGTCGACTACAGACTACTGGATGGCCAATGGATCCTACGCGGTACAGTCAGCTACGACGACAATAGCTCGGATGCAGCGTCGGCCAACTACACAGCACTGCGCGGCGGCATCAGCAGCATCTTTGTATTTTAATCCAGTCTAGAGCGCTTCTATGCGACACTTTGTTTATTTCTACTTCCTGGGAGTTACCTTACTCCCAGGAAGTTTTCTTTTTGCTCAAGCGGGCGAGGCGGACAGCGCTGAATCCTCGGTCTACCTGCTATCGCCGGTGGATAAATTGGCGATTTCGGTCTACGGCCAGCCCGACCTGAGTAGCGAACAGCGCATTTCCGACGAGGGCACCGTTTCGATCCCACTATTGGGCGAGACCCGCATCGGCGGCATCACCGTCTCCAAAGCGCAGAAGCTGATCGAGGCGGCCTTAATCGAACAACGCTATTTAGTCACGCCGGTCGTCACCATCAGCATCGAAGCCTTCTCGCCCAAAGTGGTGACGGTGCTCGGTGAAGTTGAGAATCCCGGCTCGATTGCCATTCCGGAGGGCCGCAATGGTTTACCGATACAGGTCGCCATCGCTGAAGCGGGCGGCTTTACCGGCGCCGCGCAAAAGACCGAAGTGCAGCTCAAGCGTGCGTCGCTGCCTGGTGCGAGCCAAACCGACGACTCCTTGGTGGTCAACGTCAGCAAGTTGCTCGACTCGAAGTCCAAGCAAAGCGAGTCGATTCTCGCTGGCCCGGACGACGTGGTATTTGTCCCGCGGCGGCTGTTTTAATCTGCCTTGCATGGCTGTGGCTGCATTTCCTTACGGGGACGCTCGAATCGCCTAGCGCCGAGTACCTGTTGCCTATGCAACAGGCCTCAGCTATGAGGCGCTCCAAGGGCGCACAGGTTCGAGCGGCACCCTCATCAGTACGTAGTAGTAGTTTACAAATTGGTTTTTTCGCTTAGGAATACGACCAAGGGCGGCAGCGTCCACAATCACTTCCCCACATTTAACGACCACAGCCAGTAATTCCCGAGATATTATGCACACCTCCAAGTCTAACCCAGCGCCAGCCACTGCCAATCAAAGCGCCGCCGAGTTCATCTCACTGGCCGATCTGTTTCATATCATCCGCCAGCGCTGGATCCTAG
>DJBY01000092.1:0-3095 GCA_002430605.1 Opitutia bacterium UBA5964 | reverse complement strand
GCCGACAAAGTCGTCAACGTGCAGGAAGTGGTCGAAAATAGCGTGCAGAACAGCAGTTTGCTCGAGACCGCGATGAATACCCACATCGAGCGCCTCAAGAGCCGTAGCCTGGCCGGTAGGGTGGTCGAATCACTCACTGAGCCGCAACAAATCAAGCTAACCGAGGCCTTCACTGGGCCGCTCGAGGAGATTCCGCTCGAAGAACAACCCGAGCTGACGGGCCTGATCATCGAAGAAATGCTGACCATCTCCTGGTTGCCGGATTCGCAGGTGCTGCGGGTGCGCGTCAAGCATGCCGAGCGTCATCTGGCCAAATTGGTCGCCGATCGCTACGTGCAGCTCTACATTAATTCGCAATCGGATCTGCGCGGTCAGTCCAACGAGCTGGCGGTCGAGTTCCTTGATGCCCAGACCGTCGAGCTCAAGCAGCGCCTCGAGCAGGGGGAAGCGGCGCTACAGGCCTACCGCACCGACAATGACCTAGTCACCGTCGAGCAAAGCCAGCAGATCGTTACCGAGCGCCTCAGCGACCTGAGCAAGGCAGTCACCGAGGCGCGGGTCGAATTGGTCGGGGTAGAGAGCTACCGCAAGCAAATCATTGCGGCGGGGCAAGAGCTCGACCTGATCATGAATCTGCCCTTTATTGGCGGTAAGCTCAATGTCGCGCAGATTTACAATCAGCTACAGGGCCTCAAAACCGAACGGCAAGTACTCGCCGGGACCTACTTTGAGCGCCACCCGTTGATGGTGGAAAACTCCGCGGGGCAACAAGCCGTGACTGAGGCGCTGTGGATGGCGATCGGCCAAGGCAGCCAAGAATATTCGGTCGAGCAAGCCCGCTTGACTGAGCAACTCGCCAGCCTCGACGCCGAGCTCGACGCCGCCAAGCAGGAATCCCGCCGCCTCGAGAGCCTCGCGATTGAGTACCGGGTGCTGTCGCGCAAGGTCGAGGCGCAGCGCGACATTTTTGACCAGATCACTTCACGCTTCAATGAAACCAGCGTCTCGCAGCAGATTAATTCCACTACCATCCGCATCCTCGACCTCGCTGCGCTGCCGCGTAAGGCCGTGTGGCCGGATGTCAAAAAAATCGGCCTCGCCTCAGTGCTACTGTTTGGCTTTGTGTTTGTCGGTCTACCGTTCGGTATCGAGTTGTTGGACAATCGTTTGCGTAGTTTCGACGATATCGAGCGCTACGTCGGCAAGGCCATTCTCGGCGATATTCCGCAGAATAAAAACGACCAGGCCGAGGCGATGGCACGACTCAGCGCGTCCGACGACGTCACCGAGCGCGAATCGCTCGCGGCGATTTACGGTGCGCTGCGCCTCAGTCTCGGTACTTTCAGTAAGCCGCTCAGTTTGGTCGTTACTAGCTCGGTGCCGTCCGAGGGCAAATCGATCGTCGCTGCCAATTTGGCTGCCACCCTCGCCGGGCAAGGCTATAAGACGCTGGTGGTCGACTGCGACCTGCGCCGCCCCAGTCAGCACCGCTACCACAGTCTCGACAATCGCCTCGGCCTAATGGAGTGGCTGCGCAGCGATAGCCCGATTGCAGTGGATCTGATGGCCGATAGCCAGCTCGGCATTCACACACTCGGTGAGTCGGGCAAGCATTTCCTACTCAGCTCTGGTGGCTCCACCACCCATGCCGGCAGCATTCTCGAGAATCCGCGCATGGACCAGTTGGTCTCGCGCCTCAAGCAGGAGTTTGACATCCTGATTTTCGATACCCCGCCGGTGGGCGTGTTCCACGATGCCGCCCTAGTCGGCGATTATGCCGACCACTGTGTGTTTGTCGCTCGCCAGAATGTGACTACCCGCCAGAAGACCCGCCACTCGGTCAATTTGATGGACCGCTCGCGCGCCAAGGTGCTCGGCGTGATTTTCAATGGCGTCACCAATCTGCGCGCCGCGGCTGGTGGCTCCGGCAGCTATGCCGGTAGCTATAGTGAGCGTTATCAGTATGGCTACGGCAAGGATGTGGGAAACTATCAGAAAGGATACGCCAAATGATAGCCGCATCGCACTGAAACCAATTAGCGGTTCGGCCGCCAACAGCACCCGCGCGCCATGCTAAAGCTCTATAGCCAACGTAAATTTTTGTTAACTCTAAAAATCACCCTCTAGACGGCGCGCTATAAATCTTTATATTTTGCGTTTGACCTCTTTTGACTCCCGGGAGATTTGCGTTCCCGGGAACGCAGCTCTCCCGAGCTGCTCATCAGCCTCTCCTTCCCACCTTAATACTTTAACACACCAGCTCCGCTGGTCCTTCCCACGCCAGCCAAAGGCTGGTCTCACCATTTGGTCTCTAAGTTCTTTACCTGATCCGACAAATCACTAGTTTCCTTGATATGCTAAATGATCTCTTACAATCCAATCTCGGCTTGATCGAAGTCTTATGTGAGCGGCATGGTGTCGTTCGATTGGATGCGTTTGGGTCTGTCTTGAGGGAGGATTTCAGTGCTGAAAGCGACATTGATTTCCTAGTGGTGTTCAACCGAAATGAACAGACGAATGCCTTTCATCAATATTTCGATTTTAAAGAAGCACTTGAAGCCTTACTCCAGCGAAAGGTCGACCTAGTCTGTGCGAATGCTATTCGGAACCCCTATTTCAAACAAGAAGTCGAGCAAACACGGCAACCACTCTATGCCGCATAGATTAGAAAAACTCGTTCAAGACGCGAGCGGGGCTTGTGAAGAACTTCGCACATTTACTCGTGGAAAAACATACGAGGATTTACTGAATGATCGCGGGCTCCAATTGATTTTGGAGCGACTATTTGAGGTTCTAGGAGAAGCATTATATCGGTTAAGAAATTTGGATGAAGACGCTTTTCAGCAAATCACAGATGGGCATCGTATTATAGGCACCCGTAATTTACTGGCTCATGGTTATGATATCGTTGATCATGAAATTTTGTGGGCGGCGATTCAGTCAAGCATTGAGCCTCTTGAATTAGATTTGGAGCGGATCTTACATCGCTAAGCCCAATCGCGTCGGGCTCGCAGGCTCTATAGCCAACGTTAACTTTCCTTAACTCTAAAAGTCACCCTCTAGACGGCGCGCTATAAATCTTTATATTTTGCGTT
>DJBY01000003.1 GCA_002430605.1 Opitutia bacterium UBA5964 | reverse complement strand
CCATTCGTGGCGAGTTCGAGAAAGGACGGGGTTGGTATCATGGCCCAGGAGTTACCACGTTTGCAGCAGCGCTACGCTTTGTGCGCGAGTTGAATCGAGCCTTACCGAATGACCTGCGGCCGATTCCCTTGGTCGAAGGTTTCTTAAGTTACAAACCGGTGCGCACTGCACATTCCGAGGATGCGCTGCGTTTGCTCGTGGAATTTGATCAAGCAGAGTGCTTCGAAGCGCTTTCTGGTAGTGAACCCATTTGTGACTTGCTCGATGGTGTGCCGCAGATACGTCGTTACAATCGGCCTGCTTGAGGTATTGCCTGCACCAGAAGTGCTCTGAATGTGGCCGAGCGGCGGTAGCGAGTAGCTGCACCATCTACGGCAGTTCTCCGTCGGAAGCCGATTTCGATTCAGTGCGGGAATCACTTCGACATCGGTCGATCTCTGAGTTCTTCTATTGGCTCTGAAGTCCGCTACTATAGTCTATTTCGGGCGGTTTCTTTTTACTATTTTTGCTTATGCCATTTTCACAATTCGGACTTGCTCCATTCTTTTCCAAGGCGCTCGCGCATGTTGACTATGTTGAGCCGACGCCGATTCAGTCTGCGGCGATTCCAGCGATCCTTAAAGGTAAGGATGTTTTGGGCATTGCTAAGACTGGCTCGGGGAAAACGGCGGCCTTTGTTTTGCCGATTTTACAGCAACTGGAAGAGGCACAAATCTCACAACATCGAGACCCTACTGTTTTGGTTCTAGTGCCGACGCGTGAGTTGGCGGATCAAGTGACACAGGTCTTTCGTGAATTCTTGCCGAGTTTGACCTCCGGAGTGAGTTGCCTCGCCGTGTATGGCGGTGTTTCGATCAACACGCAGATGCAGGCATTGCGGCGCGTAGATATCTTGGTGGCGACGCCTGGTCGGCTGCTTGATTTAATCGAGAAGAGTGCCGTGCGGCTTACATGCATCCAGACGCTGGTCTTGGATGAAGCGGATAAAATATTGAATCTAGGTTTTCAGGAAGAAGTGGATCAGCTGCTCAACTTACTACCGGTACAGCGCCAGAATCTGCTGTTCTCGGCTACGCTCAGTGACGATGTATCTGCGATGCAACGAGTGATCTTAAAGGATCCGCTAGTGTTGCAGATTGATGAAGTGGGAGAGTCGCTCGAGCAGATTCATCAGGAGGGCTATTTTGTGACTGAAGAGCGCAAGGGTGTATTGTTGCGCTACCTGATCAAGCATGAGCAGTTGCAGCAGGTGCTGGTCTTTGTGTCGTCGCGCAAGAAGGCAGACAATGTTGTGGCTAAACTGTGCAAAAACAAAATCAATGCCAGTGCGATCCATTCTCAGATGGGGCAGAATGCACGGCGCGATGCCTTGCAGCAATTCAAGGATGGGCGCGTGTCGGTGCTGGTGGCGACAGACTTATTGTCGCGAGGGATCGATATCGATTGCCTGTCGCACGTGATCAACTACGAACTTCCGCGTTCGCCGAAGGACTACATTCACCGGATCGGTCGCACCGGTCGTGCTGGCTCCAGAGGCGAGGCCATTTCATTGATCACTCCTGACGAAGCGCACCACTTCAGTGTGATTCAAAAAAAGATGGGCCAGCGCGTTGCAATGACCCAGAGTGACGGTCTCGACCTACGTGGTTACTGAGGCGCTTGCTCGATTCGCAACGACTTCGTCGTTTTTTTGATGCGAAGTCGTCTGCGCGTGCATTGATTATCAGTGCTAGCAAATGGCTGTGCCACCGATGACAGACCTCCGTCGGCCACTGATTTCGATTACGTGCCTCTAGCGATGCAACCAATCCTGAATCAATGCGTATGAGATCGATTTTTGATTCGGCAGCATTTGCGGCGTGGCTCGGATCTGATCGCGGGTGAACCAGGCGGCGCTTTCGATTTCGTTGGCATCCAGATGTAGCTCCGAGTTGGTGGCTTTAGCGTTGAAGCCGAGCATCAGCGAATTAGGAAAGAGCCAGGCTTGAGAGGAATGGTAGCGAATGCCTTCGACTTGAATGCCGACTTCTTCGTTTACCTCGCGAGCGACGGCGGCTTCGATGGTTTCACCGGGTTCGACGAAGCCAGCTAAAGTGGAATACATCGCCTCGGGCCAATGCGCCTGACGGCCAAGTAGGCATTTATCCGCATGTTCGATTAATACAATGACGGCAGGATCCATACTGGGGAAGTATTGCTGCGCACAGTTGGTCGAGGTGCAGACGCGCATGTGCCCCGCACTACTCATTTTTGTGGCGCTACTGCAGCTGCCACAGAAGTGATGTCGACTATGCCAGTAGCTGCTAAAGCAGGCCAGTGAGAGCAGTTCGCAATATTCAGACTCCAGCATCGGCGCAGATGCGGCGTAGGCTTGGAAGTTCGCCTGATGTGTGCGGCAGAGTTGATCGGCGTCTTTGCTAGTTTGAATCGACAGCGTAAAATAGGCGATGCCATCGACTTGCCCTAAAAAGACCAAGGTCTCAGGGGCAGCGGTCGCTTGCGCATGAGAGAGGAAACAGGGACGTCGGTGGTCGTGGTTGTGGCAGAGTACCGATGATTGATGGACGGCGATCAGACGTGCGGTGGCACCGTGGAGCTGCGCTTGAATCCACACGTTGTCCTCGCGAACGTGTGACACGCGGTCTATGAAGTAGGGCGAAAGCGAAGCGGTATGCATGGGTCGCATATCTGAAAGGGGAACCGCAGTAAATGCAACGTCTAGGGTAGGAATATGTTGGATGAATGCTGCTGCCGGCACTTACCTTCAGGTCGAATTTGAAGAGCGACTGACGGTGCTAGTTTCTGGTTTTTAATTACCCGCCTTGAGTGTTCCGAGAAAATGGATGTATAATCGAAACGATGAGAGCATATTTAGGTATTGATGGTGGTGGCACACACACGCGCAGTCTTCTTATTTCGGAGTCGGGCGATATTCTCGGACGCGCTGTTACAGGTCCGTCAAATGTCCAACAAGTCAGCATGCAGGCGCTTCGGGATAATCTTCAACAATTGCTGAATCAGACATTCATAAATTTGCCCGATCATATTGAGTATATTGCTTCCTGCTTCGGTCTCGCGGGCGCTGCCACGGCTAAAAACAGAGACGATATTCGCGATACTTTAGTCAGCTTAATGCCAATGTCCACCGAGGCCCCGATACTGACTTCCGATGCGCACATTGCCTTGGTCGGGGCGCTTGCCAATCGTCCGGGGCTAATGTTAATTGCTGGCACTGGTTCGATTTGCTTGGGGCGCGATGCCGATGGTATCATCCATCGAACTGGAGGTTGGGGGGCTACTTTCGACGATTTGGGCAGCGGTTATTGGATTGGCCAACAAGCCATGCAAGCGACTCTTCAAGAGTCCGATGGACGTAGACCTTCGGGGCCATGGCAAAGCAATGTTTTGAAGCGGCTCAGCTGCAATTCGATTGAGCAACTACTTTCCAAAGTAAAGACCGGCGAGATGAGCAACTCTCATATCGCTGCGCTTGCGCCGATGGTGATACAGTTGTCGCAGGCCGGCGTCAGTGACGCAGCCGACATTCTGAATCGTGCAGTCCTCGAATTGGTCGCTACCATCTCAGCAACTTATCGTAAAGCGAAGCTCCGCACCGCGCCGCTGGTTTTAGTGGGCGGCCTGCTAGAGAAGTCTGAGCTCTTTCGTGAGCGGCTAAGCGCTGCACTTCAAATAGAGGAGCCTGAGATTCAGATACAGAAGAGTTTGATGAGCCCGATAGCTGGTGCCGTTGTCGTCGCCTTCCAGAAGTCGAACGATAATTTCCCAAAAGAACTCGAAAGGGCTTTGATTGCTGAGCGCTCTGCTTCAGCCGTGATCGCAATGTAATTTATTTAAATCGAGATCGTCTGTTTAAACTACGTCTTAATATGTATGAAGGGAAGCGCAGTCAGGTCGTGCCCTGGAATCGCTTTCAATCAGTAGATTATACAAAAAAAGCCACCGCATTAATAATGCTGACGACCTTTTTTGATCGTCATTTACGTTTTGTCTTCAGAGGCTTCGGTTTGAAAAAAGCTCAAGGTAATGTAGGTGAATACGCCGATCACGATGCCACAGTCTGCTACGTTAAACGCGGGGTAGCGACCAGTTGGCAGCACCCAGGGAATGGTGAAGCCTAAATGAAAATCCAGAAAGTCGATCACATGTCCGTGCACAAGGCGATCAACGAGGTTGCCGAGCACGCCGCCGATCAGTAAGCCGAATGCGAATTGCATCGTGCTGCGGTGCAGATCAAGTGCGTGGCGAAATCGATAAATCGCAGAGAGTGCTATCAATGCAAAGAGGGCGAGAATCTCGCCGTGGCCGGAGAACATGCCCCATGCCGCACCTTCGTTACCAATATGTACGATGTAAAAGAAGTTTTTGATCACTTCGATGACATCCGTGTCGTGCGGATAGAAATAACTATCCAACGCCATAGTATTGAAAATCCAGATTTTGGTGAGTTGATCGACCGCAAACACGATGAGCGCGGTAATGAGAAGCCGCTGGTAAGAAGTGCTTGGAGTGTTTGAGTTCAACGTGGAATGGGGCTTTTTTGTGGTGCAGGATATCGCGGGATAAACCCGCTCGCTACAAAAACCTGCAGTGACTGGCTTTACGCCAGG
>DJBY01000061.1:2320-14047 GCA_002430605.1 Opitutia bacterium UBA5964 | reverse complement strand
CAGCACGACGTCGCCAAAGAATTCCCCGAAGCCTTTCAAACACTGACGGAGCAATACGATGACTGGTGGAGCAGCGTGCAGCCATACATCGAAAACGTGCCACCGATCATCGTCGGCGCTGCGGCTGCACCCGTCAGCCACTTAACTTGCATGGATTGGGGAGCGTCAAGGATTGAGAATCAGGGCGACAAATATCCACCCTGGAACCAAGACTACGTACGCTCGCTGGCAACAGGCCAAGCGCTCGAAAATATCGCCCGATTCGGCGCATGGGCCATCGACTTCGCCCGCAGCGGCAACTATCACATCACCCTGCGCACACTTCCAGCAGAAGCCCCCGATGCCGCCGCATCCCTGCAAGCCGGAACTGCCACACTCATCATTGGCAAGCAGACACACAGCAGCCCCATCAAAACAGGCGCAACAGCCATCGACTTTGAGATCCAGATAGAAAAAGGCATCACGACTGTCGAGACCTTACTCGAATACACCTCGCCAGATCGAGCCGCACATGGTGCCTTCTATGTAAGTATTCAATATCTTGATACACTCTAAGCCATGACACGTCCAAACATTATCCACATCCTAGTCGACGACCTCGGCTACGGCGATTTCAGCTTTTTCAACAAAGGCATCAGCGAAACACCGTTCCTGGATCAATTTATCCAGGAAAGCACCAGTCTGTCGCAGCACTACACTAGCTCGCCAGTTTGCAACCCCTCGCGCGCCTCGTTACTCACAGGCCGCTACCCACACCGCACCGGCTCGATTGACACACTGGAGTGGCGCGGCCTCGAGCGCCTCGATCTGAACGAAGTAACCATCGCCGACATCCTGCAAGACGCTGGCTATCGCACTGGGCTGATCGGCAAATGGCACCTCGGTGCATTCGACCCCCGCTACAAACCTGAAAAGCGCGGCTTTGATGAAGCGATCTGTTTCCGTGGCGGCATGCACGACTACTACGACTGGCGGCTCGAATCCGGCGACCGAGTGCAACGCGCCGATGGCCGCTACCTCACCGATTTCTGGACCGACGAAGCAATCGACTTTCTTAAGCGCAGCCCGAAAGACCCGTTCTACCTACATCTCACCTACAACGCGCCGCACACACCGCTGCAAGCTCCTGAAGAAGACCTCGCCGTGTTCCGCGACCGCGACGATTTGAGCGAAGCAGTTAAAACACTTTACGCCATGATCCGCCGTCTGGATCGCAATGTCGGCCGCCTGCTCGAAAACGTGGAACAGCTAGGACTGCGCGAAAACACCCTCATCGTGTTTTCCAGCGACAACGGTCCGCAATTCGGCGGCTCTGGCGACGACTGCCTGGATCGATTCAACTGCCAACTGCACGGCTCCAAAGGTTCCACTTATGAAGGCGGCATTCGTGTGCCTGCCATCGTGCGTTGGCCAGCAGGACTGCAGAAAAACGACACCGGCGACAACACCTTCTTCCACATGTGCGATTGGCTGCCCACCATCTTAAGTTTCGCAGGCGTTGAAACGCCGAGCACACTCAAGCTCGACGGCGTCGACCAGAGTGCGGTACTGCGCGGCGAAGTGGCCCCCTACCATCCGAAACGCTGCTGGCAATGGAATCGCTACGAGCCCTTGATCGAATACAACGCCGCGATTCGCGACGGCGATTGGAAACTGGTGCGCCCGTTTGTGCCTGAAGCTTTTGAAGTGCCGGACATCAAATGGCTCGATGTCTCGATGTATCAACCCGAGCACTTTATCGAGAACGGCATCATTACCGATCCCGCGCCCGAGGTGAATTTGCCAGCACCGCCCCCCGTCGAACTCTACAACTTGAAAAACGACCCGCTGGAACAAACCAATCTAGCCAAACAAAGCCCGCAACGCGTGCAAAGCATGGAGCGCGACCTACTCGCCTGGTTCGAAGACGTCTGTACTGACTTAAAAAAAACCAGTCGGGAATAAGTGTATCCAGCTTTCGACAGAAGTGGCACGCTTGCCGCTTTTTCGAGTCCGATTGAAAGCGACAAGAGTGTCGCTTCTACGATTCAGTCCTCAGGTCTCAGGTCTCAGACCTCAGGTCCCTTAAAATTACCCAGCCGGACAAGACGTTCCAACGACAAACTTCGGCTTTCTTAAAATCGTCTTTGCTTTCGGTTTACGCTGCCACGGGCCCGCCTCGATACGTTCGACCAACAGCTTCGCGGCATTGCGTCCAACCTGGTAAGGCTCTTGGTCAAACGAGGACAAGGCCACACGCGGGTCGCGCAAATTTAAGGCACCAAAACCGATCACTTTGACCTGCTGCGGAATCTGCAGTTTCAATCGCTGGCAGCTATGCCAAGCACTGATCGCGAGACGATCAGCAATCGCGAATACACAATCAAACTGGCCTTTTAATTGCTCCAACTGATGATCAATCAAATCCGCATTGTGGGTAAAATTCGGTGCGATCACATCCGCAGCCAACTTCACTTTAAACGCCTTCAAACCTGCCTTGAAACCCTCCGAACGCAAGCGACTGGTGCTCACCAAATCGCCGGTCGAAATCAGCACTGCATGCTTGCAGCCATTTTTAGCCAACACCCTCGCCGCCTCGTAGCCACCGGCATAATCATCGGTGCCAACAAAATCCGCAACAAAATGCGTGGTATTACGATCCACTAACACCAGCGGAATCTTACGATCAATCACTTCCTTAAAATAGAGCGGACTCGCCTTCTCATTCACCGGCAGCAAAATAAATCCGTCCACACGACTTTCCAGCAATCGATTGATCACTTTGCTCTGCTCCGCAACAGCTCGCTCGCCAGTATTACCATGCACAATATCAACAGCCATGAGCATATCCTTCTCGTGAAGATAGTCATACGCCCCTTCCAGAATCTCAGGTGCAATCGCATGCCCGGACGGCAGCACCACGCTAACGATACCACTGCGCCCACTCTGCATCCCGTGCACCAGCCGATTTCGCTTATAACCAAGTCGATCCGCGATCGCGCGAATCTTCCTTTCGGTCGCCGCTGCGACATTCGACTTCTTACCCAGCACACGAGACACTGTCATCATCGACACGCCTGCCTCCTCAGCAATTTGCTTCATACCTACGGATGGCTCTTTCATGTTAATTAACAAATAGAGAACGTTGGTAATAGACGACAATAAAATCCAACAAGACGATGCTCAAGGCAAAGCCGCCTGGCACCACGTGTAACCTGTCCTTTGTCGCGGGTAAAAATACCTTAGAGGTGTGATAGTAAACAGAGACCGAAATGACTGAGGCGATCGCGAGTCGAATCGCATAGATTCGGTTGATCGATTCATCGCCTCTGAGTCAGGGTCACCGATCATCGGTGCATGCCGACCAAACTCGTCCGCCCCTCCCACCCCACCCTAGTCCTGGCGGAGTCGCACAAAGACGGCGACACCCAATTAAAAGGTCGATTCGCAACGCGGCGCGCCCAGTTAAAGCTACGCAGCAATTAGTGTCATAACGCACAAGACACAATTGCACAGATAATGGCATAAAAGACTTGCGGGGGATGGGCTGAAACATAGCTTCCGTGGCTTCGCATCACGTCCCGTTCGTCTAGCCCGGTCTAGGACACCTGGTTTTCATCCAGGCAACAGGGGTTCGAATCCCCTACGGGATGCCAATTTAAAGCCTTCAGCGACTTTCAGTCCTGAGGGCTTTTTAGTCTCTGTAGACTAGCAAGGATTAAGTCCCGAGGGCACAGGCCACAAGACTGACTGGCGCGAACCGAACTGCGACATCCAGCGGTTCGACGAATGCAGCGCAGCGACTGGAGACGGGGAGACTCGAAGAGTGGATCGCGCAGATCTGTCAGTCTGGAGGTGAAACCAGGAGGGACGACTAGCGTGTGGGCCGCATAAGCTCTGAACTGATGCAGCTGCGGTCCGCGCGGAAGAGGCGCCGCTGCTGTCGCAATACGCAAGGCTAGCAATTGACCGTATAATCAAAGGCCGCGCAGCTCTCACCTACACAGTCAACGCATCAAGTAAGGCGCGTAGCTTCAACTCGGTCTCGCGAGTTTCTTTCTCTGGATCCGAGCCTTCTACAATACCCGCGCCTGCATACAAGCTGGCCGTATTACCTTCAATCAGAGCCGAACGAATGCCAACGATCATCTCGCCCTCATTGAGGTGATTAAACCAACCGACCACTCCAGAATAAAGACCGCGATCCAGCTGTTCCAAGTCATGTATCCGCGCCACTGCTTCTTTGCGTGGCGTCCCTCCGACGGCTGGCGTCGGGTGCATCTCTTGCAAAATATTAAGTAGGTGCACATCGTCGCCCACTTCAGCTTCGATCGCAGTTTGCAGGTGTTGCACATTAGCCAAGGGTAATAAGCGCGGCGCAGCGTCCGCATGCCCATTGACCCCGACGGCCTTTAAACGACGTAAGATCGAATCGCGCACACAGGCGTGCTCATGTAAATCCTTGTCACTGTCCAATAAGTCTCGGGCGAACTTGGCATCCTCACCGGCAGTCTTACCGCGTGGCGCCGAACCAGCAATCGCCTCGGTCAAAAGCTGGCCATCGCGAATGCGTAATAAACGCTCCGGCGTGGCGCCGATAAAGCTACGCCCATCCCCGCCGCCAAACGAAAAAGTGAAACATCCGGCAAACCTTTCACGCAAGCAGTTTAAGGCATATAGCGGCTGCCACGGCTCATTTGCCTGCAACTTAATCCCACGCGCCAACACAATCTTCTCATACGCCCCGGCAGCAATCTCTTGCAGCGCTTTAGCCACCGCTCGCGGATATACATCTGGTGCCAACTCAGAGCGCTCCACCGTAGTCGGCTTCGCAGCAGGCGCAGTTTGGACAGGAGCCGTGGTATAATCAAAAATCGAAAACTTTTGATACGCGCCCCACACCCGAGCCACCAGTTGATCCAGGTCTGCGTCCGGATCGATGCGGATATTCGCCACCGCGCCATATTTCCCTTTGGCACGCGAGACCTGCCAACGCGGCAGAAAAATTGTCGCCGGCGCAAAGGCGCTGCCCTCAGGCACCGTGTCATTAAAAGTAAAAGCGGTGAAAAAATGCGGTCCAGTAAACGGTTCACTCAGATCCCCGACCACGATCGTGTTATCCATGATCTCATCCGCAAAGGCCTGCGCCTGAGCGAAACGATCCACTCCGGAAAACGTCGCCTCGGCGACCGCCTCCGCGCCGGCCAGCGCCTCCTCATCGGCCGCACGCTCGATATAAAAGTGCAACTCACTCGGTTCGTAGATCGACTCCAACACGGCCAGCGGCGCAATATGCTTCACCGCCAACGAAATACTCGCGATTTGAAAATGCTGCTTGGCACGCGCGGTCTCCCGACAACCCTCCAGAAAAACACGCAACGCGTCTTGATCGCGCTCTGGAAGCATACTGGAAGGGATGATTTGCATAGTTGCTAAGTAGTAGAGAAACGAACGATCAGGCTGCAATCAAAATGGACAGGGTGATATGATCAAATCAAAAAAAGAAGGCAGATCCCCGATCTGCCCTCAAAGGTTTAACTGTAGAGAGCATAGCGTTCTGCACAGACAGTTCATTCGCATTGGTAAAAACCCTCCCCTAGTGGTATCGAAACAGGCCTGTGCACTTTGAGCAGCTCAATCAATTCCTCTGCGGATAAATTCAATAATTCCGAAAGGATGACGATGATTGCTCATTTTCACTTTGCCCTCCGCCGCATTATCCTAGATGCAGTAGATAGAAGTGTTGAGTCAGTAATTAACTACCCACCTGCTTCGCCATCTACGGCAGACCTCCGTCTAGCTGCTAACTCCTTTTTTGATGACCGATTTCTACGACACCGAATCCAGCGCCTTAGCGCCAATCGACTTTCGCGCTGAGCTCAACGACGAGCAATACGCCGCCGTCACCGCCGAGCCGGGACCGGCGCTGGTCCTAGCAGGTGCCGGCTCGGGTAAGACGCGCACCCTAACCTATCGTGTCGCCTATCTATTGCACCAAGGTATAAAACCCTACGAAATCCTGCTGCTTACCTTTACCAACAAGTCTGCCAAGGAAATGTTGGGACGCGTGCAAGACCTGACTGGCGTCAAGAAGCACCAGCTCTGGGGCGGCACTTTCCATAGTATCGCGCAACGCATCCTTCGCGTGCATGGCGAGGCGGTCGGCCTCAAGCGTAATTACACGATCCTCGACGAGAGCGAAGCAGAGAGCCTACTGAAAAACGCGATTCACACGGTCGACCCCACATTCATCAAAGGGAAGAACAACCCGAAGCCAAAGGTGGTGCACAACATGATCAGCTATGCACGCAACACCTGCCGCAGCGTGCTGGAAGAAGCCGATGATCACTATCCTTTCCTCGAGGGCATGGCGCAGAAAATTGCCGACATCTACAAGGTCTATCACAAAACTAAGTTAGAGCATCAGGTCGTCGACTACGATGATCTGCTCGAATACTTGCTCAAACTCCTGCGCGAGCACCCCGAGGTAGCGGCGCAATATCAACAACGCTTCAAGCACATTTTGGTCGACGAATTTCAAGACACCAACCGCCTGCAATCCGAGATCGTCGATATTCTCGGCGTGCACCACCAGATTATGGCCGTGGGTGACGATGCGCAGTGTATTTATACGTGGCGGGGAGCAGACTTTGACAATATCATGCGGTTCACCGAGCGCCACCCCGGTGCCACGATTCATAAGATCGAAACGAACTACCGCAGTTCCCCACAAATCCTTGAATTTGCCAACGCCGTGCTCGCCGCACAACCACCCGGCATGGGCTATTCCAAAGAGCTACGCCCAGTGCGGCCCGATGGTGAGAAGCCCTACTTCACCCCAGTCATGGATGCGCGTAATCAGGCCAATTTTATCATCCAGCGTATCGAAGGCCTAATCGACGAAGGTCGTGACCTGTCCGAGATCGCGGTGCTCTACCGCGCCCACTACCAAGCGATGGATCTGCAGATGGAGCTCACGCGCCGCGGCATCGATTACCAAATCACTAGTGGCGTGCGCTTTTTCGAACAAGCTCACATCCGCGACTTTACCGCGCAACTACGCTTCGCCTCCAATCCTGCCGACGTCTCGGCGTTTGCACGCTTCACTTGCCTGCTGCCAAAGGTCGGACCCAAGACCGCAGAGCGCATCCATGCGTTCACCAAGAAACTCGCGGAGAAGGAAGGCAAAGATTTCTGTGAAGTCCTGACATCTGCAGCGGTGCTTAAAAAGGTGCCCAACGACGCCAAAGAGGAATGGCCATCTCTGGCCGAGACAATCCGCGAAGTGTCCGTCGCACTAACTAGCGAAACACCCGAAACGATCGTGCAACTCGGCCTCGACGGTTGGTATAGCTCCTTCATCCGTGAGATCTACCCGAACTGGACCGAACGGGCCGATGACTTACAGAGCTTGATCAGTTTTGCCAGCCGCTTCGATACGATGGAAGAACTGCTCGCACAGCTCGTGCTGCTCGCCTCCGAAAGTAATGAGCGCACCCCAGAGCAAACCCTTAACTGCTTACGCCTAACTACCATTCACCAAGCGAAGGGCCTAGAGTTCCCGGTCGTATTTGTTATCGGACTGGCTGATGGCCTGTTTCCACTCAAGCGCACCATCGACGATGGCGACCTCGAAGAAGAGCGCCGACTGTTTTACGTCGCCGTCACCCGTGCGATGGAAGAGCTGTATCTCTCTTACCCGATGCTCAATCAACAAGGCAATACGGTGATACGCCTTAACCCGAGCCGCTTTGTGCAAGAAGTCGATGTTAGCCGTTACGAGACGCTACGCGTTGCACCGACACGTAGTTGGTAGTGGGTTAGCCCGATTATGCGTTTGAGACAATCGGACATCGTGACGATGCCTTTTATATCTCATCGTTTGTGTGTGGCCGAGTAAAAATGAGGTCCATGGTCGATTAGCAGCGAGGGTAAAGGAGGGAGGGCGACTCGCCCTCCTTTGCAGCAACACAAGATGAATGTGGGCGAGCCGCCCTCCTTTGCCGCAATGTGGGCGAGTCGCCCACACTCCTATCGCCCTCAATGGCTCCAACAAAGCCCCCCCCTGAGCAGCAGAGTTTGATGGCAATCCCCTACGCCTCCGAATCAAGCAGGATCTTATATTCTACGGAGTCCACTAGCGCGCGCCATGTGGCTTCGATAATGTTATCACTCGCGCCAACAGTACCCCAAGTCGCTACGCCGTCAGTGGACTCGATCAAAACACGGGTGATCGCATCGCTGCCATGCTCAGTTTCGAGAATGCGCACCTTATAGTCGATCAGTTCCACGGCCATGATCTCTGGAAACACGGGCGCAATCGCTTTGCGTAAAGCATGGTCAAGCGCGCCGACAGGGCCATTGGACTCTGCCACTGTATGATGAATTTCGTCGCCAATCTTGACCTGCACAGTTGCTTCAGATACGACGCGACCTGAAATCTCCTCGTGACTCACCATCACACGATAGCCAACAAGCTCAAAATCAGGCTGTTTGCCTTTTAGGAAGCGACTCAGCAGTAATTTGAAAGATGCATCGGCGGCTTCGTATTCGTAGCCTTTAAATTCTAGTTCTTTCAACTCACCGAGAAATTCCTTTAACTCCGGCGAACGCGGGTCGAGATCGACTCCAATTTCCTTCGCCTTCATCATCACACTGCTACGGCCGGACATATCCGAAACTAGCACGCGTGTGCGATTGCCGACCAGCTCTGGCGCAATGTGCTCGTAGCTGTGTTTTACTTTGGCGGCGGCATCGGCATGCACCCCACCCTTATGTGCAAAGGAACTCGTGCCGACAAATGGCAACGTCGAATCCGATGCACGATTGGCCATCTCATCGACAAACAACGATAGATCACGCAGTTTATTCAAGTTGGGTGCGCAGTTCAGATCCGCATTCATCTTCAAGATCAAATTAGGAATAATGGTGCTGAGATTGGCATTACCATTACGCTCACCAAAACCGTTCATCGTGCCCTGCACCAGCGCCGCGCCTGATTCGATCCCCGCGAGCGACAATGCTACCCCGAGGCCAGAATCATTATGACAATGCATGCCAACAGGCGTATTCGGAAAATGTGCCACGACCTTGCTGACAATTGCTTGTATCTGACTGACAAGCTGGCCGCCATTGGTATCGCAGAGTGTCAAGTTGATCGCACCGCCACGTTGCGCGGCTTCAAGTGTCTGGATCGCGTATTCTGGGTTGTCGCAATAGCCATCGAAAAAGTGCTCCGCATCGTAGATGACTTCGCGTCCGTTGTCCGTCAGGAAGCGTACTGAGTCTTCGATCATCTTAAGATTCTCTTCGGCAGTCGTGCGGATGATCTCCGTGACATGCAGCAACCAGGTCTTACCAAAAATGGTGACCACTGGTGTTTCCGCGTCGAGCAAGAGCTGCAGCTGCGGATCTTGCTCTGCCTTGAGACTCGCGCGACGGGTGGAACCAAAGGCAGCGATCTTGGCATGCTTCAGCTTGAGCTTCTTTGCTTGGTCGAAAAACGCCATATCGCGTGGGTTCGAGCCCGGCCAGCCACCTTCGATATAATCAATTCCAAACTGGTCCAGCTTCTCAGCGACGCGAATTTTAGCGGCGACGGTAAAGGAGACTCCTTCGCCTTGGGTGCCATCACGTAGGGTCGTGTCGTAGATTTTGAGTGCTGGTTTCATCAGTGGGAATGATTTGAAAAACCGACGAAAACAAAGAGTTAGTGGCAGTGGGGCAAACCTAAACCGCAGCAGAGTATGCAGATGTCGTGCCAAACCTTGGTGCGCGCGTCCAATAAAAGTAAGCCAAGCATGCCGTGGGCGTGGCAAGCTAGCTGCTACGTACGCTGGAGATAGACCACTTGTGTCTGCATAAATTCATACAGTCCGTGCTTACCATCCGCACCACCGATGCCTGACTTGCCGCAACCAGCGTGGTAGCCCTGCATCGCCTCGAAGTGCTCACGGTTGATATACGTTTCGCCGAAGTTAAGTGCTTCGACTAAATTCATCGCCTCATTGATATCATTCGAGAACACCGAAGACGTAAGTCCGTATTCCGTATCGTTGGCCATGGCGATCGCTTCCTCTATCTCGTCAAAAATCACCACTGGAATGACTGGGCCAAAGATTTCCTGAGTCACAATGTCCATCTTCTGAGTGCAAGCGCCAACCACAGTCGGCTCGAAATAGTAGCCAGACTCATCCGCACCGCGCTGACCGCCGCAAAGGATTTGCGCACCATCGTTGACCGCGCTATCCAGCAAAGTCACAATCTTATCAAAACCAGCTTTATTGATAATTGGTCCATAATCGACTGTCTCGTCTTGCAACGGGTTGCCAAAGCGCGCGGCCTGCATCTTCTCGACCAGCTTCGCAGTAAAGGCCTCAGCCACACTGCGCTGCACATAGATGCGCTCGGCGCAATTACACACCTGCCCGCTATTGATTACACGGGAGGCCTGAATCGCAGTCGCAGCGAGATCGAGGTCGGCGTTAGCAGTGACAATCGCCGGCGCTTTGCCGCCAAGCTCTAAATTGACACGAGTGATATTCTGCGCGGCAGCCGCCATAATACGGGAGCCGGTGTCCACACTGCCAGTGAAGCTGATCATGCCGACCTTCGGACTCTCAGTTAACGCGCGGCCCGCAGTCGCCCCATAACCTGAGACGAGATTAACGAGGCCTGCTGGAATGTCGGTCTGCGCTAGGATTTTACAAAATTCAAAGGCGTTGTTCGGCGTCTCCTCGCTCGGCTTGAGCACGATCGAATTGCCCGTGACCAATGCCGGTGCCAATTTACGAGCGATCAGGAAAAAGGGGAAATTCCATGGCAAGATGCCGGCCACCACGCCAATCGGCTTGTGAAAGAGGAAGATATTCTCCTTCGGGCGATCGCTTTCGATGATCTCACCTTCGATACGACGCCCCCACTCGGCCATATAGTCGAGATAGTCTGCGGTGAAGTTCACCTCCACACGGGCCAGCCCCAGTGTCTTGCCCTGCTCCTCAGTGATGACACGGGCCAGAGGCTCGACTTGTTCACGGATTTTATCCGCGAGCACGTGCAAATGCTTTGCTCGGGCAACTGCTGGCAGAGCAGCCCACGCTGGCTGAGCGGCCGCTGCGGCAGCAATCGCGGCCTCGACCTGCTCGGGCGAACTGTCAGGGATCGTCGAAATCGCTTCGCCTGAGGCGGGGTTGATCACCGTGATCCTATTAGAGTGGGGAGATTCGACAAATTGACCGTTAATGTAATTGGAGTAATGAATCATGCTAAAAACATCCTTAGAGATTCCGATCAGTTCAATAAGAAAGTCTAATCCTAGTAATTTAACGGCACAACGACACCACAGTGTGAATCCCCTGTTTTCTTGCCTTGCAGTATTCAAAATCAGCCCTAATCTCCGCCTCTTTTTTGGAATTCCGTGGGCGATACTCGCGTATGCAAAGCCCTCAATTTTAAGTAGTAAACACAATCTCTAAACACATCAGATCAGATCATGACCGACCTATCAAAATACAGAAACATTGGTATCTTCGCACACGTTGACGCCGGTAAAACAACGACAACCGAGCGTATTTTGAAGCTCACTGGCAAGATCCACAAGTTGGGCGAAGTGCACGATGGTGCCGCTACCACAGACTTCATGGACCAGGAAAAAGAGCGCGGGATCACGATTCAATCCGCTGCGACTACTTGTTTCTGGGATGACCACCAGTTCAATATCATCGATACTCCTGGGCACGTTGACTTCAC
>DJBY01000061.1:0-2058 GCA_002430605.1 Opitutia bacterium UBA5964 | reverse complement strand
TGTGGTTCCGGTGGTGTTGAGCCTCAGTCCGAGACCAACTGGCGCTACGCCAATGACGCCGGTGTTGCTCGTATTATCTACGTTAACAAGCTCGACCGTGTCGGCGCTGACTTCTACAAGGTTGTTGAGCAGGTGAAGACCATCCTCGGCGCAAAACCGCTCGTAATGGTGCTGCCAATCGGCACTGAGAGCGACCTTAAGGGCATCGTCGATCTGCTAACACGCAAGGCATGGATATGGGACAACTCCGGTGACCCAATGAACTACGTCATTGAAGAAGTCCCAGCTGACATGGTCGACAAAGTCGAAGAATACCGCGCGGCACTGATCGAAACTGCTGTTGAGCAAGACGACGACGCAATGGAAGCTTACCTTGAAGGTATTGAGCCAAGCATGGATATTATCAAGGCGTGCGTCCGCAAGGGCACAATCGCTCTGGATTTCTTCCCAACGCTCTGTGGTTCTGCGTTCAAGAATAAGGGTGTGCAAAACGTGCTTAACGCCGTGATCGACTACCTCCCGAGCCCCACCGAAGTGAAGCCACAACCTGAAGTGAATGCTGACGGCACGCCAACTGGTGAGTTCGCAATCGTTGATGTCAAAGCCCCTTTCCGTGCACTTGCATTCAAGATCATGGATGACAAATACGGCGCGCTGACTTTCACTCGTATCTACTCTGGTAAGATCACAAAGGGCACCAACGTACTCAATACTTTCACCGGCAAGACAGAGCGTATCGGTCGTATCATCGAAATGCACGCTAACGAGCGCAATGAAGTCGATTCCGCACAAGCGGGTGACATCGTCGCACTACTAGGCATGAAGTCGGTGCAGACAGGCCACACGCTGTGCGATCCAAACTACCCAGCAACACTGGAGCCAATGGTATTCCCACAACCCGTTATCTCGATTGCAATTAAGCCAAAGGACCAGGGACACGCTGAAAAGATGAGCCTTGCTATCGGTAAAATGGTGGCAGAAGACCCGACATTCATCGTTGAAACAGACGAAGACTCCGGCGAAACCATCCTACGCGGCATGGGCGAGCTTCACCTCGACATTAAGGTCGACATCCTTAAGCGCACCTACGGCGTTGAAGCGATCGTTGGCAAGCCACAGGTAGCTTACCGCGAAAGCATCACTCTAACCATCACTGACTCTTACACACACAAGAAGCAATCAGGTGGCTCCGGTCAGTTCGCTAAGATCGAGTACAAGCTCGAGCCACTCCAGCCAGGTGAAGGCTTCCAGTTCGAATGCGCCGTTGTCGGTGGTAACGTGCCTCGTGAGTTCTGGCCAGCAGTTGAAAAGGGCTTCAAGACATCCAAGGACAAGGGTGTTCTCGCTGGCTACCCTTGCTTGGACTTCAAGGTGACACTCACGGACGGTGGCTTCCACGCCGTGGACTCCTCCGCAATGGCCTTCGAAATCGCATCACGTGCGGCCTATCGCCAGTCCCTGCCAAAGGCTGGCCCTCAGATCCTTGAGCCGATCATGAAACTCGACGTGTTCTGCACAGAGGACAAAATGGGTGACGTTATTGGTGACTTGAATCGCCGCCGCGGCATGATCAAGACACAAGAGCCAGCAGCAACAGGTGTTCGCATCAAGGCTGACGCTCCTTTGAGTGAAATGTTCGGTTACATCGGTGCCCTTCGCACCATGACATCCGGTCGCGGTCAGTTCTCCATGGAGTTCTCGCACTACGCAGCATGTCCGAAGAATGTAGCGGACGTCGTGGTCAAGGAAGCCCTTGAGCGCGAAGCAGCGAAACGCAAATAAGCGTTCAGCAACACACTTCTAACAAAAGTCCCCGACTCGAAAGAGCGGGGACTTTTTTTTGATGCTGCCGCTCAACGGGGCGCGCTTGGCTGACAGTGATTAAGAAACAGAAATACAAGTCCGTCACTCGCCCGACGAGGGGAAGACAAAGCCGAAAGGCAACAGTGCAGTCAGGTATCCGCGCGTAGCAAACCAATGGCACCACTCGCTAGCTCATCGGCCCGCAGGCCAGTGAGCTGTATTTTGCGGAATAAAAAATGGGGTGGCTAACGGGAT
>DJBY01000144.1:33666-45801 GCA_002430605.1 Opitutia bacterium UBA5964 | reverse complement strand
AAATAGAGATCTATTTTTTAATAGATGAGCGCCAAGAAAAGAGCGGATTAAAAGCTTTGAGACTTTGCTTATAAACGTGAGAATGGTTACGTTGGCTGGCAAATTCCTAACCAAAAAATTCTATCTCCTTTGAGCATGCACACTGATCACGTTGAAGAAATTCAGGGGCTCTACGGGCCGTTCACTTTAACCGAGCGGGTGGTGCAGAAGATTTGGTTGCGGCAGGATTTTGCGACTGCGTCGATGGAAGTCGACTCGGGCAAGTCGCTGGTGGTGAAAGATCCGGGGCGTTGGAATTTACAGGAAGGGCCGGATTTTAAAGAAGCGCGCCTGATTATCGATGATGTTGAAATCGTCGGCGACGTGGAGGTGCATTTTAATATATCGGATTGGCATAATCATCAACACGAGCGCGATGCCAATTTTGATCGCGTGGTGCTGCACGTGGTCTTACATCCCGAGCGGCGAAATCCCAACCCAGTGCAAACCTCGCGGGGGCACGTGCCAGAGCTGTTGTATTTAATGCCGCTACTGAATCGCGACCTAGAAACGTATGCGATGGATGAGGCGCTGCTGGAACTGGAGCAGCAGGATGAGTTGGATTGGGTTGCGCAGTTTATTCAACGTCCCGTTAAAGAGCGCCTGCGAATTTTACGCAAATGCGCCGCAGCTCGTTGGTCGCAAAAGTTAAAGTATGCGCAGCAGCGTTTGCAAGCGGAGGGCTGGGAGGCGGCGTGTCATAGCTATGCCTTGGAGGTGCTCGGCTTTGCACGTAACCGTGCGCCGATGCTGCGACTGGCTGCGCAATATCCGCTGGCGCAGTGGTACTCGACTGATGTAAATGCCGATGCACTGTTTGCGGAAGTCGCGGATCAATGGAAACTCAACGGCCTGCGGCCCGCGAATCATCCGCGCCGTCGCTTGGCGCAATATTGTCAGATCGTTCAGGAGCAACCGCACTGGCCTGATCGCTTGGCGGAGTGCTTAAAGACCTTTCCACGCGTCGATGCCGAGATGCATACGGCAGCGTTCCGTAAAACCGTAGGCCTACCACAGCTTCGCGCCACCCTCGGGAAATCCATCTTCAGTGGCGTGCTAGCAGACACACGTTTAAATACGATGGTGGTCGATGCTATCCTACCGCTGGCAACGGCAGCAGGCTTACTCGACGGCTTCGACTATTGGATGCATTTATCCCCCGGTGATAGCCCCGATGCCTTACGTCGCTTTCTAAAACACGCAGGCGTCACTAATCGCCAGAATCCACAAAGTAACGGCTGGAATCAAGGTGCCTTGGCTCTGTTCCTAGAGCGGGGTGGATGCTGCTAAACGCCGATAGTGTTCGCGCTTGCGCGAGCCTGTTGCCTGAAGGGACGGCCAGATCCTAAATCTTCCCTGCGTGATTCAGTTGGAACAATTTTCTAAGCGCGACTCGACTGTTGGCGCTGAAGCGCCGAGTTTGATCTTGTTGAAAAAATTGTGCAGTATCTTTATCTGCAAAAGGTTGAATCATAAATCGTGCATGCGGCGTTGCGATCAGCACGCCTGAGAGAGCTCAGATGCTACGTTTACTTTTTCGAGTCTTCGATCGCTTCGACGGAGGTCGATTTGTTTGGTAGAAACGGTTTTTTGATCCAGCCGATGATACCGGACTCTTCTTGTTTCACTTCGGCTTCGGCGTCTTTCAGTGCGCTTTCCCATGCCGAGCCAAATCCCGGCGCGCGGGTGTTCATGATGCTGAGTGCTTTGCTATAAAGGTGTAGGGTGCGAATTTCAGCGCGACCTGGCTTGTCTTTTAATACGCTGATCGCTTGAGTGAGATTTTGGTTCGTCTCTTTCTGAGTCGCTAGCGCTTGCTTGAGCGACTCGTTGCCTTTGGTGTTGATCTCCATCTGGGTGTGGAGGTGCTTTTGCAGATTGGCGATTTCGTCCTTCAGTTTATCCCGGCGGGCGGCAGCATCGGATTTTTGTGAGAGTGCTTTGATCCCTGCGCGTATCCAGACCAGTAGCGCGATGACCAGACCAATGCAGATGCCGATGACGATTGGCTGCGAAAATAGATTTTTGAGAGCGTCTTCCATAATAGAGCAGTGCTTATTGCTAGTTAACTTATCAAGACGTGGTGCGGATACAAATCTTTATATTAAATTAAGAGTTGGAAGCTCGGGTATATCTAGTCGCCTAACTTCGCTAGTTCAAATGGAATTCATTAGGAGATAACTGCCTATGGATTCAGGTTTATATTAACGTCTATTAATCCTTCAGCACATCATCTGAATTGGTTTACTTACTGCCGACGAGTGCGATCGCAAAATCACAGGGTCAACCCGCTCGCTACAAATAATCACAGCGATGGCGGAGAGTGCGTTTCTCGGCATTGACGCGTGCTGCATCTTTAAGTAAGGATTTGTATAACATGGCGAGTTTTGATCAAGACATTGTCCGCGAGTATTTCGAATTGAACGGGTTTTTTGCACGTCAGTTGCGTAAGCACAGTGTGCATTCGCGGAAAAAAGCTGCGGAGGAGACGGTGGATTTGTTGGTCCATAATCCATCGGCACCGGCGGATGCGCCAGAGCCGAACTTTCAGTTGTTCTCTTCAGACATGGTTGCGATCCGACAGGCAATTGTGGTGGTGCATAGCTGGCAACAGACCCGAGTGACGCCGGCGATTTTAAAAAGTCCTGCTCGTTTGTTAGAGTTTCTAAAGAAGGGCGTGCTGAGCCAAACGGATGTATTGTTTGAAGTGGAGGAGGGGATGCTTGAGGATGTGGCGGCGTATCGGAAGATCCTGGTGTTGCCGGGCTTGCCGACGGCAGATCCACAGCGCAAGGAATGCCTAGAGCTATTCAAGGCAGCGGGTGTGGATGGGGTGCTCGCGTTTAGCACGATCCTTGAAGATTTACTGCGGCATGTGCAGGTGAACCATAGCTACCACAAGTCGGAACTACTACAGTTGGTGCGTGTGCTGAAGGTCTACGATATGGTGCAGGCACCGCAGATGCGGTTGTTTTAGAGAGTTGAGATGGCTGCGGCGGGAGATCTTTGAGTAAACAACACGCAACGATCAACTTACTCGCTTGAGTAATTTAAAAAGGCGGGAATGGTTACGCGCATGTTGATTCATCCTACTGCTATTGTTTCTGAAACTGCCGTGATTGGTGCAGGTTCCATTATTGGTCCTTATGCAGTGATCGAGGACGGTGCCGTGCTCGGTGAGAATTGCTCAATCGCGGCTCATGCGATTCTGCGTCGTGGTGTGGTGCTTGGTGATGCCGTCTCGGTTGATTCCTTTGCGGTGATCGGTGGTAATCCGCAGTCGCTGACCTTTGATCCCGCGACGAAAAGTGGCGTGGTGATTGGCAATAATGTGGTGATTCGCGAGGGCTGCACGATTCATCGCGGTTCGAGCGAGGGTGCGGATACGGTGCTTGGCGATGGCTGTTTCTTGATGGCTCAAGCACATATCGCACACGACTGTGAGGTCGGTAAGGATGTGGTGATCGCCAATAATGTGATGTTGGGCGGGCACGTGACGATCGGAGCGAATGTCTTTATCGGCGGTGGTGTGGGCATTCATCAATTTTGTCGTATCGGCACCTATGTGATGATTGGAGGAAATGCTTCGATCTCAGCGGATGTGCCGCCGTATGTAATGGCGGCCGAGCGTAATACCGCGCATGGGTTGAATATGGTGGGCTTGCGACGTGGCGGTTTTGAGCGTCCGGATTTGGCGGATCTTAAAAAGTGCTACCGTGCGGTTTACTTCGGCGCTGGTAATTTGAAGAAGAAGGCGGCTGAGGCAGTGCGTGAGCATGAGTTTGGTGTGACTGCGACAGGTGCGCGTTTCTTGGCGTTTTTCGAGCACGGCAAGCGTGGCTTTGTGCAGTCGTCGAATATGGCGATTAATAAATAGCGGGCAGCGGATGAATTATGAATAAGTTGAGGTCGATTTTGCCGTTGGCGATTACTTGTGGTGATCCTGCGGGCATTGGTCCTGAGGTGATTGCTGCTGCGCTGCGCGGTGAGTCGGCGCGCGGCCAAGATTGTATTTTAATCGGCCCATTTGCTTGGGCTGGGACTTTGGCGGCGGAGCTCGGTTGCGCCTTTGAGGCGGTCGGGCCAGTTGATTTTCAGGTCGTTCCGGGGCAACCTTCGCGGGCGGCGGCCGAGGTGGCATTAGCTGCGTTGCGGGCTGCGGCGCAGGGCTGCATGGATGGTCGTTTTCGTGGTGTGGTGTCGGGGCCAGTGAGTAAGCATTGGCTACAACAGGTCGGCTTTAGCCAGCCTGGGCAGACGGAGTTTTTTGCAGAGGCCTGGGGCGGCGAACCGAGCATGGGATTTGTCGGCAATGAATTGCGGGTGGTATTGGCGACTTGGCATATTCCATTGCGCGAGGTGGCGGATGCGTTGACGGCGGAGTGCCTAGAGTTGGCAGTGCGGCGTGCGCATGGGTTGGCACAGTCCTTTGGCATCGAAATGCCTCGGATCGGTGTGTGTGGCTTAAATCCGCATGCCGGCGAGGGTGGCATTTTGGGTCTCGAGGAGCGCGATGTGCTCGATCCGACGTTGGATCGTTTGCGCGTTGAAATGCCCGGGCTGTCACCATGTTTACCAGGCGATACGGTGTTTTTTCGTCAGCGTCGCGGGGACTTTGACGTGGTGGTCGCGGCTTATCACGATCAGGGGCTGGCCGCAGTGAAGACCTTGGAGTTTGATGCGGCGGTGAATGTGACACTGGGCTTGCCCTATGTACGCACGAGTCCGGATCATGGTACCGCCTTTGATATTGCTGGGCAAGGATTGGCGAACTGTGGCAGTTTTGCAGCGGCACTTTCTGTCGCTCGGCAGTTGACCGCGGGCTGATTGTGGGTTGTTGGTTGGTTGTTGGTTGGCTGTTGCTAGTTTTTAGCGTAATTTAAGAGATATGAGTGTTGATACCACAAACATGCTCCCTGAGGGCGTCCGTGAAGGTAATGAGAAGCTGGTCTTGGTGACCGAGCCGGCTGGGGTGAAGCTGCAGTCTTTGGTCGCGCGTGAGCAGAAGGGCGAGTATCTGCGCATCAAAATCACCGGTGGAGGCTGCAATGGGTTGAGCTACAAGATGAAGTTTGTGAACGACACTAAGCGAGGAGATATCCTAGTGCGTTCGTCTGGCGCGCAAGTGTTAGTCGATACCAAGAGTGCGCTCTATTTACGCGGCACGCATCTGGATTTTTCTGATAAAATGGTCGGCGGCGGATTTAAATTCAGCAATCCGAATGCGAAGTCGAGCTGTAGCTGTGGCGAGAGCTTTAGTATCTAAGCGCGCGCGGCTGTGGAATGCTCGGTCGAAGCAGCGAAAAGAGTTGAAATGCCAGATTGTTCCATGCAATCTCTGAATTCTTGTATGGTTATCAATACCTAAATCTTTGACGATATAAAGTGATTTTTCGGAGCAGCACGGAGTTGTTCCCACTTTCGCAAAGGCTATCTGATCGAATTCCGATACAAGTCGTTCATCTACACATCAATTAATGCCAAATTACCCGAATAATCGCGGACGCTACCAGAACCGTAATCGTGGACCTAAAGGTCTAAGGACAAATGATCGTATTCGCGCGACAGAAGTGCGCGTGATCGGACCCGAGGGCACCAACCTTGGCGTGATGCCGCCTCGTCAGGCGCTTGAGCTCGCGCAAAAGGTAGGACTCGACTTGATTGAGATTTCTCCGGCGGCACGTCCTCCTGTGTGTCGTATTTTGGACTTCGGCAAATTCCTCTACGAGGAAAGCAAGAAGCAGAAAGAAAGCAAGCAGCAGGCAACCAAGCTGAAGGAAATTAAATTCCGTGTGCGCATTGGTGATCATGATTTCGAGACAAAGCTGCGTCGTGCAGAGGGGTTCCTCAACCACGGACATAAGGTAAAGCTCACTCTGCAGTTCCGCGGACGTGAGAACGAACACCGTGATCTAGGCTTTGTGCGAGTGAACCTTGCTAAAGATGAACTGTCTGGCATCGCCACGGCAGACTCCGAGCCTCGTTTAGTCGGTCGTCAGGTCGCGCTCATTTTGTCGCCATTGCCAGAGGGTAAGCGCGTGCTGAAGTTTAACCAGCCGGATCATGTGTATGATGATCGTGACGATAGCGAGATTGAGGAGCACGATGAAGAAGTAGGCGAAGTCGCAGGCAAAGAAGCAAGCGAATCCTAATTCTTATGTGGAGCGGCGTCCTTTCAGTTAAGGTCAGCCGACTGGCGACTTCTATTATCTTTCAAAGCTTAGCACTGCTTGCGGTGCTAAGCTTTTTTATGCCTGCATCCTTGTCGGCTCGGCAGATTCAGATCGAGGGGAAGTCGTATATCGATCTTGCGACGGTGGGGAAGAGTTTCGGCATGCAAGCGTATTGGTTGCAGGGCAATAAAACATATCGCCTGCGTAGTAAATGGACCACGATTGATGTCGGTAAAAGCGAACGTGTCTTATATCTCAATCGGTTGCCGGTACATTTGGGATTTCCGACGGTCGAGTCGAAGGGCCAGCTTTTTATCACGACGGCAGACTATCAGCATGTGCTCCAGCCGATTTTGACGCCGCAGGTGTTTAAAGAGCGTCCAGGGATTCGGTGTGTGGTGATTGACGCAGGTCATGGGGGAAAAGACAGTGGGGCGCGTAATGATGCCTATGGTTTGTTGGAAAAGAACCTAACACTGGATGTGGCTCGGCGCTTAAAGGCTCTGCTGGAAAGCTCTGGGTTTGAGGTGGTGATGACGCGTGATCACGATGTGTATATTCCTTTGGCCCAGCGCCCAAAAGTTGCGAATCGTGCCAAGGCAGACTTGTTTGTTAGCCTACATTTTAATGCCGCTGGTTCGACTTCGGCATCCGGCTTTGAGTCGTATGCGCTGACCCCGCAGTATCAGGCGTCGTCGAAGTATCCGCATCCGACGAGTAAGGATGCCAAGCGCTATCTTGGGAATCAACAAGACCCTTGGAACACCTTGATTACTTATCATCTCGAGCGTGCGTTAGTGCAGGGGTTAGGTGGACCGGATCGTGGCATAAAGCGGGCGCGCTGGTCGGTGCTCAAAGACCTCGAGTGTCCTGGCGTGCTGACTGAGTTGGGCTTTGTTTCACATGCGGAAACTGCCAATAAATTACGTTCGCCGGCATTTCTCCAAAAACTTGCTCAAAGTTTATATGAGGGCATAGTCGCGTATCGAAAACGACTTCAACGTATCCAATAATCGATGTCTCTTAATCAATTCTTTCTGAGTATTTTTGGTCTAGCCAGCTTGCTGACGACTTGCGTTGTTGGCCAAGACGCTGGTGAGGCCGCGCATGTGGTGGTCGTCGTTAATACGAACGACAGTGGTTCGGCTGAGATCGCTGAATATTATACCGAGCAGCGGGGCATTCCGAAGGATAACATTATCGCGCTGAAGATGCCGAACCAGGAGACGGTCACCTTGCGTGAGTTTGTGGATACCATTTATAATCCGCTGCTCAATGCCTTGATTGAGAAAGGTTGGATGAATGCGGTCAAGGCCACGGGGCTCGATGTCGTTGGGCGTGAGCGCGTCTCGGTGGCGACGCACCACATCAGTTATTTGGTTACAACACGCGGTGTGCCGCTGCGCATTGCCAATGATGCGACGCTGTTGGGCCCCGGATTGGAGGAGTTGCCGGAGCAATTTAAGGTGAATAATGGCTCCGTCGATGGGGAGCTTGCCTTGTTGGCAGGGCCAGCGAATCTATCGATGGCTGCCTTTGTGCCGAATCCGCTATTCTCAAATATGACGGCCACGAGTGTCGATGCGAAACGTGTGATTCGGGTCAGCCGATTGGACGGGCCAAGCGTTGCGGTCGTTAAAAAGTTGATCGCCCGAAGTATGCAAGCCGAAGCCGAGGGTCTGCTAGGACGGGCGTATTTTGATATTGGTGGGCCGCACGCAAAAGGGGACGAGTGGATGACCGCGGCGGGTGACCTAGCTGTGGAGGCGTATTACGATACTGATTTTGAGAAGACTAAGCGACCCATGGATAGCACGGATCGTTACGATGCGCCAGCGATTTACATGGGCTGGTATCGGCAAAATGCTTATGGCTCCTGGGGCGAGCCTAAGTGGGCGGTTCCGCCGGGTGCGATTGGGTTTCATTTACATAGCTTTTCGGCCACGACCGTGCGCTCGACAAGTACCGGCTGGCTGGGGGCTTTTGTAAATCAAGGCTACTGCGCGACGGTGGGTAATGTGTACGAGCCGTATTTGGAGTACACGCATCATCCTCACATGTTGCTGGCTGCATTGTTGGAGGGTCATACCTTCGGCGAGGCGGCGATGTTTAGTAATCCGGCGCTGAGTTGGCAGGGCGTGGCAATTGGTGATCCGCTCTATCGGCCTTTCAAATTGGGGCTGGATGCGCAGTTAAAAGTGTCGATGGAGAATCCGTTGAGCGCATATCTCTGTCTGCGACAGATCAATCGTCTGGAAGCTGAAGGTCAGTCGGGCGAGGCACTGACATTTGCGCGGACGCAGTTCGTGCGGCAGCCTTCGTTACCATTGGCCTACAAGTTGGCGAAATTGTATGCCGCCCGAGGCGAGACCAAGAAAGCGCTGGAAGCCCTGAAGGTGGCCCGTTATATCACGGTATTTTCGACCGATGAGGTCGTGCTGGTCAAACAGATCGCGGATTTCTTAAATAAGCACGGAGACGGCCAGTTGGCGCTCGATCTGTATCAGAAATTGATCGATCAGCCGAGTTTGGAGAAGTCCCTGCGGCTTTCCTTGCTCGAGGACGGGGCGAAAGTCGCAATAGCGGAAGGGGCTATCGGACTTTCATCGAGTTGGAGGCTCAGTGCACGGAAGTAGAAGTCGCCGCCTTCGAATGCTAAAGGCTAGCTGCGATAATACCGCTGTGGGTTATTCTTATTATTAGTTCTTGACTTAAGAACTAATAATAAGAATAACCCGTGTACTTTTTTGAGAATTCCGCCTCTCGCTGAGCCTTCATTTCCATGAGCACTCCTGACAATATCCATACCGAATTTCACCGCATGCTTGGCCGCGACGCCAAGGAGGCGCAATTGCGTCAACGTGGGCATGTTTTCTGGTTTTATGGTCTCTCTGGTTCGGGTAAGAGCACGCTGGCCAATGCAGTGGAGCGCAAGCTTACTGAGCGCGGTATTTTGACCAAGATCTTGGATGGCGATAACATTCGCAGCGGTCTGAATCGCGATCTAGGCTTTTCCGATCAAGACCGGCAGGAGAATATTCGGCGCATCTCAGAAGTGGCGCGCCTTTTTCTCGATGCTGGAATAGTTGTCTTTACTTCGTTTATTACCCCAAAACGGGATTTACGTGCCGCTGCGGCCGAGATCGTCGGTGCAGATGATTTCACGCCTGTATATGTGCAAGCGTCTTTCGAGGCCTGCGCTGAGCGTGATGTCAAAGGCCTGTATGCCAAAGCAGCAGCCGGTGGCGTGAAGGACTTTACCGGTAAAGATTCCTCTTTCGAAGAACCCACCACAGCCGACAACGACTGGGTGGTCTCCACGGACTCTCAAACCGAACAAGAGTCGATCAATGAACTTCTCGAGCGGATCCTGCCGCTCATCGAACTGACCGCGAACGCCTAACCTCAATTCTTTCTTCTAAATTCTAATATAGAACGATGCATCAAGACTACACAATCACTCACCTCAAACAGCTCGAGTCCGAAGCGATTTATATTCTTCGCGAGACTGCTGCGCAGTTTGAGAAACCAGTCCTGCTCTTTTCCGGTGGTAAAGACTCCATTGTGATGGCGCACCTAGCGAAAAAGGCCTTCTGGCCTGCGAAGCTGCCATTCCAGTTGTTGCACGTCGATACGGGCCACAACTTTCCGGAGACGATGGAGTTTCGCGATAAGTATGTCGCCGAGCTCGGCGCAGAGCTAATCGTTGGCTCCGTGCAGAAGTCGATCGACGAAGGGAAGGTCGTCGAAGAGAAGGGCGCGCGTGCCAGCCGTAACGGTTTGCAAACAGTGGCTCTCCTTGAAGCGCTTGAAGAAGGTCAGTATGATGCCGCACTTGGTGGTGGTCGTCGCGACGAAGAAAAGGCTCGTGCGAAAGAGCGCTTTTTCTCGCATCGCGATGCCTTCGGCCAATGGGATCCAAAGAACCAACGCCCAGAGCTTTGGAATATTTTCAATGGCCGCAAGCAACACGGGGAACACTTCCGTGTTTTCCCGCTCAGCAACTGGACGGAGATGGACATCTGGCAATACATCAAGGCCGAGAACATCGAACTGCCACACCTCTACTTCTCACATGAGCGTGATTGCTTCGTGCGTGATGGCGTGATCATGGGCGTTTGTGATTTTATCGAACTACTTCCCGAAGAAAAAGTTGAAAAGATGGTTGTTCGTTTTCGCACCATTGGTGACGCGACTTGCACCGGCGCTTGCTTGTCCACCGCAGATAACCTCGACGATATCATCGACGAAGTTGCAGCGGCCCGTCAAACCGAGCGTGGCACACGTGCCGATGATAAGCGCTCTGAAACCGCAATGGAAGACCGTAAGAAACAGGGCTACTTCTAAGCCAACCCTTATCAGTCATTACCAATTAGCTATTAAATATTTAAAATCATGAGCGAAGATAATAATTCAGGATACCTCGATATGGATCTACTGCGGTTTACTACTGCCGGTTCAGTGGACGACGGTAAGAGCACATTGATCGGACGCCTTCTCTACGATAGTAAGGCAATTTTCGAAGACCAGATGGAGGCCATGGAGGCTAGCTCCAAGGCACGTGGCGACGAACATGTGAACCTTGCACTGTTGACTGATGGTCTGCGTGCAGAGCGCGAGCAGGGCATTACGATTGACGTGGCCTACCGCTATTTCGCAACACCGAAGCGCAAGTTTATCATCGCCGACACGCCAGGACACATTCAATACACCCGTAACATGGTGACGGGTGCGTCCACTGCCAACCTCGCGATCGTATTGATCGATGCCCGTAAGGGTGTGATCGAGCAGACTTGCCGCCACTCATTTATCGCCAACTTGCTGCGTATTCAGCACGTCGTTGTTTGTGTGAACAAGATGGACTTGGTCGATTGGGACGAACGGGTCTTCGATAAGATCGTTTCCGACTTTAAGCAGTTTGCGTCGCGTTTGGATAATATCGTCGAGGTGACTTTTATCCCGGCATCTGCGCTTCTCGGTGATAACATCGTCGATAAGTCAGAGAACATGCCGTGGTATCAAGGCCCGACACTACTTTACCATTTGGAAACCGTTTATATCGGTGCCGATGAGAATCATGTCGAAGCACGTTTTCCTGTGCAGTGGGTGATTCGCCCGCACTCCGACAAGTATCATGACTTCCGCGGTTTCGCTGGTCGTGTGGCCGGTGGTGTCTTCAAGCCCGGCGACGAAGTCACTGTGCTACCTTCAGGCTTCACTTCGAAGATCAAGGCAATCGAATCGATTGACGGCCCTCAAAAAGAAGTTTTCGCACCGATGTCTGCGACGATCACACTTGAAGATGAGATCGATATTTCTCGCGGCGATATGCTCGTCAAAGCCAACAATCGACCTAAACCGACTCAAGACATCGATGCGATGATCTGCTGGTTCTCCTCCGATAAGCAACTTGCTGGCCGTGGTAAATTTATCCTGCGCCACACGACTAAGGAAGTGAAAGCAATCGTGACTGAAGTTTGCTACAAAGTGAACATCAACACGCTGCACAAGGTCGAAGACGATTTGACCTTCAACCTGAATGATATCGGTCGTATCAAAGTGCGCACCTCCGCGCCGTTGATTGCCGATAGCTACAAATCGAACCGTATCACCGGCAGCTTCGTGCTAATTGATGAATTGACCAACGCCACAGTTGCGGCGGGCATGATCATTTAAGCGCTCGAAAGATTTAAAACAAAAGGCCGAGGTCACTGCAAAGTGCCTCGGCCTTTTTTTTGGTTCATCGTCGATTAGCGGGAAAGGTATAGATGGGCGGTGGATTCGCATCTGGCTCTTGGGAGGGACGACCTCCGTGTCGTCCGGTACCGATGCGGGAGAGGCTGACATAACTAATAGCCGACAGAGAATCTTGGATTTTCATGTGATTTCTAAACTGCTGACGGTCGACACGGAGGTCGACCCT
>DJBY01000144.1:33080-33431 GCA_002430605.1 Opitutia bacterium UBA5964 | reverse complement strand
TTTTTTGTAGCGACTGGCTTTACGCCAGGATTCTCAGGGCAGTCCTGTGTGGGCGGTGGCTTTGCGGGCACTGTGATCTCGCGCAGAGGTGCAGAGGCGCTGAGTTTTTTTGGCGATGGCTTTGGCTCTGGGCATTGGGGAGGGATGACCTCGGTGTCGTCCGGGACCGATGCGGGAGAGGCTGACCTGACTAACCGCCCATAGATAATTTTGGAATTTAATGTTATTTCTAAACTGTGTGCGGTCGACACGGAGGTCGACCCTCCCCAACAGAATCGCCGGCACATTAGGCACAGAGTAGTATTTTCCCGGTAAATGACGATGAACCTTTTTTTACGCCATAATCAGATT
>DJBY01000144.1:31157-32885 GCA_002430605.1 Opitutia bacterium UBA5964 | reverse complement strand
AGGCACGTCCGTTGTGCACCCGGATCGAAGTTTGGGCTCACTTCCCCGCGAGGAGTAGAAGCGAGTCTATCCTTCCAGCGGCAGATCGATCACCTGCCATGGCAAGCCGCACTTGTTGAGCTCATCCATAAATGGATCTGGGTCGTTCTGTTCCATGTTCCAGACGCCCGGTTGCTTCCATAGGCCGCGCAGGATCATCTGCGCACCAATCATTGCTGGCACACCTGTGGTGTAGCTAATCGCTTGGCTGGAGACTTCCTGGTAGCACTCCTGGTGGTCGCAGGAGTTGTAGATAAAGATGCGCTTCTTCTGGCCGTCCTTAGTGCCGACGATATCGCACCCGATGCAGGTCTTGCCTTTAGTGCGTGGGCCGAGACTGCCTGGGTCTGGTAGCACGTGGCGGAGAAATTCGATCGGAGCGATCATTGCGCCGTTCACTTCGATTGGCTTGATAGAAGTCATGCCGACATTTTCCAACACGCGCAGGTGGGTGAGATACTTCTGCGAGAAGGTCATCCAGAAACGGATGCGCTTGAGGCCTTTAATGTTTAGGCAGAGTGATTCGAGTTCTTCGTGGTAGAGCAGATAGGCGTCCTGTTCGCCGACGACAGGGAAGTCGTAAACTTGGTGCACGCTCATTGGTTCGACTTCCTTCCATTCGCCTTCTTCCCAGTAGCGGCCATTCGCTGTGATCTCGCGGATGTTGATCTCGGGGTTGAAGTTGGTCGCGAAGTGGTGGCCGTGGTCGCCCGCGTTGGCATCGAGGATATCAATCGTCTCGATCTCGTCGAACAGATGCTTCTGGGCATACGCGCAGAACATATTGGTAACACCTGGATCGAACCCTGAGCCTAGCAGCGCGGTGAGGCCAGCGTCTTTGAAGCGATCCTGATAGTCCCATTGCCATTTGTATTCAAACTTCGCCTCGTCAATCGGCTCGTAGTTGGCTGTGTCGAGGTAATCGACACCAGCGGCGAGGCAGGCATCCATCAGTGGTAGGTCTTGATAGGGTAGCGCAACGTTGATTACTAAGTCTGGCTTCTCGGCGACCAGCAAGGCAGTCGTCGCGGCGACATCGTCGGCGTCGATTGCTGCAGTGCGGATCGTTCGGCCTTGCTTGGCTTCAATGTCTTTAGCGATCGCGTCGCACTTTGAGACGGTGCGTGAGGCGAGCACAATCTCTTCGAAAATTTCAGGTAGCTGTGCGCATTTGTGTGCGACCACATTACCCACTCCACCGGCACCGATAATAATTACTTTAGGCATACAAAAAGCTTAATGCGAACTTCGCTCGACTCTTCAAGGATATTTAGCGCACCCTAGCGGGACGCGGTGAAATTACAGTCATTGTTGCCCGCGATTCTTTGTATCACGAGGGCAGTGTCGCACTTACTGTGGGAAGTGCAGCGTCACTGTGCCGATCTCCAGGGAGTGGTCGCTTCCGTGAGCTTTGGCCATCATTGTATAGTTATCTGCATTTGGTGTGATCGTCAATGTGGCGGTGGCGGCACTCGGGAGGGCTTCGGCGGGTAAGTAGCTGCGTTGGATGAAGTCACTTTCTACGATTATGAGTGCTGAATTCTTCAACAGTGTGTCTTTGAGTAGGCCTGCGAGCAGGATGGATTGTGTTGTGGTTTCGGTGGTGGCGACAGTTTCGAAGAAATAGGGAGTAGCGAGGCTTGAGAGCTTTTCGATCAACTGATTTTGATCGTTGATTGTGACGCTCAC
>DJBY01000144.1:30165-30973 GCA_002430605.1 Opitutia bacterium UBA5964 | reverse complement strand
GGACTCTACTCCAATGATAGTTGCTTCCACTGCCGGTGACAGCAACTCACTGGCATCTGCGATGTAGAACAGAACGCTGCTGATTAGCTGTTGTGTATTCAAGTCGAGTGCGCGCACGGATAGCAGCGCTTCCGATCCAGTGCCTGGTGCGATCACTTCGATTGCGAGTAGGGCAACTTTCTCACCTTCAAAGACTGACTCATTGTCGTATTGAAATGTATAGTCTGCAGTCGTTTGGTCTTTTACTAGTTTCAGGCTGAGAGGTACTTTGACGCTGAATTGTGTGCCGTCTGCTTGGATGAAAGTGTCGTAGGTGGCATTGTGTACTTTCGGTTCGGCTTTGCTGCTTTGTGCCGCTGTGATAATGCGTAGGCCATCATAGAAGATGTTCGTGTACCCGGCATTGCGGCATGTTTCGAGTGTTTGTATTGCGGCTTGTTGGAGCGCGATCGGATACGTCTGTTCGATCAGTTCGAAATTATATTTCTTCGCTGCGATCGCTTGATTGGTCGTCTGCCGCGCTTGCACTGCGGTCAATAGCTCGATCATTTGCTGCTGTGCTGAGCGGACTTTCGCTTGTCCTTCTTTGACCAATTGCCCACCGCGTTCATGGATGGGCTTTAAATCCTTGTCTGGGTTCAGTGTAGAGGGCCTTTGTGTTTGGAGATTTTCACCACTTCGAATGTCGGATTCCCCCTGTTTGATTAGCTGCATCGCTTCGATGTAGTCGACTCGCTGTTGTTGCGTCATATAGGCACGCAGTGCGTCGCTTTGCGCGATGATGCTGAGATCGAGCGGTGCTTCTTTT
>DJBY01000144.1:27632-29972 GCA_002430605.1 Opitutia bacterium UBA5964 | reverse complement strand
ATTGCCAAGTTTTTTAGTGGAAGAGTTGAATTATCAAGCAGGCCTGTATGCGTTCGTGCAGTGACGTTTATTGACATGGGTCGGAATCTGGCTGTTATAGCGTGTATGAACTTTAACGAAGAATTGACGCTGGTTCGCGATACGACTGCCACAGTGATTCCCGCAGGGGAGGAGCAAGTACTGCCAGCTGGCACGCGTGCGGTGATTTCCCAAGCGCTTGGTGGCACGGTGACGATTCGCACTGATTCCGGACTGTTTCGACTTTCGAGTAAAGATTGGGATGCGCTGGGCACGGCCGCACAGGCTGAGCTCAACGCGGTGGCCGAGGCTGCCGAAGCCGAGCAGAGTAATGCGCCCTTTAGCGAAGAGCAGGTTTGGGACGCGATGAAGAGCTGCTTTGATCCAGAAATCCCAGTCAATATCGTCGATCTCGGACTCATTTATGATATGCAGGTCGCTGCGGCTGATACGGACGGCAAGCATGCAATCAGTGTCAAAATGACGCTGACCGCACAGGGTTGTGGCATGGGCCCTGTCATTGCGGATGATGCTAAGACTCGAATCGAGGCGCTTAAGGATGTATCCGGCGCTCAAGTCGATATCGTATGGGATCCGCCTTGGACGCCACATATGATTTCTGACGCCGGTCGTCAGAAGTTGGGCCTCGAGTAGCGCCGCCTTTGGCGGATTGACGACCTTCGGTCGAGTGACGCCTTCGGCTTGTGAGGGTGGCGAGTGACTCTCTGATTTAGGGTAGAGCAGCACCGTCTCGGTGCGCACTGCATCGTATGAGCCGACGGTAGAATCGTTCGTGTGAATTGCAGTAGAAGCGGCTTCTATTTTCATTCATCCACACTAAAGACTCTCACGATCACTACGCCGAAGGCGTCACTCCGTACGCAGCATGGCTAGCTGTCTTTGAATTGAGCGACCAAGCCGCTGACTGTTGCTTTGGCGTCGCCATAAATCATGCGGCTGTTTGGCGCCGTAAACAGCGCATTTTCTAGGCCAGAGAAGCCTGCACCCTTGCCGCGCTTGAGGCAGAAGGTTGTCTTGGCTTGGTGCGCGTTGATAATCGGCATCCCGTAGATCGGGCTGGTTGGATCATCGGCGGCGGCGGGATTCACCACATCATTTGCGCCGATCACGATGGCCACGTCGACCATTTCAATTGTTGGATTCACATCGTCCATTTCGACGAGTTGCTCATACGGCACATCCGCTTCGGCGAGCAGCACGTTCATGTGGCCTGGCATACGACCCGCGACTGGATGAATTGCAAAGCGCACTTCACAGTCGTTGGCTTCGAGTACTTCGCCGAGTTCTTTGACGGCGTGCTGCGCTTGTGCGACGGCCATACCGTAACCGGGGATGATGATCACATTCTTAGCAGCTTCGAGAATGTAGTAAGCATCTTCAACCGATACTGGTTTCATTTCGCCAGTGCTGGCACTGCCAGTTGCTTGTGTGGTGGCGCCGAAGCCAGAGAACAGCACGTTGACCAATGTGCGGTTCATTGCTTTACACATGATAATAGTTAGGATCAGGCCAGAGGCACCGACCAAGCAGCCCGCGACGATCAACACGGTGTTGGCGATCACGAAGCCCGCCGCACAGGCCGCGAGACCCGAGCAGGAATTGAGTAGCGAGATGACGACTGGCATATCGCCACCGCCGATTGGCATGACCGCGAAGATGCCGAGCAGCAGTGAGAGCACGATCACTGCGATGAGCATCGGGTAAGCGAGCTCAGCGGTCGGTGCCAGCGTGAAAATCACACCAGTGGCGATGATGCCGAGTGCAATCACCGCGTTGAATGCTTTTTGCCCACCAAAGGTGAGGGCGCGGCCGTCGAGTTTGCCGGAGAGCTTGCCCCATGCATAGAGCGAGCCGGTAAAGGTGATGCCGCCAATTAAGATCGCGAGCACGATGACGGCTGCGGTGAAGGTTTCGACTGGCTCGAGGTGAATGCCAGCGATTTCGTTGCAGACAGAGCGTTGATATTCTCCCCAACCGACGAGCAGCGAGGCGAGACCGCCAAAGCCGTTGAAGAGTGCGACCAGCTCAGGCATGCCTGTCATTTGCACGCGTTTGGCTGCGATGAATCCAATGGCGGAGCCAAGTGCGAGTGCGCTAATGATGAGTATATAGCTTAGGTCGGAGGCCATTAGCGTGACGAGCACTGCTAGGCCCATGCCGACCGAGGAAATTAAATTGCCTCGTTTGGCGGTATCAGCGTGGCCGAGCATTTTGATGCCGAAGACGAACAGAATGGCTGCCGCAATGTAGCAGATGTTTACGATAAGATCTTTAGTTTCCATTAATTAAAGGGAGTTAGTC
>DJBY01000144.1:19592-27411 GCA_002430605.1 Opitutia bacterium UBA5964 | reverse complement strand
TAGCCGCCCACGACATTGACTGTCGCCAGCACGATGGCGGCGAAGCCGAGCCAAACGGAGAGCGAGTCTGAGCTGCTGTTGACGGCGAGGATGGCGCCGACGACGGTGATCCCGGAGATCGCATTGGAGCCGGACATCAGGGGTGTATGCAGCTGTGAGGGGACTTTTGCGATCAGCTCAAACCCGAGAAAGCCGGAGAGCACGAAGATGAAGAGGAGCAGGATGAGTTCCATAGTAACTGTTGTTTGTTGGAAGTTGTTTGTTGTATGTCCGCGTTTCAGTTTCTTGCTGTTTGTGAGGCGCCTGATTTGAACATCCCTCAACTAGCAACGATTAGCCCTTAAAGCGTTCGTGGACGATTACGCCGCCTTTGGTGATGAGGCAACCGTTGAGGATTTCGTCGTCTTCCTTGTATACGAAGTCCTTTGCCTCGGCATCCCAGAAATGCTCGATGAGGTTGTAGAAGTTGGAGGCCAGCATCAGTGTGGCGTCTTTCGGGTAGTAACCTTCGAGGTTTTCGGGACCGATGATGCGCACGCCTTTGTCAGTGACGACTTCTTCGCCAACTTTGGAGCCTTCGACGTTGCCGCCGGATTCGACTGCGAGGTCAATGAGTATGCTGCCAGGCTGCATTTGATCGAGCACCTCGTTGTTGAGAATGAGCGGTGCTTTGCGGCCAAACAGTTTTGCGGTGGTGATCACGACGTCGGCGCGGGCGCAGGCCTTGGCCATTTCTTGGCGTTGTTTGTCGAGTTGCTCGGGGGTGAGCTCCTTGGCGTAGCCTTGCTCGGTTTGTCCCATTTCGCCGAGGTCGACTTTGACAAACTTCGCGCCGAGGGATTTGACCTGCTCTTCGACGACGGGGCGAGTATCAAAGGCTTCTACGCGTGCGCCGAGGCGTTTCGCTGTGGCGATGGCTTGTAGCCCGGCGACACCGACGCCAATGATAAAGAAGCGGGCAGGGGAGATGGTGCCAGCGGGCGTCATCATCATCGGCAGTATCTTGCGCATGCGGTCGGTTGCCATGGTGACTGCGGCGTAACCTGCCAGATTGGCCTGCGACGAAAGGGCGTCCATCTTTTGCGCCAGTGTGGTACGGGGGATCATCTCCATGCTGATGGCGGAGATGTCGCGCTTGGCGAGGTCTTCGATCAGTGCCCTTTCATTGAACGGATCGAGGAAGCTTATGTGCAGTGTACCGGGCTTGATCTTATCTAGATCTTCGGCGGATGGCTTGCTGACGCGGGCGACGATGTCGGCTTGCGCGTAGCCAGTGTCGGCGTCGGGCACGATTGTGGCACCGGCTTTTTCGTATTCTGCGTCGCTGTAGTCGGATTTGACGCCAGCGCCCGCTTGAATGAGGACTTTGAGGCCGAGCGCGCAGAGTTTAGTGACAGTTGCTGGTGCGACGGTGGCGCGTGTCTCGGCGGGGTTGGTTTCGAGTGGAGCGAAAAAGTGCTTCATGTGCATTTGGCTTTTGGTAAGTAAAGTTTATTCTGCGATGCTACAAAGTAAGCGCGTCTAATGGGTCGCGCAAGTCTGAATTTCACCGAGATTAGTCAATTCTGAGGGAAATGCGAAGGGTTGGGGGCGAAAAAGAGCATTCCTTTTAATTGCTCGGTTTGCGCTCTGCGGGATCTGAGCTACGGTCTGCTGTTATGGAATGTAAATCATTTGTTAATTTCTCGCCGCTTCGGAGGTGGGATTTTGCGTATGCGGGCGTGTCCGGGGGATGGGGTGCGGTGATTTTTTTTGCGCCTGTGCTCTTGTTTTGTCTTCAGGCTGCTTTATTGGTGCACCCCGATTCACGCCAAGTGGGATTATGGATTCTTCAGGAGAATCATCCTGTCGAGTTGTTGACTTTTGTCGTTTTCCTATTCGCCAGTGTTGGCGGGCTCTTTGTCGGTTTTCGGGCTCGACGATGCGGGGCGTCTATTGAGGTGTATGGGTTTTATGGGATTTTTTCGGTCGCGTTGCTTTTTATTGCGCTAGAGGAGGTCGCTTGGGGGCAGTGGTTGTTCGGTTTTGAGACGCCTGAAGTGCTGCGGGGACTAAATGTGCAGGGGGAGACGACGATTCATAATTTGCGTGGTTTGCAGGGGCATTCCGAAATCTTGCGCCTGATTTATGGGGCAGGTGGCCTCGTTGGAGTCGGGTTGGCGCGTCTGCCGCGTTTCCGGTCAGTTGGCGCGTCTGCGTTGCTGTTGCCTTGGTTTGTCGTTATTCTTCTGCATGCGTCGATCGATGTATTTAATGATGTTGTCCCGATTGAGGCGCAGTTTGATTGTTTTATGCAGAAAACATCGGAGTTTATAGAGCTGTTGATCGCGGTGAGTGCGGCACTTTATTTTTGGCTAAATTTGCACCTGTTCGTCGGGGGTGCGGAAGCCGTGCGGGCGTGCAAAAAAAGGCCAGACCCCGCGTGATGCGGAATCTGGCCTGGATCAAAAGCGTTTAGAGGCAGTGCTTAGACAGTGCCGAAGATGGTCTTGCCGTTGGAGCAAAGATCTTCGGTTGCTTGAACGAGACGAGCTGCCATGCTGGCTTCACCCTTCTTCAGGTAGCCGCGTGGGTCGTAGGTCTTCTTGTTGCCAACTTCGCCGTCGATCTTGAGCACACCTTCGATATTTGCACAGATGTGAGTGACGATTGGGCGTGTGAATGCATACTGTGTGTCTGTGTCGATGTTCATCTTCACGACACCGTAGCCGAGTGTTTCGCGGATGTCGCTAAGCTCGGAGCCGGAGCCACCGTGGAAGACGAGGTCCATGAGTGCACCTTCACCATGCTTGTCAGTCACTGCTTTTTGGCCATCGCGAAGGATGGTTGGCTTGAGCTGGACAGAACCTGGCTTGTATGCGCCGTGCACGTTACCGAAAGTCGCTGCGAAGAGGAAACGGCCGAGTGGCTGGAGTGCTTCGTAAACTTCGACCATGTCTTCGGGTGTGGTGTAGAGCTTTTCAGCTGGAAGGCCAGAGGTGTCGTGGCCGTCTTCTTCGCCGCCGACACAACCTGCTTCGACTTCAAGAATGATGTCGAGCTCAGCGCACTCTTTAAGAAGCTCTTTGGAGATCTTAAGGTTCTCGTCAAGTTCGACTACAGAACCGTCGAACATGTGAGATTGGAACAGCGGGCCCTTGCCTGCTGCGATACGCTTGCGGGAAGCTTCGAGTAGTGGCTTGAGGAAATCTTCAACTTTCTCAGGGTGGCAGTGATCCGTGTGCAGGCCGACGAGTACGTCATATTTCTCAGCGAGCAAGTGTGTCGCTTCAGCCAGAACGATCGCGCCGAAAGCGGCGTCGTTCACATTCAGACCAGATGCGAATTGACCGCCACCTGTGGAAACTTGAATGATGCCGTCAGACTTGGCGTCGGCAAAGGCTTTGAGCGCTGCATTGATGGTGGTGATCGATGTGACGTTAACAGCCGGATAGGCGTAGTTGCCTTTTTGGGCTGCGTCGAGCATTGCTGCGTATTGCTTAGGTGTTGCTACTGGCATAGTGCGATTAGGTTATGTTATCTTGTTTATTTTCAGGTTAAAGAAAACCGCTAGAAAAGCCGGTTCGTATTAAAAGGAGCGTATATTTGATTCGTTCGGTATTTTTTCAATAGTAGAATATACTCATGTCGTCGCCGAGTGGAAATGATTAGCACTGTTTGATCGGCTTGGGCAGCTTGAGTGCTAAGAGTAACGGTAGGATTACAATGATCGCACCAAATAGATAGGCGCTTTTTGAGCCGTAGGCAAAGTAGGCGAAGGCTGCCAAGAGTGGGCCGATTGCACGAGCCAGTGAGCCTGCCGAACGGAACACGCCGATGGCTGCCCCTTGTTCAGCTTCCTTCGTATAAAGCGAGATCAATGCGCTGAGGGTCGGCGAGACGAGCCCGATCGAGAAGGCCATCAATGCGAGCGCACCGAAGAACAGTCCTAAGTTGAGAGCGACCGCGAGGATCAGGAAGGCTGCGATGCCGCAAGCGATCCCTGCCACGGCGAGGCGTTTTTCACCAACCGGTCCAGCGAGACGTCGGACGATGCCGCCCTGCACTAGGATCAGCACGAAGCCAATGAAGACGAACATGCCGCCATTCTGAGCAGGTGAAAATTGGAAGCGCTCGACCGCCAAAAAGGTGAGGGTGAATTCCATGCCGCTAAAGGCTAGCATATAGAGCAGGTAGACTAGGTTGGTGCGTCGCGTTTCCGAGCAGCGGCTCTTGAACATACGAAACACCGGTACACCTTTGCGGTCGGAGTTCTCCTTGCCACGTTTCTCTATTGGAAGAGTTTCTTTAAAGCTACGCGCAACCCAAATCAGATTAGTGAGTGCCAGCGCGAAGCTCACTAATGCAGGCATGGAGAATGGGTTGACGCCAAACTTACCCAACGACGGGGCGATCTCCAGCAGGTTGATCTTGGCAAACAAACCGCCGATCCCAGGGCCGACGATAAAGCCGAGGCCAAATGCGATACCGATAATCGCCAGGCCGCTTGAGCGCTTTTCGCGCGTGGTGCTATCGGCAACCGCTGCCGTGGCTACTGATAGGTTGCCGCCCATCGCGCCGCCGAGCACGCGAGCCAGTACCAAGACCCAAAACGATGCGGCGAAAAACCAGGCCGCATAGCTGAGTGCTAGACCTGCGATGGTAATTAGCAGCACTTTGCGTCGGCCAACCCGGTCTGAGTAAGCACCCCACAGCGGTGCGCAAATAAATTGCAGGATCGAGTAGAGTGAGCCGAGGATGCCACCAAACAGCACCGCCGTCATAAATCGCGGGTCTCCTGAGCCACTGCGTTCGGCCCAGGCAGAAAGCGGCGCGATGAGTTGTCCAAGTAGGCTGCCATCCCCAGCGCCATTCGGCAGGTAGTAGTCCAGCATTGCCGGAAACAGTGGAAAAATGATCGAAAATCCGACTAGATCAATGAACAGTGTCAGGAAGATAATTCCCAGCGTGCGTTTTCCCTGTTTGGGATCGGTAGAAAGTGCTGCGTCAGCTGCCATATTATTGATTGTGCCCGAACTTTATGGAGAGTGCGGCATGCACGTTGGCCGGGATCAAGTGTTTTTCGCGATCGGTAAATTTGAATACCTGTTTGACGAGGTTGGAGCTGGTAAAGAAATAGCGCTCGTTGGGCATCAGGAAGATCGTCTCGATACGATCATCTAAGTGGCGGTTCATTTGCGCCATTTGAAACTCATGCTCGAAGTCAGACACTGCGCGCAAGCCACGGATCAGTGCGACCGCATTGAGCTCCTCTGCGAGGTCAACGACCAAGCCATCAAATGCGATCACTTCAATGTTGGGGCGATTTTTCACATTCTCCTTGATCAGCTCGACACGTTCTTCGGGCGTGAACAGTGGGTCCTTGCTTGGATTACGAGCCACCGCGACGATCACCTTATCAAAAATGTGTCGACCGCGGTTGATGACATCGAGGTGCCCATTCGTGATCGGATCAAAAGAGCCCGGATAAATTGCAATTTTCATGATAGAGGGCGGATTGAGTCCATATTACGCTAGAAGTCCAACTTTTAACGGTATTTAGGAAATGTAGCGGCGGCTTCATTGTCTAATTTACCCAGACGGATCAGTCTCCGCATTTTGGGCTAGCCCAGTTGGAGGGGAATCGCCACCCTAGTGCTGTGAATCTTCCGAATCTTTTGACGCTCTCTCGTATTCCGATCATCTTTGCGGTGGTGGCTCTGCTCTATCTGCCGGTGACGGGTGCCAGCACCGCCGCCTTCGTGCTGTTTGTGATCGGTGCAATTACCGACTGGGCGGACGGCTATTATGCCCGCAAGCAGGGAATCGTTTCCAATTTCGGCAAGTTAATGGATGCGCTGACCGACAAGATATTCATGGTCGGCTTGTTCATCACGATGGTGGTGCTCGGTGAGCTGCCCGGCTTCTGGTCGCTCTTGCTGCTACTGCTGATTCTAAGCCGAGAATTCTTAATCACTGGCCTGCGGCTTGTCGCCGCTAGTTCGGGTATCATTCTCGCCGCCGAGAAATCCGGTAAGAACAAAACCGTGTTTCAAATTGTTTCAGCAATTCTACTGCTGCTAGCGATCGCGATTCGTGTCGATTTCCCAAACTTGTTGCCAGATATTTTCGGGGCATCGTTTGATGAGATCCTGCATTGGGCGGGCGTCGCGTGCTTTGTGTTGGCGGCGGTGCTGACAGTGTCGTCTGGCACGAAATATATGACCAAATATTGGTCGGTATTCATTGGGGAGGATGAAACAACAGGTGAATAATATACAACGCTATTTTCCGTGGACACAGATCTTGCCGACACCGTTGGTGGTGAACCTCGCGACACTTGGACCGCTGGGCCTCGTCAAAAAAGGGCCAGGCACGGTCGGCAGCGTGGCGGGCATTGGGCTGTATGCCGTGCTGTTTCACAATGCCACGCCGCTGGGCTATCTCTTGTATATGCTGTTGCTGACGTATCTCGCGGTGGCGATTTGCGATACTGCGGAGCGTCGCCTGCAAATGCGTGATCCGGGGATGATCATCCTCGATGAGTGGATCGCCGTGCCTCTGGTCTTCCTCGGGATGAATGGGCCGCAAGGGCTTGTTGCCGAGCATGGTGGCTGGCCAGTGTTGCTTGCAGGCTTCGTGCTCTTCCGGATCTTTGATATCGCCAAACCATTTGGGATTTCGAAATTGCAGAATCTTCCCGGTGGCATCGGTTGCGTGATCGACGATCTCGCCGCAGCCATTGCGTCCTGCATCGTGTTGCACCTGATCCTGCACTTCTTCTTTTAGGCAGAGCCTGCTTGTGGCCGAGTTCTTTGGGCTACTACATGTTAAGCCCGCTGATGCGTTGATTTTAAACTACCCGTGTCCTTGGTGTCCTCTAGAGACCGAAGGGGATCGGTGGTTATAAATGCTCAGACTAAGCGTGTATCCGATTGTATCGGTTGCCTTGTTGGATCGCTCGCGTCTTTCGCTTGCGCTCATGCGCACAGCCTCAGATAGATAAGGCATGACTTTCTTAGATAAGCTGGAGAAGCGCTTCGGACATTGGGCGGTGCCGAATGTGGTGCTGTATGTTATTATCGCGCAGTTGCTGGTGTATGCTTTGGTCATTAGTGGGCGGATCTCGTTTGTAACCCTGCCTCTGATTCCGAAGGCGGTGCTCGGCGGAGAGTTGTGGCGCTTGTTTTCGTTTCTGATTTCGCCGCCCAATATTGCAGGTGGCGCGCTGAGCGCGCTGTTTCTTGCATTCTTCTGGTATATTTTCTGGATGATGAGTTCGGCACTCGAACAAATCTGGGGTGCGTTCCGGTTTAATGTCTACCTGCTCTGCGGTGTGCTCCTTACGATTCTCGCGGCGTTTGTCGGGCAATTTATTTCGCCTGCGACCACGATTATCATCTTTCCCGACTTTCTCTATCTGAGTGTCTTTCTTGCCTTCGCAGTGAACCACCCAAATGTCGAATTTCTGATCATGTTTTTTCTGCCGGTTAAGGTGAAGTGGCTGGCATGGTTAGCGGTCGGGTTGACTGCATTCTCTTTTTTGGGCGCGCCGTCGTGGGGTGATCGCATCGCGATCCTCGGGCCGTTGCTTAACTTTTTTCTGTTCTTCCGCAAGGACTTGGTCAACTCGGTCGAGAGCCGTCAGCGACGCACGCAATTTGCCAAACAAAAGGTCGAGCGCGACAATTCTGCGTTTCATACCTGCAATGAATGCGGAGCGACGGATAAGACCCACCCCGAGCGTCACTTCCGTTATAAGAAGGTCGATGGTGCGTCCGTGTGCATCTGTGATCCCTGCCGAGAGGAGTGAGCTGGCTAAGGTAGCTTAGTGATTTTC
>DJBY01000144.1:18805-19380 GCA_002430605.1 Opitutia bacterium UBA5964 | reverse complement strand
CGCAGAAAGGCCAATCCTCTGCTCGATCGAATAGGCCTGCACGCACGGGGTTGCGATATACATAGTCCCACTTTTCGGAATAGCTATCAGGTGACCTCACTAGATGATCAAAGAAACTAGTCTGCCAGTGTGGTGCCAGAAATCCTGCCTGTTTCAATGGAACGGACAGTGACTTTTTCAAGAATCCAATCGTTAAGCCGAGTTTGTGATCTGGGCCAATGCGTATGAAGCAATGAATGTGATCTGGCATGATCACATAGCGACCGATCGAGGAACCTTGTTGTGACAGTCGTTTGCCAATGTCTATGAATTGTTAGTGGACCGCTTCATTCGCCAAGCAGGAGCGACGCTCGGCTGTTGCAAAAGTTACAAAATACAACGGTGGATCGTATTTCTGAAATATCTGTCTTAATCGCGGAGGTCGTTCAGGAAACTCAGACATGCATATAGCTAACCAATTTCACTGATAAAAAGCAAGTTGGTGAATCCGTTCCTGCAGGCTGTAAACATGCTCTCTTCGAGAAGCATATTCCACAACACTAGCAGCGTGTGTGATCTTCCGTTCCCCGTGCGGG
>DJBY01000144.1:0-18607 GCA_002430605.1 Opitutia bacterium UBA5964 | reverse complement strand
AGCGCCGAGCGTGTTTGTTTTTGGCAGTGCCTTTGCGGTCTAATCCGCAAACGGATAGTCCGTATAGCCCTTGAAATCGCCGCCGTAGAAACTGTCCGAGTCGATTTCATTAAGTTCGAGATCGTCTTTAAGTCGGCGAACTAGGTCTGGGTTGGCGATGAACTGCTGCCCCCAGCCGCAGGCGTTGGCTTCGCCCGCTTGGAGGATCAATTCTGCGGAGTCTTTGCTGAGTTGTTGGTTGGCGATAAAAGAACCTTGGAAGATTGCTTTCAATTTCGCGCCCATCTTGGCGTCGGTTTGTGCCGCGCGGGCAAAGAGAAAGGCGATGCCGCGTTCGCGCATGGCTTCTGCCACGTAGCTGAAGGTTGCCTCTGGATCGGAGTCGCCCATGTCGTGTGCATCGCAATCAGGCGCGATGTGCAGGCCGACGCGGTCGGCTCCCCACACGGAGATCGCGGCATCGGTGATCTCGAGCATCAGGCGCGCGCGATTTTCGATTGGACCGCCGTAAACGTCGTCGCGCTGATTGGTCGAGTCTTGCAGGAATTGATCGAGCAAATAACCATTGGCTCCGTGGATTTCGACGCCGTCGAATCCAGCCTCCAGGGCATTTTCAGCGCCCTTGCGGAAGGCTTCGATGATTGCCGGAATCTCGCACAATTCCAGTGCGCGTGGTGTGACAAAAGGTTTGATCGGGCGTACTAGGCTCGGGTGGCCTGCGGGTGCAATGGCGCTTGGCGCGACGGGGAGTTCGCCACCGAGATAAATCGGATCGGAGATGCGGCCGACATGCCAGAGTTGTAATAAGATACGGCCGCCTTTGGCGTGCACGGCTGCGGTGACTTGCTTCCAACCGGCCACTTGCTGGTCCGACCAGATGCCCGGAGTGTCCGGGTAGCCGACGCCCATTGGCGTGACCGAGGTGGCCTCTGAGATAATCAGTCCCGCGCTAGCGCGTTGCGCATAATACTCCGCCATCATAGCATTGGGCACGCGACCTTCGCTGGCGCGGCAACGTGTGAGCGGTGCCATGATGATAGCGTTGGGGAGTTCCCATGCGCCGATGCGAATCGGAGAGAAGAGAGGCGAGGTGCTTAAAGTGGAAGTCGTCATAGCTGTCAGATTGGTGTTGGTGTATTGTCGAAAGCGATTTGAGTAGCAAGCTACTGGGGATATTTCAGAGAGTGTGCATCGGATCACTTTTTTTACCGTAAATCAACGCCGTCGGGGCGTGCCTTGGCGCGCCCGCCTTACATTTGAATCACTCTGCGCCACCGTGCCTCAATGTGAAAATGAATCCAGGTAAGGAGGACTGTTTGTTCGCGCACAGGCGCAGCGCACTGGTTTGATACAAAAATGGCTCAGAAGTTCGTGTCGGATCTTTTACAGCGCGAGTGGCAGCGCGATAAACAGCAAGGCACTGAGTAGGCCGCACAGAAAGGCGTAGAAACTCAGACGCATCCAGCGGAATTTAGGCCGTAGCACATCATGGCTCAGGTGATAAATGTCGGATACCATGAGTTCTGTGATGGTGTTACGATTCTCTAGAGATTCGCGCATCAGCGCCTTATAGGTGGCTTCATCATATTGCCAAATTCCGGAGAAGTGCAGCAGGTTTGATTTTTCGCCAGGGGCCGTTTGGTAGCGCTTGGGCATGAGGCACATGACCGCGAAGACAATACTGGCTGCGGCGGCTAAGACGTAGAGTGTGATGCCGAGGCGAATTTGCGGATTCTGATAGGCCGAAATCGCGAGTGGGATGAGGAAGGCGTTAATCATGATCACCACTTGCGCACGGCGATCTGCTAGCGAAATGTACTGCACATGCTTGGACTGTGTGCTGCTGAGCACAGAACCGCGCAACAGTGCCGGCCATTGGGTAAGCTCAGCGGAAGCAGCTTCGGGCTGCGAAGTGGTAGATTTAGAATCAATGATGGGGAGATCACAGATTGCCTGCGCTGGAAAGGCAAGTCTATCGCGTGGGTAAAAGGGGGGCGGGGCATCATGCCATCCACCAGATTCGGTTCGGGAGTTTCCACAGCAAGATGATAGTGGTTGCCCATGATGACATCGGCATGGAGTTTCCATGTTCAGCCTGCTAGAGCTTCAAAAAGCGTTCGCTTAAAGCCTTCCAAGTGTATGCGAAATGGAGGAGCTCATTGCTATATTTTTGGCGGTTTATGATTTGATGAACCGAAGTTGGGAACTCGATGCGCGCTTTGCGTTGTATGGTGAGGAAACAGGTGAGGTACGATTGAGGGCAATAATTAAATTCTACGGTTGAGCCTTATTCCTCCTTATCCATCAAACACACTACAACGCAAGTAAGGGAACTTTTTAAAACCGTTTCGGTCACTGCGGCCGCCTCGATTCAGGCAAACCCAATAGGAATGAATAATGGTCCTACAACTTGTACCTAATTGGATTTGCTGCACCCCGTTTTTTTGTGTGACGGACTGATTTGTTGAAGTAGAAATCCTTTATGTGCGGTTCTGCTTCTTCGCCATTAAAGCCCCATCTTCTAGAGGTTTTGTCATTGGTTCGGACATGGTACCAATCGTTTATTTTATAAACCCCAACAATGATTCCACGGTAATCGCTGAGCGCGTACTCGAGGTCTTCTCTTCTTTTAGCTCCAATTACCCAAGCTTCTTTGGTTGAATCATAAATACTAACTCCGCCTTTAGCGCGCTCGTAGGTTTTGTTTATGTTAATGATGATGACATTGTGATGCAGCGCATCCAGGGGCTTGGCGTTATATGTGGCGATAACCTCATTGGCAGTCATTAGTCCGAATTTAACGGAACCATGTCCTAAAAGCTCATTGGTTAAAGTCTCATTAAAATAGTTGGTGTAATCGATAAGCGTCGACTCGATCTTAAACGCTTCATTTTCAGTCAAGCCGTGCCGGATAATGACATGTTTGACCCGCATGCCGGCGCATCGAATCGCATTAATCTTTCCGATTTTATCGGACTCTTTACTGCCCTTAATCGCCCCCATCGCGTGTTCAAAAACCCGATTGCCTTTCCCTTTTCCAACGTAAAAGGGCTTATCTGTGTCTGGATCGATTAGGCAATACACGTAGTATTGTAATTTTCCTTGGGTAAGCGTATCAAATTGTTTCATGAAAACGTCGAATAGGGGTATAAAATATGCGCGACGGTTCGAATTCTCTAGGGCCAGTCGACTAGGAAAACATCTCCACCGATACTAACGGATTTGGTCGATTTACCACTAATCCTGAAAGAATGAGTGAGATTCATTTGATGCTTTTTGGAATATTTCACGACCCACTTCGCACCCAAGCCCTTCTGGTCCATCCCGCGGATCGCGTAGCCATGCGGCGGGGTGACGATTGGTTTATTGTAAACATTTTGGTAGGTCTTTACGCCGAGCGCACCGAGGGCAATGTTTTTTAAAAACCCCATTTCTATTTCATTAAGTACCACCAAACTGCCGCCACAAAGGTATCGGATAGACTTTCAGAGTTTTTTATCTGTTTCCGGATGTCCTGTACCTTCGCTAGTCTTTTCGATCCAATGTTCTCACGTATATCGCCGTTTTTTACATTGCAGAGAGTCGATGACCCAATTCCCTCTCTAATTCGATCATCCTTAACATTACATAGCGGCTTGGATCCGATGCCTTCGTTGAGTCGATCTCGTTTAATATTTGCCAACGTTTTACCACGGTCTAGAATTCTATCATTTTTATATTCTAATGTCATATTTATAAGGTTTTTGGGGTTAAATAAAATCGATCAACTAACTTCATTAAAGTCTACAATAGGACCACTGGCTTCAACTATATGCAATCTATGTTTGATTAGATTTTCAACGTGGTTTAAAAAATGCACGAAAGATACCGACTGCTTTGCTTAAACTGCTCATGGAGTCGAAAGGGTCTAGGTTAAAAGGGGCGCTTTTTAGTTGAGATCGATTCCCAATTTATTGCGGCAATGATCTAAAAAGGCCGGTAGGTTGCTCGCGCCCCACTGATTCGAAATGGCAATCGCCCCGTCTCTCAATTCGATCAGATCGGCTGGCTTAATAAAATGCCGCGCATTGCCGGAAGAACTGTAAATCTTCTCGGCGTCTTCTTTTCTGAGGAAGAGTGGTCGCTTTCCCTGAAGTGCCGGATAGGCTTTTTCCAGTCCTTCAAAGTCAACATTCGGATGGGCTGCGACATAATCCTTAAATATAGAGAGCACTAGTCGGCCTTTAGAGAGCTGTGTTCCCTTGTAGCCAATCTTCTTTGTGTCACGCTTGTTCTTGACGGCGGTTTGGACGGCTTGAAAAGCACGGTTGAAGAGTGTAGGATCTACATCCTTATCCGAAATTCCTAGATCGTTTCGACACTGAATGGAAAAATGGCTGATGGCTTTGAAGATTTCAATTTTATCATCGTCATCAATTTTAACCTCTTCGTCTTCACCTTCACGTTTTGAGAAAATTTCATTAATCTTCTCAAACACAATGGAGTATGACTTAATCGTTTCATCCGCTCCAAGCATCTGCAGGTTGACCATCGCAAATGGCAGTTGTGTTACTTCAGTCGATGTTAGAATGCCGTCTTCGATAATTTCTCGACTCGTTTTAAGGATCATCTGATATAACTTAACTTTTTCATCAAAAACGCGTTCGCCCCGCTTGCTCTCCTGTTCAATTTCTGTCTGCTTGTTTAGCAGATACATGGTCAGAATGATCACAAAAATTGCTCCAAACGAGGAGCCGACAACCTGTTGTGCAACGCCATCTGGAACTAGTTTAAATAATGGCGTAAAACCTAAATAAACAGATACAGCAATAATCACCAGTGCAATGAGTGTTTTAAGTCCCTTTATCTTTGTTTCGTGTAATGTTAAAGTCTTCATGGTGTGAGTTTATTAAATAAATGTAATGTCTTAAATGTATACGAATAGTGATCATTTAGTTAGGATTATAGCTTGTGCAAGCTTTATTTACTTGTGAATAATATGTTAGATATCATGGGGGAACTCTAAACAGATAAGCTTTTCGATTTCCTATTGAGATAGATAATGTATATATCAAGAAAACGTTCGGATGGATCGTGAGATTAGTTATTAAAGGGTAGATAGCACAGAGTTGCGGAGCATCGAAAAAACGGCTTAGATACGCCGCTGATCAGCGTTCCCCTGCCTCCTACGCTAAGGCTTCGGGCGGCAAGGTCGAGAGGCCCAATTCCGCAAGTCATCTATGATGCCTATTCGGCGGCTCTATGGGAAAAGATACAATACCTGCAACCCATGAGTGAAAGGCAAAGCTAGCGGCATGCCCCCATCCGAAGCCTTGTTATGCATCTTTTCTTGTTCGACTTGGCCCTCTCGGTCCATCGCCCTCATCGAGCACGCTTGCGGAATGCAGGAACTGTGCAGCCGCTGCTGAATCATTCACTTTGGTCGCACTGCGTTCCAACATTTCTGATTCAAACTCAGTTAACACACTTTCCCTAATTCCAGCTTTCCTCCATTGTGATGAGGGGCTACATCCTTTTGAGATCGCTCGAGCCAGCGCCAGCGCATCCAGTAGAGCTTGATTTGCGCCCTGACCTTTGAATGGACTCATCGGGTGAGCTGCATCTCCGATCAGAGTCACTTGAGCCTCTTTCTCCAACAATTCTGACTTCAGTAGTGCTCGGTCATATACGGGATAACCAGAAACCTGAGCTTCCAAGGTCGCCGCTAAAATCTGGGGAATGGGACTGTGCCACTGAGTTCTTCGACACGCTTCAGCCTTGAGTGCTTGAGCTCCTTGGGCATTTAAGGCCTTCGCCTCTTTTTCGGGCATTGGGAAGCTAAGCTGCCACATTACCGAGTCCGTCGCATAAGGCATCATGTAGATCCGCTCATTACCATTGGCGGTTTGGAATACCGTGGCGGAGTCCAGTAAAGAACTCTCAAGACCTGCGAGAGCCTCCAAGCGACAAATCCCCAAAATTACAATACAACCGAGGTAGCGTAACGGGGAAATGTCTTCACCAATCAACAAGCTCCGCACCACACTTCGTATACCATCCGCCCCCACCACAAGATCCGCTTTGGCGTGCTTTATTTTACCGGCCACATCAAAGCTCAGATCTACTGCACCACCCTCACAACCCTTAAAATCGACCAACTGGTGCCCCCACTGCACCGCATCCTCTCCGCCGAGCTGCTCAAGTAGCGCTAAGCGCAACGACTGCCGTGCAATATGGACATTGGTGCGCTTCGGTGATGGCTTTTCAACTGACCGCCCCCATTTTCTGAGTCCCCATTCACCGATCACTTTTCCTGCGGTCGTATGCACCGCATGTCTTGTTGAAATGACTCCCGCTGCTAACGATGAAATGCCCAATCCTTCGATCGCTCGACCCGCTTGTTGCAGCGTGAGTCCATAGCCCTGAGCGCGCGTATCGAAGCCGCTATCGCGTTCATACAGAGTAAAGGGAATCCCGCGGTGCAAACAAGCCACGGCTAGCGCGACCCCGCCGATGCCACCACCAATGATGGCCACGTGTGGGTAGTTTTCTTTATCCGCGAGTGGATGGCTAGCAGAAGCAACCAACCCAGATCCTTTACAATTCAAGCATGTATCGAGGTGACCCTTCGGGCGAACTGGAGCCGTTCCTGCGCCCTTCGTTGTCCCAAATTGACCCAGTGCCCGCTGGTAGCGGAGTCGCACTTTCCTGGAGAGCTTCCTGAATTGTTTGCCGTGTCCCTGGCATTCCAGACAAACAGTCCATTGATCCGCTTCGTTATTAACTTTTTGCACCTGTCCTGTATGTGACCCTCTCAGGCCTGCCCTACAATAAGATAAATATTGGACGAAACACCTGATACTGAGGATACTAGGATGTAGTGTTTGCAGATTGAATGACTGCTTTGGCAGCTTAGCTCGCGAACACTTATATTATTTTCTAAATAACCCAGGGTTGAGATGGAGTCATGTCATTGCCTTTGTGATACGGAGGTAAGGGTACTCAAATTATAAGCGGTCATCGCAGAGCGGCGTCGAATAACCGACTTCGCTCGGCCTCCTTCGCCGAGGCTGCGGCGCACGCGTAGAGCTACGCTGAGTTAAGAGCTCGAGCCCTAGCATTGATCGGCCTATTTCAACTCTCGTTCAAGCTCGTCGGCTAGTTTATCGAGGCGTTTTTCGGAGACTTTTTGCGAGGTGCCGAGTCCCTGCGCATAGACCGAGACTTTGAATTCTTCGAGCAGCATGTGGTAGGCTTTGACTGCGCTTTGTTGGGCTGGGGTCTTGGCTAGTTTAACCAGCGCTGCGCTGCGAGCATCGTAGGGCGCCACCCGTTTGGATTTTTCGATGTCGCGTTGGAGGCTGTCTTTGGCGCGTTCGGCGCGTAGGCGCATGGCCTTGAGAAAGCGGGTGAGGTGTGGCAGTTCGGTGAAGCTGTAGTGCTCTAGCAAGTTTGCGGGCGCGAGCCGTTCCATCTGTGCGCGCATGCCGGGATAGACGAGCGCCTTGCTGGTCTTCTTTTGCTCTAGTAGTAAGCAGATATCTTGGCGTGCTTCGAGTAGCGCGCGCAGTTGCTCTTGGAGCTTGGGTACGATTCCGCGGCGCTCTTCATCGGCGCGTGTGAGCACTTTTTTGAAGCGTGATTCTTTGAGCGGCAGGTATTCGTCGGAGCGGAACAGCTGACTTTGTAGGTGGCTCCATGCGCTCGCTTTGACGGTGTCAAAGTCACCGAGCGGCAGTAGTAGTGCGCCGAGTTGTTTGAGGTCTTTTAGGTCGTTACGTAGCCAAGCGATGTCGCGGCCCATGACAATCGTTCCAAGTGCAGGCCAGCCTATTTGTGTTGCGAGTAGTGCAGTCGAGGAATCTGCGAGGAGACGTAGGTGCACCTGTTCGCCCTCCAGCACCAATGCCGGAAATGCTTTGAGCGGTAGGCCAGATTCGCCACTGAGATCGATCTCGGCGGGAAGGTCGCCAAAGTTCCAACTGCTGAGGTTTTCGCGTTCGTAGCGTGCGGTGGCGGCTTGCCATGCGGGGATGGCGTCGAGCCCATTACCGCGCGAGACTTCTTTATTGGTGATTTCTAAGGATGCACGCAGTGCCTCTAAGTCGCGGCCGTCGGCGAGAATATCGCCCTTTGTATTCTCAATCTGAATACGGGGTTGTAGGTAGCTGGGAATCTCGGTTTGTGACCAATTATCTTTGAACGTTTGGATGCCGTATTGCTCCTTGAGATGCTCGGCAAGCTGATCACGTAGCGAACGCTCGGAGGGCTTTAGCTGCTTACGTAGTTCGGCGGCGCGTTCTTTGAGCGGGTGGAGCTGAATGCGGATTTGCTTGGGCAGGCCGCGCAGTAGGCTTTCAATCTTTTCTTCGAGGTGGCCGGGCACGGCCCAGTCGAGCGTGCCTTGTTGGATCGCGCCAATCTGTGTGAGTGGCACGTGTAGGGTGACGCCGTCGGAGTCGCCGCCGGGTTCGTGACGATAGCGTAAGGGGAGTTCGCTGCCGCCGATCGCGAGTGATTTTGGAAAGGCCTCAGTGGTGTCGTCTTGTTCCTCTTCGGGGAGCAGGTCGTCGATGCTGGCGTTGAGGAAATCTAGGCGGCCGCCGTGTTCGCGCTTGGCGAAGCTGCGCAGTTCGGAGTAAGAGCCGACGGCGTTGAGACGCTGTCGGTAGAAGTCATAGAGTCGATCTTCCACTGCAAAACCAGAACCGAGGCGGCGGCGGGCGAGTTCGGATTCGGCGCGTTCACTGACTTCGTCGTTGTGCTTCAGGAAGTCGGGGCGCTCACGTATACCTTTTTCGATCAGGCCATTGCGGACGAAGATCTCGGTCGATTGATCGGGATCGATACGGCTGAGGCTGATATTACTTTGGCTGATCTCCAGGCCGAAGAGCATCTTGCGCTGCTTGCAAAGAGCGGCTGCGGACTTGGTGCTCCAGAATGGTTCGGAGTGCTTGAGCTTAAGTAAGTCGCCAGCCACGTCTTCGATCCACTGCACTTGAACCTTGGCGGCAGTGCGGGCAAAAAGGCGACTGGTTTCCATCCATTCCCCGCAAACGATCCATGCGGGTGCGGTGGTTTTGGCCGGCTTAGGCTTGCTAGTTTTCGCGTAGGAGGCTTTGCGTTGCTTCTTGGCGGTGGCGTGATCGAAAAGTCCAGAGCCGGGAAAGAGTAGCGCCTTGCGATTGCGCGGGCCGCGGTAGTTGTGCTCCTCTTCTTTGACGGCGATGTTACTGAGCAGACCGGTTAAGATCGAGCGATGGATGGCGGCGTAACCTGCGTCGGTTAAGTGGTTGTTGGTTGTTGGTGGTTGATTGCTCGATGCTTGCTGGGGCTTGTGGCCTCGCTCGTCAGAGCGGGGAGCGTTGGCTTTGGCTGGCTGTGTGCTTAGCTCGGCAACCCCGGTCTTACGAGCGAGGCCACGGGGAGCGTTGCCCTTGCCGCTTGGCATCATCTTTAGGTTTTTGAGAACTCGCTCTAGCTGATGATGCACGTCGCGCCACTCGCGCATGCGTTGGTAAGAGACGAAATGCTGTTTACAGAATTTACGCAGTTTCGCCTGCGTGAGACGATCCATCTCGTCGTGGTAAGCGTTCCAAATGTTGAGTAAGGTCAGGAAGTCGGACTCTTTATGGACGAAGCGCTTTTGCATTTCGTCGGCTTCTTTGGCGAGTTCGGCGGGTCGCTCGCGGGGGTCTTGAATGGATAGGCCCGAAGCGATCACCAGCACGTCTTCGATGACACCCTCTTGATGCGCCTGTAACAGCATCCGCGCAACGGTCGGGTCGACTGGTAATCTGGCGAGTTTGCGCCCGAGTTTAGTGAGTCGGTAGTCGTCTTCGTTTTCGCTGCGGCTGTCGCTGTAAACCGCGTCCAGTTCTTCCAGTAGTCGGTAGCCCCCACGGATGGCGGTGTCGGACGGAGGGTCGATGAACGGAAAGGTGCGGATATCGCCGAGTCGGAAGGCGAGCATGCGCAGGATCACGGACGCCAGATTCGAGCGGTGAATTTCCGGCGTGGTGTAGCGCGGGCGACCGAGGAAGTCTTGCTCGGAGTAGAGGCGGTAGCAGACGCCGTTGCTGACGCGACCGCAGCGGCCTTTGCGCTGGTCGGCGCTAGATTGAGCAATGGGCTCGATCGGCAGTCGTAGCGTGCGAGAGGTGGCGCTGTAGCGACTGATGCGGGCGAGGCCGGTATCAACGACGTAGCGTATGCCGGGCACAGTCAATGAGGTCTCGGCAATATTGGTTGAGAGGATGATGCGGCGGCGACCTTGTGGATGAAAGATGCGCTGTTGGTCGGCGTTGGCCATGCGGCCGTAGAGTGGCAGGATGTCGCACGAGCGAGCGCGGCTGTCTTCGAGCTTGCGGCGTAGCTCGTTGATGTCGCGCTCGCCGGGTAGAAAAACGAGGATGTCGCCTTCGTGGTTGTGATTGATGATCTCGTTGATCAGTTCGGCGGCGGCTTCGATGAAGGTCAGGTCGCCAGCGTCCTCCAGCATCTCCTCGATCGGGCGGTAGTAGGTATCCACCGGGTACATACGGCCGGAGACTTCGATGATGGGAGCACCGTCGAAGGCTTTGGAAAAACTCTCAGTATCGATCGTTGCCGAGGTGATGACGATCCTCAGGTCTTTGCGCAGATCGGTGAGTTGCCGTAAACAGCCGAGGATGAAATCGATATTGAGGCTACGTTCGTGCGCTTCGTCGATGATGATGGCATCGTAGGCGCGCAGCATCGGGTCGTCCTGTATCTCGTTCAGCAGAATGCCGTCGGTCATGACCTTGATCGCGGTGTCGTGGCGTGTCTGGTCGGTAAAGCGGATCTTGGCGCCGACTTCGTTGCCGTAGGTGACGCCGAGCTCTTCGGCGATACGTTGTGCGACGGAAAGAGCAGCGACACGGCGGGGCTGCGTGCAGCCGATCAGGCCGTTTTGCCCATAGCCGGCATCGATTAGGAACTTAGGGATCTGGGTGGTCTTGCCAGAGCCCGTCTCGCCGGCGATGACGACGATCTGGTTTTCCTGGATGGCGCGAATGATCTCTTCCCGTCGTGCATGGATAGGGAGGTCTTCGCTGTAAGTCGTCTGGAGAATGGTTTTGATGGCAGGGGGAACGTCGAGCGCCTAAAATTGACCGTTCAATCTTGGGCGTTCGATATTCAATGTTCACTACGCGTCTTTATTGATAAAGCCCCAGATGTTATGGCGACCGTAGGGCTTAATGTGCGTGACCAACTCTTCCTTCTTCAAGTGCAGCGGGATGTTAGGCACAGAGCGGTCGACGTAGACGCGATCGCCAGGACAGACGCTGCAGAGGCGGCTGGCGATGTTGATGGGGCGGCCGATGTAGTCGTCGCCTACCTCGAGGTGACTGGCGAGTCCAAAGCAGATGCCCGCGCCGAGTGATTTGGGCGCACCATGGCTGAAGTGTGGGCTGTCTTGCACCTGTGTCCATTGATTGCGGAAGCTAATCGCGGCTCCGAGTGCCACATTGACTGCGATCTCACGGTCGGCAGGAGTCGTCTCCCAAATCGCGAGCACGCCATCGCCAAGGAATTTAGTCATTTCCGGCGGGAAGCGTTGCAGTGAGCGATTCACCATGTGGTAAAAGGCAGACATTAGGCCGCAGGTATAGGGCGACTCGATGTTGGGCTCTTCGCAAAAGAGGCTAAACCCACGAATGTCGATAATGAGTGCGAGCACTTCGCAGGGCTTACCGAACTCGACTTCGGGCTCGGTGTTTTCGATGAAGGGATAGTTGGTGTAGATCTCTTCTTCGAATTGATAGTAGTTAGCCTTATTGACCGAATCGCTGTAGAAATTTAGCCCTTGGAGATAGCGTTCGTAGTTGGCGGGGCGGTATTGTAACTCGGAGACGCCGTAACCTTCGCTGTGCTGGCTGCGACTTGTGTAAAAGCGCGCAGAATATTTACGTACACGATTCTCTTTACCTTCGAGCTTCTTTAAAACTTTCGAGACTTCAGGCTCGTCGAGCACGATAAAGGAATCGTGTCCATCCACCGTGAAATAGACATTCCGGTATTCGGGATGCACGGTTTGGAAGCGGCAGCAAATATCCCAAAAGTCCCGGAAGCTTAGATCCGGAATGGGGTAGTGTCGCCGTATGATGGAAGATGCCATGGGTTGAAGTAACTGATTGAAAGTGAGAAGTGTGAGATGCGGGTAATCAAGCTATTAAGGGGCGATCTGCCCCTCCTTGCACAAAAAAGCCTCGGTCGTTAGACCGAGGCGTTTAAGGAAAGTTGTGTCGGACTATGCCTTTGTAACAAGACCTGCCTTGATCGCCTTAACGGAGACCCACATACGCTTCACTTCTCCACTTGGAAGTTTTACGCGGATGCGTTGAACGTTTGGACAGAAACGACGTCTTGTGTTCTTAACGAGACTTGTTCCGATACCACCGCTTTTTTTGGTGAGACCCTTACGGATGATGATACCACCTTTGACGGGGCGTTTACCTGTGATTGCGCAAATACGTGACATGAGAGTTCCTTGATTAAAGTTATGAAGGGCAGGAAAGTAGGGGGCTGTGGCAGCCAAGCAAGCCTTTTTCTAGAAAAATTTAGCTGCCTCGTAGTCCCCATAGCACTTGAAAGCGCCGGCCCATGTGTGCGGGGTGGATCAGCTCCATAAGTGTCTGCCTGTCAGGACTGAACATGCCCGCCGTGTCGCGGACAATCGACTCAGCCGCGCGCTGGGCACGCTGCACTAAGAACGATTCCTGCGTCTCAAGGGTGACGGATTGGAGGCCTTTTTCAGTCAATAAATCGGCCAGTGGGTCCCAGCAGACGTCGCAGGTGATGTCTTTTTTTCCAGGTTGATCGAGCAAGTCGTTGGCCTGGGTGTGCTGCTGATAGGTGCGGGCGGTGCCTGCTGGACAGTCAGTGGAAAGTGCCTGCCATGTCTTACCATAGTCGAATAGCAGCAGCATGCCGGTCCAATCTTGCACGAGCAGATCGGCAATCGCGGCCTCGGCCTGCAGCGGCAGGTCGAGCTCGTAGCCTTCGAGCGCCTGCACGGGGAGGCGCTCTTGAATGGCAGCGACTTCCGGCGTGAAGTGGTCGAGCAGCACATCTTCGAGCGCGTTCGCTGCGTTGAGGCGCACGCCGCGTTCGTGCCATTGGCCATCGCGAAAGATCAAGCGGTGGAAGGGCAGGGCATCGAGCCACTCATTTGCAAAAATCACCACTGGGCCATCGGCGCGGATCGCATCGCCTTGGCGAATGACACGGCTGTCAGCAAAAGGGTGCGACTCGACGCGACTGAGCAGCTCCGCACCAGGTTCGGCGGCAATTTCGATGAAAGTGGATTGCGCGGCAGTGGTTTCGCCGAGGAGATCGTGCGCTGCGGTGGTAACGAGTTGGGCAAAGACCTTACCTAGGCTCTCTGCGGTGTAGAAATCGTGATCTGTGCTGCGACCAACGCGCTCACGATCACGGGTGTAGTAGCCGCAGTCGTCCGCATAGAGGACGAGGTCGATATAGTCACGATAGCTGATCGGGCCTTTTGCGCAGCTCGTCTGGAGTTGGTCGCATAGTGTTTTGTCGCCCCCGTTCATGCTATTTGATCAACGAGCCTATCTTCGAGTAGTCGAGAATAAATACGAATTTCTCTTTATTTGATTCGAATTAATTTAGTTTGGAGGGACAGCGTCTCCGCTGTCTGCGGGTGCTGCTTGAGGACGCCGAGGACGGCAGCCCTCGATCGATTATATTAAGGTTTAATCTCTATTTTAGGTTTTTGGGGTAGTTATTTTATTTCGAATCTATGAATCCCCGATATTTACAACCAGTGACGAGGTGCACACAGTGCGGTGTATGGACAAGCATACACTGCGCTGGGTGATCCCCGTTGCCATATTGGCGGTGCTCGCTTCGCAATTCGCGGCACGAGCGGATTGGCGCGCGATGTTTTCCATGGATTATTGGCAGAGCCTTTCGCGCTACGGGATGGTGATGCGGATTGTGGAGTCTGGGTTTGTCCATGCCGATGAGGTGGACTTCCAAGAGCTAACCGATGTTGCCTTGCGCGCAGCAGTGCGCTCGCTTGACCCGTACTCCGAGTATATGACGCCCGACGACTACGAGGAGTTTAGCATGGCTGCCAACCAGGAATACGTCGGCGTTGGCATCGAGGTGGGGCTATTCTCCGGACGAATCATTATCTCTCAGGTATTTGAGCAAGGCAGTGCCGGAGTGGGGGGTATTCTTGCTGGTGATTTCATCGTCGGTGTTGACGGAGTCGATACGCGAGAGGAGTCCCTCGGCGAGGTGATCGATAGGATTCGCGGTGAGCCGGGCTCGATGGTTTCATTGCAGGTCGAGCGCCCCATCACTGCGGAAGAACATTCCTTTAACTTGGAGCGGCTGGCGATTGCGCTCGATTCTGTGGTCGATGTGCAGATGGCGACGGGCACCGCTGGTTACATGCGAGTGCGTCAGTTCATCGACGAGACCGATCTGGAAATGGTTTCAGCGATTCACCGTCTCAATGCTGCAGGGATGCAGGGCTTGATTATCGATCTGCGTGGCAACCCGGGAGGTCGCCTCGATATTGCCGTGCGAATGTCCGAAATCTTTCTAGAAGAGGGGCAAAAAATTCTGACAGTGCAATCACGCCGTGGCGTGGAAGAGGTCTTTTATGCCGAGGCCACTGTGGATGCGTATCAACAACCGCTGATCGTTTTGATTGATGGCAATAGCGCCAGCGCATCCGAAATCTTCTCTGGGGCGTTGCGAGATCATGCGCGTGCAGTCCTGGTTGGTGAGAAATCTTACGGTAAAGGTTCGGTGCAAAGTGTTTACTCTTTCCCTGATGGCGATGGGTTAAAACTCACCAGTGCGCGCTATTTATTGCCCAGCGGTGAAGCGATCAACGGCACCGGCGTCTATCCAAATATCACGGTCGAGCGCAGTACCGAAGAAGCCATTTTGCTCATGCTGCAAGAGCATCATCTGCGTAAGATGAGCGACGCCACTTTTACGGCAGCTTTCGGCTTCGCCCCCGTTAAAGATTCTCAGCGTATCGTCGCTGAGCAAATGCTCGACGCGTTGATCACTACCAACGTCCAACGTTGAACGTCCAACATTGAATATGTCTGATTCTCCTTTGGAGATATAATTTCTCTGTGAGGTCGCACCGCACCGGTTAGCTGGTCATCCACGCAGTGTTAGTTACGCTGATCGAACGAGCCGGCGGTGCGAGACTAGTCTTTAATCGCTACGCCTTGGCCGGCGCACCAGCGCTACCACTTTCAGTTGCAACCTACATTTTCTATATCCTTAGCTAATTCGATGTTCGACCTTCGACGATGAACATTCGATGTTTTCTTCACAAATGATTCTAGCCATTGAAAGTTCTTGCGATGAGTCCGCGCTCGCACTGTTCGATCCCGCCAAGGGAGTCGAAGGCGAGTGGGTGCACAGTCAGATCAGCTTGCATAAAGAATACGGCGGGGTGGTGCCCGATCTTGCCAGTCGCGAGCATTTAAAGAATTTCTTCCCGCTGCTCGAAGCGACCGATATTCTGGAGCGCCAGTCAGAGATCACTCAAATTGCCGTTACCCAGGGCCCTGGTCTCGCTGGTTGCCTTGCGCTCGGTATCGCATTTGCCAAGAGCCTCGCGCTCGCGTGGAAGTTGCCGCTCTGTGGGGTGAATCACCTGCGCGGCCATGCGTATTCACCTTTCATTACACTACATAAATTGGACCCCGCAGGCTTTGCCGATGCATTCGATGCGTTGCTGCCGCACCTTGGCCTTGTGGTGTCGGGCGGTAACACGATTCTATTTGAGATTAATAAATCCAAGCAGCTCACCGTGTTAGCGGAGACCGTAGACGACGCCGCTGGCGAAGCGCTCGACAAAGGAGCCAAGCTCCTCGGCTTGCCCTATCCTGGCGGGCCACATGTCGAAAAAATAGCCGCCACGGGCAATGCCCAAGCATTTGATTTCCCCAAGTCGATTGCGCCGCGCAACGAGCGTCGCTTCAGTTTTTCTGGTCTCAAGACCAGTCTGCGTTATCGCATTGAGAAGATGGGCGATGCTGAACTCGAAGCCATGCTGCCTGATATTTGCGCGTCCTATCAAAGTGCGGTGATCGATCAACTGTTTGGCAAGACCAAGCATATTTTGGAGGTCGATAGCTACAACAGCCTCGGTCTCTCCGGCGGCGTGTCGAATAACAAAGTACTCCGCGCTGCGATGCAGCGATTGGCTAAGCGCTATCGCATGCCGTGCCTCATCGCCGAGCCCCAGCACACTGGCGACAACGCCGCGATGATTGCTTTTGCTGCTTACGCCGACCCCGAAGGCACGCGGAATGATGCAATCAGTATCGAACCAGCGTTACGTCTAGGGTAGTCTAAAATCCTGAATCGCTGAAATTGTTGAAGCGCGGTTCCAATGCTGAAGCAGGCAAGACTGGTGTGGAGCACGCTTCTGCGCGGAGCGTGAGCGAAAGTAGGGTGAAGTCGGAACGCTTACCCGCTATCCAAATAAGGAGAAAGCTCACTTCTGAGCTTCAGCATCTGGATTTGTTTAGCCATAAAAAGGCACGAGAATTCACAAAAACTCACGTATTTATCGGCACCGCTTTGCACTGTGGGTAAGGTAGTCGGGGGCATTCCGTAATATTCTTGTGCATAAGAATCTCCGCATAGTGTCATGTCGTTCTGATTATAATTGACCTCGAAACGGCATGATTCGTGATCGGCTTAAACCGCGATTAGCTCGGATGCGGGGTGGATTTTATTCTTTAGATTCCCTTGAACTCGGCTGGCTTTGCGGAGGTCGTAGTCGGCTTGAAGGTTGATCCAGAATTGGGGCTCCATTTGAAAAAAGTAGCCTAGGCGGAGGGCGTATTCGCCAGAGATCCGGCGCTTGCCGTGGATGAGTTCGTTAAAGCGAACATAGGGAATGCCCGAACCTGCAGCGCAGGCTTTTTGGGTCAGTCCCATGGGTTCAATGAATTCTTGCAATAGAATCGTGCCCGGAGGGTCGAGGGGAATGAGGTTTTGGGTCTTCATGATGCTTAGTGGTAGTCGATGATTTCGGCGTCGTGCGCATTGCCGTCTTTCCAGATGAAGCAGATACGCCATTGTTGATTGATCCGGATACTGTGTTGGCCCGTACGGTCGCCGCGGAGGGCTTCGAGATGGTTGCTAGGTGGCACCTTAAGCGTTTCGAGTTGTGTGACTGAGGCAATGAGTCGGAGTTTGTTGAGTGCCCGTTGTTGAATGTCGCGTGGGAATTTCCGTGAAAAGCGGCCTTCAAATATTTTGGCCGTTTCTTTGCTCCGGAAGCTTTGAATCATAGTGCATTAAAGTTACAGATTAGTGTTATTTCGTCAAGGAGGTAATTACACTAATCTGTGATTTTAATGTGGGCAGGCAGTTAACCGTGAAGTTCGACTCCCGACACGGCCTTAGGAAGTCAGGGCATCACTGCCGAACCTGCTAAACGCTACGCCCTTTGAACGTCAGTTCCGCGATGCCGGACTTGTCTAGTTCACCTTTGCCCATTTCGATGCGCTTGGTGTATTGCTCAAATGTGACGGCCGTAGGTGTAGTTTAGGCAGTCGCGCCGATCTCGGACGTCAATTCTGTTAATATCAAAGAGCGCTGCGACGGTGTAGTTCTGGTCTTTCAAGTAGCGTGCAATGTTGCCGCCCATGGGACCCAATCGCACGAATCCGATTTTTTTACTTTTTATAAATGCTGTGTGGTGTCGTTGTTTACAACGGCCCGCGAAGCTGGTACGCAATCACGATGAGGCCGTTGTAAACAACGACGCCACGGATTCTAGGCTTAATCCGCTAGCGGGCGAAAGGCGTCTTTGGAGATCCAGCCTGTGGCTTGGCCTTCAGTTTCGATCTCGTAGAAGTTGTTGTAGTGATCTAAGATGCGGGCGCGTTCACCTGGGCGGGCGGTGCCACTTTCGGGGGCGGCGGAGGCGGGCGCGGCGTGAAGGCTGGCGGCTTCGTCGGTTATGATCGTGCCTGTTTGCAGTAAACGTAAGTTGAACCAGAGCGATGGTATCGAAAGAATCAAGGCGGCGATACTAATGAGACGTAGTGTTTTGAGGCCGATGCTGACCTTCGTGTCGCTGATGCGGGGGAGGATGAACACGGCGAGCAGAAGCCAGAAGCTGACAGTTGCGAGGATGAGCCATGTCTTACTCGGAAGTACTGCGCTGGCGAGGACATACCATTTTGCTGAGCCTGCGAAGAGTCCCAGCTCTTGGCGGACGGCTTCGAGCTTGTAGCGGTAATCTGCGTTGAATGGCTCGAGCAGTTGCGCGCGCTCGAGTTGCCAGACTGCTTCAGCGGGAATATTGAGTTTGAAATATGCGAGCCCTAGATTGTGGCGTGCGGCAGCGGTTTCGTCGAGCGTAAGTGCGGCGGTAAATTGTGCCTTTGCCATTTCGTATTCAGCATTTTGATACGCTTCAATGCCGGATTGAAAGGGGGATGTAGGCTCACTGCTCGCGGCAAACGCGGCGATGGCGGTGAGGCTGTAGAGAGCTAAGGTGCGGAAGGATGAACTCATAGTGCTATGAAAAGTAATGTGGTGCTGGTTGATTCAGGTTGCCACGTGGCGTCGTCGCTTG
>DJBY01000109.1:4451-14005 GCA_002430605.1 Opitutia bacterium UBA5964 | reverse complement strand
CCGCCTGCGACCCAGCCCGGGCAACTGCCGAAACTGAACTCCAGGTCGAGCCGTTCGCACTCCTTGGCGGCAAAGCCGACCTTCTCATACCAGAGATCGCTGCCGACGACATCATCCCCGATGGTCCCGGCGACGGCGAGCGACGGCAGGTTGATCATGTGCGCGCCCTTGTAGCCCATCGTCTTCATGGCCTCAAGGTCTTGGGTGATCCCGTCCTTGCTGACGCGCTCATTGATCCAGTGCCACCAGGTGCGTGGGCCGTATTGGGATGCCGGATCCGTAAACCCGGCATAGAGCGCGGCAGCACCCTCTTTTTCAACAGGACGACCAGAGGCCATCGCAGAGGAAACCATCAGGCCACAGACGGCGACAACGCAAAGCTTATAATATCGTAAGTATTTCATTTTATTTCCTAGATCTGATTTATTGGATCACTTGTTTAGACACAAATTCGTAACGCCCCGCCCCTACCTTTTTTCGCCACGCGATCAAGTCAGTCAATAGCTCACGGGCTTTATCCGGCATTTGCTTTGACAGGTCTGTCTTCTCTCCGAGATCCTCGGATAGATCATACAACTCTACTTCACCAGTCGTGAACTTTTCGATTAGCTTGAACTTCCCTTTTCGAATTGCACCACTGTTTCCGAGCGGTTTCCGGTGTGGAAAATGCCAATAGAGCGCTTCGCGTTCCAGCGAAGATTCACCTTTAAGCAACGGCACGAGGCTCTGACCATCAACTGCAGTCGTCTTGCTCAGATCTCCGCCCGCCATCTCTACAAAGGTGGGGAAGAAATCTGTTGAGACGACAGGAACGCTACATTTGCTTCCAGGTTCTGTCACGCCGGGCCACTTAACGATCAACGGTTCTCTGATTCCCCCCTCGTAGGTAGAGCCCTTCTTTGAACGCAACGGCGCATTATTAAAGTCTCCACCATTGTCCGACATCAAGACCACAATGGTATTGTTGTCCAATTCTTCCTGCTTGAGGTGGGCGAGGATTTTACCTACTGATTCGTCGAGAGCGGCGACCATTCCGCCGTATAACCCTTTGGATTTCAAGTCCTTGCGTGGCTGCAGTGGAGTATGGACCGTATAATAGGACAAGTAGCAAAAGAAGGGCTTGTTCCCTTTGTGTCTTGATATATACGAACAGGCTTCTTCGGTGAGGCGATCGGTTAGATACTCGCCTTTTTTTGCGTCCTTCCTTAAGTCGTCGATGACGATTTCGCCCTTCTTCCATTTGCGTCGATATGGCGCATGATATGACGGTGGCTGGCCCCAGTTCGTTACGCCGATTTGTTCGTCGAACCCTTGCTTTACCGGGTGATAGGGTTCATGCCCAAGATGCCACTTGCCGAAGAACCCTGTGGTATAGCCCAGCGGTTTTAACACTTCGGCAATCGACACTTCCGATTCAGGCAGCCAGTTTCGCGTTTTGATTCCGCTTTCGATTGAAAACTCCCGGTTGCCTTGCGGTCTGCCATAGTTCCATGTCTCGCCCAGAGAGGGAATATGGCTCGTCAACCTTAAGCGAGCGGGATGTTTCCCTGTGACAATACTCGCCCTCGTTGGAGAACAGACCGGGCTGGCGGCATAGGCGTCGGTAAAGACCATTCCCTGCTTAGCTAATCCATCTATATTAGGAGTTCTGAATTTCTTCCCCTGATACCCGACGTCAGCCCAGCCAAGGTCATCAACAAGAAGAAAGACAATGTTGGGCTTACGCCCACTTGCTCCGTCAGCTTTCAAAGGTGACACATCTCGGGCTGCTGATATTTCCTGATTAGCGGGTCTGATCCACATACAGTGTCCACCACCAGGTGCCATTGTTGCTTCAATGGTGTCCGTGCTGCTTACCTGCCCTTTTCGTATCTGGTATGATTCGCGATTCTTGATGTAATGGGTATCCGGTGCATCTTCGTAGAAGGTGACCTCGTAGCGCTTTCCTTTTTCGAGGAAGTCCAATGGGATCCGGAGCATGCCACCCTGTTCATTTATAACGCTACCGACAAACCATTGGTCTCCGCTGCGCCGCGCGGTCGTGATGTGTTCCCCGATCTTGCTATTGAGCACCCGTGATTCATCCCAGGTTGCTGGCATCTGGCGTATAAACTCAAATAGATCCGCCTTCTTTTCATATTCCTCGGGGGCATCAGGCAGGATGATCAACCCACTGGATATGACCAGCGTTCTGGCGGTTTCAGATACAACCGTCGAATTATAGCTGTTCTTTTTGAGCGGACCCTTCTGTCGTTCCCCGTTGTTGATTCCGTCTAGACCATATGCGCCATTGTTCTGATCCAGCGGACCTGAGAGCGCATTGATCATGCTCATTTTTAGAAATGCTGTAGGGGTGAAGGCTTTTCGACAATCCTGCTGGCAATGACAAAATTCGCGGGTAACCGCATTGGGCAGCGTGCGGCTGATACCCGTCATGGGGCAGGGGTTGTCATGAAAATTTACCAGCAGTCGATTCGCGGCCGTCTCCTCAACAGCACGTCGCGTGAATTGAGCGTTGTCGCCCATGAACCCGTATTTGATCCCAGAAGCACCGAATTCGGAATAGAGCTTGAAGAGCGCTTTATCCCCCAACGATTTTCCTTTATGACGATCATAATAGAGGATGATATCAACCGCCTTGCTTTCCGCATAATCCATAATCTTTTTCAGGTCGACTTCAGGTTTGATGACCAGCTTGCCATTCTCAACCTTCTTGAACCAGGAGTCATCAATGAGGAAATAGCGGATGTTGTTCTCGGCAGCGAAGTCGATAAAACGCATGTAGCTGGCCGTATTGATTCCATACGTAAAATCTCCGGCTTGGTAGCCGTGAACCCGCCAGTCCCACAGGCTTTTCCCAGTCTTGATCCAGGAGGTGTCTTCGATTTTACATTCCGCGGCCAGATTGAGCGGAACCGTTGATGTCAGCAATGCGCCGGGTTGTGTGCTCAAAAGGATCACCCGCCATGGCGAGGTCATGCCCTTGCGGGTCAGCGTCGCTTTTGACTCACTCCGTGCCCCGGAAAGCACTGCCGTCTTAAATCCCTTTCCCGTGTAGAGGTCGGATTCCAGCAGGCCGAGAAAAACGCCACGGCCGGCGTCGATGACCGCGGGCATTTTTTTCTGTCCACTTTTTCCAAAGGGCTCAGGCCCTATCGGCTCATTCTCTCCATTTGGAAACCATCCCTTGAACGGTGTGGCGGACTTGTATTCACAGATAAAATTGACGGGCTTGTTCCGAGTCATCTGTTGTTCTGGTACCACGAAGCGAAAGCCTATGCCGTCATTATAGACACGACAAATCAGATCGGCCTGAACCCCTGACGCATCGACCTTCAACACCATTTGCTCGCAGTGATCCTGTACGGAACTGAATTGCCCCCACACGGTCTTCCAGGTTGAGTTGAGCGAGCTGGTTTCTGCACCCAGCACGGAGTATTTGGCATTGGGAACCAGTGACAGTGCGGAGTTTTTAAAGAGCTCACGCTCATTCCAGGAAAGCGAGTAGCTCAGGCGTGAGTCTTCGCAGACGAGCCGCAATGTGACTTTTCCGTCGGGCGACCGAACGGTATGCTCAGCCCCACAGGCGTTGCTGCAGCAGAGCACCAGCGCAAGCAGCGAAAAAAACAGGTGACTACAGGCTCTCTTCATTCTCATTATAAAACTCCTATCTTAACGCCACTTTGCGGAGGGTTCTGTCAAATTTAAATACCCCATTATCTTATTCTAATCAAAAAGGGCGAAGCAGGAATCGCTCAGCCCTTCGAAAAAATCGACTACCACTTTTCCGTTACGAACTGGTTCAGAACTGGCAGCTTCGCTTCCGGCACGTCGAGCGACTTGATGGCTTTGCGTAGCGCACGCATCGACAGAACATACGATTTTTCTTCCACAGGTGCCTTGGCGACCGCTTTGGCCGATTGAATTGCCTGATTCAAAAGTCCCGTGTTCAGCCCTGCTTTGTGCGCATTCTCCTTGGCCGAAACGGCAAGATCGATCAGCGAAAGCAGTCCGGGGCGGAAGGCGTAGCCGTCCTCAATCAGGTCGCTTCCGGCGCTTTTGTTTGATCCCGGCCCGGCAATAGAGGGAAGCGGCTCGGAGGTGATCAGAAACCCGTTTTCATCGCGCAGATAGAAGACCCCGTGGGTCATGCCCGGCGGCGCGATTGCGGTCGCGGTTCCCCCGCTGATTTCAGCCGGAGCCTCGAACCACTCCTCCTGCGCCCTGCCTCCATCCAAGAGCAGCTTGCTGCCGTTAGTGGTGTAGATCAGCTTGGCCTCGACCACCTTCGATTTGTCGGCGCCGGTTTCGACGATCACTTCCAGGCGATTCCCTGCACTCTGCCGTTCAAGCACGGTCGGCACCCGGTCGGCACCGGGCATCCGAGCACCGCCGACTTGCTGGGCATTTTTATACGGCATCGCCGCATCATTTTTGGCCAGCCACTCCTGCAGCTCGGCGAGCATGGCATTCGTTTTTTCCGGATGCGACTCCGCAAGGTTGTTGGCCTCGCCCAGGTCGCAGACCGATCCGTCGTCGTTGTAGAGCCTGTAGAGCATAATCGGAGGCAGTCCGTTTAGCTCCGGCGCATAGTTGATCCGCAGTTTCCAGCCGCCTTTGCGGATGATGCTCGAAGCGGCCATCACGCTCGGCTGATGCCAGAACAGCGTATCGCGCACGGTTCCGTCGGCGAACGTCACATCGGACTCCTGGCCGAGAAAGACCGGCAGCACGTTGCAGCCGTCGAGATCCAGCTCGGTTTCGGGTTCGGCTCCGGCCATCGCCATGTAAGTCGGAAACAGGTCAATCAGATGGATCGGTGTATCGCAGACACTGCCCTGTTCAATTCCCGGCCCTGCAATGATAAATGGAATCCGGATGCCGCCTTCAAAGACTTTGTGCTTACCGGCATTCAGCGGCGTGTTGTCGGTAACCCGCTCGGGCCGCCCCCGGTCGCTTCCCCGCGCGATCGGTGCCCTTTCCAGCCCGCCGTTGTCGGAACTGACCATGATGTAGGTATTGTCGATCAGCTTATGGCCGGGATTGCGCGGATCGTCGGTGGTTTCCAAATAGGTAAGAATTTTGCCGACCTGCCAGTCGAGCGTATCGAGCATCGCGGCATAATACGGATTTCTAAAGCCAGGATCCATGGTGGCAATCCGTCCGGGATCGGTCGGGAACGGGACACCCATTTTTTTGCAGTAGTGCTCCAGGCGCTTGCGGTCGCGGGTGCTGAACGGGCTGTGCACAAACTTCGTGCAGAAGTTCATGAAGAACGGCTTGCCAGCCCCCCTCACCTTTTCCATCCAGCGGAGGGAAAGATCGACCACTGAATCAAACGGGCGGTCATCGTCGTTCGGATCCAGCGTATAAGGATCACGCGGATCGTAGCTGGCAGCAAATCCGGTGATCCGGTCCGGGGACATCGGGCTATAGACCCCATTCGTATTCGCCGTCTTTTTGTCGGACGGATCATAGAGTTCCGGATCGTTGTAATACATATTCCGCCAGTCCCAGCTGAAATCGAAGCCGTAGTCCAACGGTCCCGGGTAGCTCTCAGAGCGTCCGCCGACATGCCACTTCTGAATGTGCGCTGTCGTGTAGCCGGCCTCCTTCAGGACATCGGCAATAATCGGGGTATCGATATTCAGGCGACACGAATAGAACGGATCAATGTAGGCGTGCCTGGCATTATAGGGCCGCGCCAGCCGACCTCCCAGCACAGAAAGCACTCCGGTGTGCGGCGTATATTGCCCCGCCATGTAGGCCGCGCGCGACGGCGCGCAGGTCGGAGCGGCAGAATAGGCCTGCATGAAACGCCGACCCTTCGCAGCCAGGCGGTCCATGTGCGGCGTTTCATAGACCGACTCCTCGCCGTGAATCGCGCGGTAGTAACAGGCAATATCCTGCCACCCCAGATCGTCCGTCAGAATGTGAACAATGTTCGGTTTCGGTTTCGAAACCAGGGTGTCGGACTGCGCTGAAACAGCCATTGAGGCACCGGCCGCGAGGGCGCACAACAGTGCAACCGTCCATTTTTTATTTTTTATATTCATTTCTTTTGTTCCCCTCTGACATTCTTCTTTGAAGCCGGCAGAGCGATGGTTGAATACTGCCGTCCCACCTTCGAATCCATCTCCGGATAGCTGACCAGAAATTGGTTTTCGTCGACAAGGTTGATCAGATAGTGCGTGGCATCTTTAGGCAGCTCTGCCGAAACCTTGCCACCGGGCAGAATTTTTGCCGGTGCGCGGAACCACTCCTCGAGACGATCCCCACCGTTCGGGGTGTAGAGCAGATCGGCGCGCACGACCTTCGCCCCGTTCTCCTTGAAGCTGAACAGAGCCGTGCCGCCCTGAAGCGAATCGCCGGTCACAGCCGGAACCTGCTCACGCTTCGGGTTACGTGGACAGTGCGGATTCCAGTAGGGATAGCTGGCGTCCATTTCGGTGAGGTAATCTGTCAGCGTTGCATTCATCGCCGCAACCTTTTCGGGCATGGCGGCGACCAGATTGTTGGCCTCTTCGATATCGCCCCGCACCTGTTTCCCATCCGTGGTCTGGTAAAGGCGGTAGAGTTCGAGTTCGGGTTTGGTATTGTAATTACGGACCAGCTTGAAATCGCCGATACGGATGGAGCTCTCGAACTTCGAATTCGGAAAGTGCCACATCATGGTGTCGCGCACAGCGCCGTCGGCGTTACGGATCAGCGACGCGTCGGCCGGGTTCCGTGTCAGGAGCGTTGAAATATCGCAGCCGTCAAACTGTTTTCCAGCCGGCTTCGCCGTGCCGGTCAGCGACAGAATGGTTGGATAGAAATCGAGACCGTTCACCATCACATCCGACTGCACGCCCTGCGGAATGCCTGGGCCAGCAATAATCAACGGCACACGCGTCCCGCCTTCCATAATCGAGATCTTGCCCTGATCCAACGGATAGTTGTCGGTATAAATAGCATTCCGGTCGCCCTCCATGCCGCCGTTGTCTGAGGTGAATATGACATAGGTGTTTTCAATCAGCTTATGCCCCGGCCAGCGCGGGTCATCGGTGTTCTCGAGGTAGCGGAACAGCAGGCCGCAATAAGTGTCGAACTGCTCGATCATCGCGCAGTAGAACGGGTTGGTCTGCCCTTCCTGTTTCCAATAGTCTCGATGCGCTTCGGTCAGTTCGACCCCCAGCTTATCGCAATATTTATTCAGCAGTTGTTCGCTGCGAGTCATGATCGGCGCATGCACCAACCAGGTGGCGAAATAGAGGAAGAACGGCTTTTCCTTATTGTCCTGAAGAAAGGTCATCGCATCCTCCGTGGTCTGGTCGAACGGGAAGCCGTTTTCATCCAGACGGTAAGGGTCCTTCGGATCGCGGGTGGCGAAGCCGGTCAGACGGTTCTTCAAACCAGAGTGGGCACCGCGGCTGTGGCGCGAGTAGTCGAAGCCCTGATCCTCTGGCTGCGGATAACCGCTATGGTGGCCCATCGCCACATGCCACTTTCCGCTGTGACCGGTGGTGTAGCCGTGCGCTTTCAGCGCCTCGGCAATCGTAACCGTTTCGGCAGGCATCCGCGCGGAGTACCACGGTGCCATCATGCTCCAGCCGGTTTTGTGATGCGGCCGCGGCGGATAGCCTCCGGAGACATGCGTCATCTGCGCGCGCGCCGGATGAGTGCCGCTCAGAATGGCGGCGCGGCTCGGCGCACAGGTCGGTGCCGGCGAGTAAGCCTGCCAGAACAGGATCCCTTTCTTTGCAAACGCATCAATATACGGGGTCTCATACGGGCTCGGCACATCGATATCGTAGCATTTTAAATCCTGCCAACCGAGATCATCCGCCAGCAGTAGAATCACATTTGGCTTCGAGGGCCTCACCACATTCGGTTTTTCAGGACGGTCCGCAAAACAGCTGCTGGCCGCCAGCAATCCCATCAAAAGTATGTTCTTCATACGACTCAATCTCCTAGTGATCGTGTTCATTTCGTTTAGTCTTGTGCTCATTTGTTTGGATTGGATTGCAGGGCCTTAGCCAAGCGTTCGGCAATCTCCGGGTGTTGCTCGATCACATTGTTTGCTTCTCCGATATCCTCTTTCAAGTTGTAGAGTGTCGGCCCTTGGTGAGTCCTAGTGGTGGCTTTCACTTTAAATCGCTCTTGGGAATGATATTTCCAGTCGCCACTGCGCACCGCGCTTCGGTCGTAGAAAAAATATTCGTGCGGGGTGGTGGCACCTGCTTGAGCCATCATCAGAGCTGAAATATCTTTTCCATCAAGCGGCTGCACGGTCGGCAGTGCGGCACCGCAGAGCTGCGCAAAGGTCGGCAACAGGTCCATCGAGAGTGTGAGTTCATCGCAGATCGATCCGGCAGGAATGTGGCCCGGCCATTGCATCACGCACGGCACACGCTGCCCGCCCTCAAAGGTGGTCATTTTGCCTTCAAACAGAGGCAGAGCACTGCCACCATGCTCACCTTTAATCAACCACGGGCCGTTGTCTGAGGTGACCACCACCAGCGTATTGCGGTCGATTCCCAGCTCCTTGAGATGACGCAGAATACGCCCGACATTGTAATCGATCTCTTCGATGACGTCGCCGTAAAGGCCACGCTCACTTTTACCTTTAAACTGTGGCGACGCAAACAGCGGCGTGTGTGGCATCGAGTTGGCTAGATACAGAAAGAACGGTTGGTCTGCGGTCACACTCTCAGTGATAAATGCGATGCCTTCATCGGCATAGCGTTTGGTAATGGTTGACTGATCCACTGGAAACTCGATGCATTCTTGGTCACGCATCAGCGGCACCTGATCCTTCATCTTATGCGGTTGCTTTGCCCAGCGACTCATTCCTTTTTTCTCGCGAGGAAATGCCGCGACCAGTGCTTCTGGAGTCACTCCCTCTCGGAACAAGCAGTCCGCAGCGTACTGCATCCCCTTAGCCGGGAACATATCGTTGCTGTAGGGAATTCCGTAATAGGAGTCGAATCCTTGATTGGTCGGCAAAAACTGTAAATGGTCACCCAAGTGCCATTTCCCAACCGCCTTGGTTTTGTAACCGACCGTCTTCAACACCTCAGCCATCGTGACGTGTTTCGGCGCTAAGCCCAGAGCCCCCGTATTCGGGAAAAACACTCCTGGCACGCCCACGCGGTTCGGATAACAACCAGTCAGCAGCGCGGCGCGCGATGCGGAACACACTGGCGAAGCCACCATGAAGCTGGTGAACTTCATCCCCTCCTCCGCCATACGGTCAATCTGCGGCGTTTTAATATCGGGCGAGCCAAAACATCCCAAATCCTGATAGCCCTGATCATCGTTAAAGATCACGATGATATTGGGTTTCGCATTCGCAGCCTCGGCGAGGCCGCACAATAGAATGAGCGCAATCGTGGTTATAAGCGTTTTTGTTTTGTTTTTCGTCATCATTCTTTTGTTCATTAAATTGATTCAACAGTATACCAGCCTTCCCTCGCTGCGTCTATCACGCGATTGCGGGACAATGATGATTTCCGAATAAAAAAATGGTTCATGGTCGATGAGCGGCGCGGGTAAAGGAGGGAGGGCGACTC
>DJBY01000109.1:3862-4245 GCA_002430605.1 Opitutia bacterium UBA5964 | reverse complement strand
GCAGCAACACAGGATGAATGTGGCCGAGTCGCCCACACTCCTATCGCGGTTTATTATACTCGCAGAGTGCAATTGCTCCCCCCCATCAGAGTCCCATGGCCTCTCAGATGCAACTCTCAGCGCTTCAATCGAGACTTTCCCACTAATCGTCGAATCCTCACAAAAAAGGCCGCGCTCCCCAGCGCGACCTTTACCCCTAATAGGAAAACCCTATATGAAAAAATGAGCTGCATTGCCCTGCGGCAGTTTAGGTCGCCCAAAATTCGAAACAAGCTGTTCGCTTATCGGCGACGGCGCACCATCACATACCCAAGAGCGAGCAGACCACCGATCAGTGCGTAGGTGCCTGGTTCAGGGACAGCAGTCATGTTGAAATTGTCGAT
>DJBY01000109.1:0-3757 GCA_002430605.1 Opitutia bacterium UBA5964 | reverse complement strand
TCACCTAGCGCGCCAGCATTTACGGTAAAAACGGCCAGTATATTACTCACATCCGCAATGCTGAAGTCGCCGCCGCCAAATCCAGAAATATCATAGGTCTGGCTGAAAGTTCCTGAAGTGCCACCAACAAACGAAGTGACGGCATTGGCCGTGGAGCCCCCGACACTGCCTCCGCTGAGGTTGTACTCAGCACCTGCAAAACCGAAATTCGTGCCGCCCCATACAGAGTTGAAGTCGTTCGCCCAGTAAGTCCCGTCTGTTAATCCTGTCCTAGCCGCCATACTAGCGTCGGCCTCTCCGGTAAACAGGGTTGAATAGAAATAGAGCGTGGATCCAGCTCCCACTGAATAGTCGAAGGAAAGTGTAACTTCATTCAGGCTTGTGTCTGTACTGCTCACTGAGTTGATCAGATGCGTACTTCCCCCGGCGGTAGCCGCGCTTGTCAATGCCCCGCCTGAAACGGACCAGTCCGAGTTTCCTCGCCACGAATCAGTATCTATATCACCCTTATTAAAGCGAGTGTCTGCCACAGCGGTGCTTGAACTGAAGTCGTCGGCAATGAGAGTAATCGCCGCTTGAGCTGCAACCGCCATCAATGATGCGATGATTGTGATAGTGTGTATTTTCTTCATATTAGTTATTCTTATTTTGGATGGGGAATAAGGATGATTCGATTTGAGCCACAAGAAGCATGTGACTGCTATGAGTCTACCATGCTTTCATGATTCCCGCTATACTACGTATGGACTACAAATCGCAGAAAAATGCATTTATTTCAGCGATTATTGTGTCGACGGGGGGATCACGAGATCCTGAAATAATAGATCTGAGATCACAATATGCCCGCCTATCTAGCCAACACTGTTTTTAGCGCCTTGATGGCAGTCGCGTCCCTCCACGGTCAGCCGCACCTACCACTCTCCGAGTTATCCATCACCGAACTGGAAGACAGCCTGGGTGACATCGACGCACGACTCGATCAACTCGCACATTTCAGGTTACAAGCGGGCGTCGGCTCAAATGGGTATCGTTCAGCACTACATCTAGTACATCTAGAGAGCCACCATACGGAATGGTTTGAAGTGCAACTCTCAGAGCTTCAATCCATTGACCAAGTCATCCTAGTGCCCCATCTCGTCATGGACAACGAGGCTGGTCTGGTATCAGACGGATTCCCAATCGAATTACAGATTATTGCGGGCACACAAGAACACCCAGAAGGCGAGCTCATCGCCCAAACGAAACCTAAGGATGGAAAGCAGCATATTGCTCCATTCATTTTCCCCACCCCAGGTCTAAAGGCATCTTGGATACGCATTGAAGCAATCGAACTCTCTGCTCGATCTTGGGATGGCCACTATAATTTTCAACTAGCTGAAATTCTAATTTTCCAAGGTGATACCAACCTCGCGCTCACGAGCGAAGTCACCACCTCGTCCCAAAGCATCGGCTACGATAGTTCTCGCGATGAGCGCTATCTAGTCGATGGCTTTATGCCTTATGTCATGAACGCTGCGATCGGCGCGCAGAGCAGAGCCTTTGCCGTGGACAATCTAGCCGACGACTTCACCCCTGAACTGATGATCGATCTCGGTGAAATCTACACATTAGAACAGATACACCTACATCGGCTCGAGCTCGGTAATAACATCCCGCTCTCCAAATCATTTGATCACGGCACCCCACACAGGATTTTGATCGAAGGCGCGACACTCAAGGACTTTTCAGATCGTTCACTGCTACTGGATTTAATATTTGAGAATTCGTATCAGACCGGCCCGATCATCATGCGCAACCTGGAGGGTGACGCGTGCCGCTTCGTCAGACTATCGATCATCGAACCATTCTTCGACACACTGCTGCCCGAGCCGACAACTGTTTTTGGTTTTGCGGAAATCGAACTCTTCTCTGATCAAACGAATGTAGCCTATCAAAAAATACCGACTGCTAATTTTAGAAATACTAAACCAAATAGATCGCTGGAAAACTTGACCGATGGACATAATTTCTACGGAAAAATACTCCCGATCCGAGAGTGGCTGGAGCAACTCACTGAGCGCTATGAATTAGAGGTTAAGCGGCCGCTCATTCGAGCGGAACTTGACAAGCGCTACACACAGCAAACCATCATGCTACGGCGCATGGGATGGCTTGCGATGCTACTGACGACGGGGATTGTCGTCATCGTTCTAGTCGATCGAATTATACGGCTACGCCAAATCGCTCAGATCAGAGAGCGCTTCGCCGCCGACCTACACGACGACCTTGGCGCGAGCCTCCATGCGATTGGGTTGCTCGGTGATATTGCCCTAGCATCGACGCAAGCTCCAGACAGGCTCAACACCGCCCTCACCCGCTCGCGCGAACTCACAAAGCGCATGAGCGCCACGGTCCGACATGGCACCAACTTACAGTCGATCGGCCGATTGGAATCACTTGAAAAAGATATGCAGCGCATCGCGGAACGCATCTTGGTAAAAATCAGCTATGAGATCTCCACGACAGGCAGCGACCCACTCAATAAACTCAAGCCACGCTTGAAGATGGACTTATTACTGTTTGTAAAGGAATGCCTAGCAAACATCGTCAAACACTCCGATGCGAATAAGGTAAAAATTGATATCATCGCAAGCCCCAACACGGTCGAGATCATCGTCCACGATAACGGACGTGGGCTACCAAGCAATGGGACACAGCGAATACCACCTTCACTCAAAAGACGCGCCCGCATAATGAATGCTTCCATCTCCATTAGTCATTCGACAGAATTTGCAACCATCATTCATTTGATTCGTAAACGCTCTCTCCTTACATTCTGGAAATAACCGCCCCCTGCCCCTACTATGTCGAAAAGCATTCGCATCATTATGGTCGAAGACCATCCGGAATATCGAGAAGGTATCGCGCTCGCCCTGGAAACAGAATCAGACATCCAGCTAATCGATCAGTTCGGCATGGCAGAACAAGCGCTCAAGGTGCTAGAATATGATACGACGGCAGACGTGGTCTTACTCGACCTAAACTTGCCTGAGATGTCTGGCTTAGAAGCAATCCCATGGATTAAAAAATACTGCCCTAAGATCAAAATAATCATCCTCAGCCAGTCAGACAACGAGACGAATATCTTAAACGCGATACATCTGGGCGCAGATGGCTATTTACTAAAAGAATCCACGCTCGATCAAATCATTTCCGGTATCCGATCGGTCGTCGACGGAGGTGCATCTTTAGACCCTCGCGTAGCGAAATTCATCCTCAACACGATTCAAACAAAAGTCCCTGAGCCAAACTCGGATCCAATACTCTCAAAACGAGAAATCGAAATCCTCAGACTGCTCAGCGAAGGTTTGATGAAGAAGGACATTTCAGAGCGTTTAGATATTGGCATCACCACGGTCGCCACACACGTGCGCCGCATCTACGAAAAGCTCGACGTCGTGAACGCCCCCGCCGCCATCAGCAAAGCTTACAAGACAGGCATCTTTTCCAGCGGCCACGACTCTTAATCTGGGCGCGTGGAGACATAGGGTCTAATTATTACTGCGTGGTATGGTAGCGCAGGCGCGTCTCGCGCCGCACGGGCGTTCGAGGGCGTCAGATGGCACGACGGGTGCGCACCGGGACGGTGCTGCGCTACCCTGTAAAGCATATTTACCCCGTCCTAAAAATTGCCCCCTGAGACATACTGCTACGCCTCAAGTATTGTGATATTTATGAACATATCGATTGTCTAACGCAAGGAGCCCTGCACCTTCTT
>DJBY01000131.1:19956-44694 GCA_002430605.1 Opitutia bacterium UBA5964 | reverse complement strand
TTAAGGTCTAGGGCTTTAATAATGGCTGCTCGGGCAAGGATCGAACTTGCGACCAAGTGATTAACAGTCACCTGCTCTACCGCTGAGCTACCGAGCAAAAAGTCTCTTTAATCAAGTGCCGAGTGGGCTTCTCAATCAAATTGAAGTCGGCATAAAGTTAATTCAACGAGCGGATGTCAATGCTTTGTCTTCGGAAAATGCATATTTTTTGGGGGATTTTAGGATGCTGTTGCAAGCGGTTAAGAATGAGGAAATTGTCGATGCGGGCGAATCGGGGAGGGATACGCGTATTTCTGCGGTTTTCGTGCTTTGCTCGCTGGAAGTATCCCGTTTTCGTGCTTGTTTCGTGAGGGGAAGCTGTTTTCATCGCGCGTTTTCCCATGAAGCGAACACATAACTGCTCCCAACTCCGTAATTCTGACACTGGTTCCACCGTAACGCTAAGCGGTTGGGTGGATTCTGTGCGTGACCACGGCGGTATTCTTTTTGTTGATTTACGCGATCGCGAAGGTTTGACCCAAATCGTTCTCGATCCATCGAATAAAGGCCTGGAGGCTCAGTTCGGCTCGATCAAGCCGGAGTCGGTGATCTCTGTCACTGGTAAGGTCGATCAGCGCTTTGGTGGCACTTCGAATGCAAAGCTCGCGACCGGCGAGATCGAAGTCCACGCCTCGGAGCTGGAAATCTTGAACGTCTCGAAAACGCCTCCATTCCCAATGGATGATTCGGCGGACAAGGTCAGCGAGGATTTGCGCATGACGTATCGCTACCTCGACCTGCGTCGTGCCACCAACACGAAGATGTTGAAAATGCGCCACGCGACCAGCCGTTCGATCCGCAACTATCTAGACGACCAGGCGTTCATCGAGGTGGAGACACCGATGCTGTTTAAGAGCACACCTGAGGGTGCGCGTGAGTTCCTCGTGCCGAGTCGCATGAATCCGGGTGCTTTCTACGCGTTGCCACAATCGCCGCAACAGTATAAGCAAATGCTGATGGTCGCTGGGGTGGAGCGCTACTATCAGTTGGCGCGTTGCTTCCGTGATGAAGATTTGCGTGCCGACCGTCAGCCAGAATTTACTCAGGTGGACATCGAGCTATCATTCATCGATCGCGAAGACATGTATGCGTTGATCGAAGGCCTCATGACTAAGGTCTGGAAGGACGTGATCAATGTAGACATCCAAGCGCCGTTCTTGCGCATGAGCTACTTCGATGCGATGAACCGTTTCGGTGTGGATAAGCCTGATATTCGCTTCGACATGGAGCTGCAGGATTGTGGTGAGATTTTCAAGAGCTCTGGTTTCAAGGTCTTCTCTGATGCGATTAAGTCGGGCGGTGCCGTGAAGGCAGTGAACATGAAGGGACTTGCCGATCTCACACAAGGTGAGCTGCGTAATCTCGAAGATACTGCTAAGACACTCGGTGCCAAGGGTCTGGCTTTTATCAAGTGTGAAGATGGCGAGTGGAAGTCTCCGATCGTGAAGTTTTTCTCTGATGAGGAAAAGGCGGCGTTGACCGCGACCTTGAAGATCGAAGATGGCGATATCGTATTCTTCGCTGCCAGCGAGTGGGAGCGTGCCTGCACGATCCTCGGCCGCGTGCGTTTGGATGCGGCTCAACTGCTAGTGAAGCGTGGTAAGCTGACAATCGACCCGAACGATTATAAATTCCTGTGGGTGATTGAGTTTCCATTGATGATTTTTGATGAAGAGGCTGGTCGCTACATTTCGTCGCACCACCCATTTACTTCGCCTGTGGTGGAGGACATCCCACTGTTAGACTCCGATCCGAAAAAGGTGCGTGGTCAGCACTATGACCTCGTGCTGAATGGTGTGGAACTCGGCGGCGGTAGTATTCGTATCCATCAGCCTGAGTTGCAGAAGAAGGTCTTCGAAGAGGTGCTGCAGATTCCGAAAGATTTGGTTGAGAGCCGTTTCGGCTATATGCTGAAGGCATTCGAATATGGCGCACCGCCGCATGGTGGGATCGCTTTCGGTTTGGACCGAATGGTGACAATCTTGACCCAGCGCACCAGTATTCGCGATGTGATCGCTTTCCCGAAGAATCAAAGGGGGCAAGAAATGATGACTTCGAGCCCTGGTATTGCGACTCCGGAACAGCTGCGTGATCTGCACGTGATGGCGGTATTACCAAAGCAGGACAAGCCTAAGGCTTAAACTCTTTTCAATAAAAGTTTACTTTCAACTGGAACCCGGACGCTGATCCGGGTTTCTTTTTACCCAAGCCACTATGTTATCTAAATCCTTACTTCGTTCGATTGCTGGTCTTCTATGCGTGTGTACGCTGCAGGCGCAGATGACGCCCAGTGCGCCAGTGCAAAATTTCCGTCTCCCTCGATTTGGCGAGAATGGTTATACGCAGTGGGTGCTTCAGGGGGGCAAAGGGATCTATGACAGCGCTGAGCAGATTCGGATCGAGGAGATGGCGCTGCGCGTCTATTCGGGTGACGAACGCATGGCACTGGAAATGACCATGGAAAGTCCAGAGGCGACGCTGCTCACTGCCGAGAATCGTGCGGTGTCGGACGGACCGATCAAGATTGTCGGGTCGAATTTTAAAGTGTCTGGCGTGGGCTGGACATGGAACGGCCTGACTAAGGAGATCGAGGTTAAGTTTGATGTGGTGGTGGAGTTTACACAAGGCATGGCAGGTATGCTCACTGGTGCGGTTGCCCCAGAGGGGACAGCGGTTGAGTGGACTGAGATTCACAGCCGTAGCCTATTGTTGCAAACGACTGCGGAGGCTTACCGTTTCACATTTACCGATTCGGTGCATGCCGCCTCAGGTGAGATGGATTTGAAGAGTGAAGTGCTGGTGGCGATTGCAGATGCGCCGAAGGGCAAGGACAACGATGGCTCAACCGTCGCGGGGGGTACGCTCGACTCGATTCGTCAACTGATTGCGACCGATCAAGTCGTGATTCACCAAGGCGGCCACGTATTGAAGGCCGGCCATGCGGAGTTCAGTCTGCGTGAGCAGCTGGCTGAATTTACCGGAAACCCGGAAATATTGGCTGCTTCCGGGGCATATTTGAGTGGCGCGAGGATTCGCAGTCAGGAGGGGCTAGTTGTTGTCACAGGTAATGCGGACGATGGCCGTGCGCAATTGATCGTATCGCAAGCGGAAGGGCTTGGGATCTTAGGCGCTCAAGTCGAGAGTGCGGAGACGATTGTGTTGGCCGATTCGATCACGATGAGTGAGCTGGAAGCGGGCAATCAATTTCTCTTTGAGGGGTCAGTGGAAGTGATGTCAGGTTTGATGATCATGTATTCGAACCAGTTAACGTTGTTTGCTGATCAACCGGCAAAGGATGCGGCCGCCACGACTGCGGAGCCTGAGCTGGTGGCAGGTGATGCTGAGATACTGAAAGTCGGGGAGGTGCGTCGCGTGATCGCAGAAGGAGCCGTGCGTATTGAGCAGGCCAACAAAGTCGCGACCAGTGATAAGGTGATTTTTTATCCGCAAGAGCAACGCGCGGAACTCTTTGGCGCTCCACGGGTGACGAATGGCGAGGTGATCATTACTGGCGATCGTATGGAGCTGAAACCAGGCATCGCTGTAGTCTACAGCGATACGGATAAGCGCGTGAAAGTTGTTTTACCGGAGATGCCTGATTTGGGCTATGGGAATATGCAGGCGCTGAGCTTGCAGCCGAATCAGAGCGACCAAGCACCAGCAACGCCGCAAGCACTCGGGAGTGAAACAGTGGTACAATCGAAAATGCTGCGCATGATTGAGGAGACTGAGAAGACACTCTTTCGCTTTACGGATTCGGTCTCGGTGAGTGGCACGAATTTGCACGCGATTTGTGGGCGCTTGGATGTGACTGCCGTTGCAGTGCAAGTTGCTGAGACGAACGAGTCGCAGATGAAAGTGCAGACAATTGAGGCATTTGATCATGTCGTCTTTAAGCAAACGGGTCGTGTGGCCACTGGCGACAAGGCGACGATTCACGCGCTGGAAGGCAAAGTGGTGCTAGAGGGCAATGCTGTGGTGACGGATGAGAGTGGTAAAGCCACTGGGCAGCGCATGATATTATTACAGGGCCAACGCCGAGCAATTGTCGAAGGCGATCGTGCCACTGGCAAGCGCGCGACGATCACGTTGCCAGAAATGAAGCCTCGCGCTCAGTAATTTTTCGCAGGATTGGATTGCGGTGTCTTGATCAAGCAGTTTTGCTTTAGGCAATATGGATGATGCTTCAGTGCCTTCGAAGATTGAAACCCGCCAGCTAGTTCGGGAATACGGAAAACGTCGCGTCGTCAATGGCGTGAACATAAACGTCAGTGCGGGCGAGATCGTCGGTCTGCTCGGTCCGAATGGCGCGGGTAAGACGACGACCTTCTACATGGTGGTGGGCTTGATCGCAGCGACCTCTGGCCAAGTATTTCTCGATGGTGAGGATTTAACGGCGTTGCCGATGTATCGTCGTGCACGGCGTGGCATTGGCTATCTGCCGCAGGAAGCCTCGGTCTTTCGTAAGATGACTGTGGAGCAAAACATCCGCGCGATTGCCGAGACCTTGCCGTTGAGCAAGGCCGAGTGTGAAGCGTCGGTCGAAGAGCATCTGACGGAGCTCGGCTTACAGCATCTGGCCAATCAAAAGGCTTACACTTTAAGTGGTGGTGAACGCCGCCGCTTGGAGATTTCTCGAGCGCTGGTCACACGGCCTAAGTTTTTGCTGATGGATGAGCCTTTTAGTGGGGTCGACCCAATCAGTGTCAGTGAGGTGCAGAAGATCATCATACAGCTCAAGCAGCGCGGGATCGGGGTGCTCATCACTGACCATAATGTGCGCGAGACGCTGCGCATCGTCGACCGTGCCTATCTGCTGCATGAGGGCGCGGTTCTCAGTGAAGGAACTGGTGACTTTTTAATTAATGATGCCAAGAGTAAGGAATTCTATCTTGGCCAAAACTTTAATATGTAAGCGGAGGCGCTTTACCCCATGACCATTCAGCAGAGAAACAACGCAAAGTTCATCGAGTCGGTGTCGGTTCGAGAGTTCTATGATTCTTTCAAAGAGCCGCTTGAGCTCGATCTAGTCGCCGGTGGCGCGGGTTTGGATAAGACTATCCGCGAACGTAGCTTGAATCGGCCTGCCTTGGCCATGACTGGCTACTTTAAATTTTTTGCTCGAAAGCGTATTCAGCTGCTGGGCGCAGGCGAGATGGCTTATCTGCGTGATTTGGGGGAAGTCGAGGAGGCACGTGTGCTCGGCGAGATCTTTAAGCTTAAAGTGCCCTGTATCGTGGTTTCTAGAAATTTAGCACCTTCGAAGATTATGAAGGCCTTGGCGGACGAATATGCGACGCCGTTGATTCGATCGCCGCAGAAGTCCAAGACATTTACCACTGAAGCAACCTTGCTGCTGGAAGAGAAGTTTGCTCCACGTACACACATTCATGGCACCCTGTTGGACGTGCGCGGGATCGGTACCTTGATCTGTGGAGAGAGCGGGGTGGGTAAGAGTGAGTGTGCGCTGGCGCTAATTGAGCGTGGGCATAGCTTGGTGGCCGACGATTTGACGCATGTGAAACGATTGAGCGATCGAGAGCTGTTAGGCACCTCATCTGAGTTGAGTCGCGGTTACATGGAGTGTCGTGGCCTCGGCATCATCAACATTGCCGAGTTATTCGGTGTGCGTTCGGTGCGCTTGAACAAACGCATCGATGTGATCATCAATTTCATCAATTGGACCACAGGAATGAATGAGGATCGCACTGGACTCGAAGAGAACCATATCGAGGTGCTCGGCATGCAGGTGCCGTTAATCGAGATTCCCGTTCGCCCTGGGCGGGATATGGCGCGACTCGTTGAAGTGGCTGCGATGATGCGCTCGTTGAAGCAAATGGGCCATGATTCTGCCGCCGAATTTAACGAGCGGCTGATTGCTCACATGGCGAAAGGCAGCAAATAAATAACTCGTATGTCTAAAAAAAGTTTAATCCGACATAGCGTTTTTATGACAAGTCAATTCCTGCCCCCCTCAGATTGTGGAAATCGCGCTTTTTCAGGGGTTAATGGAAATGTCACAGTCCTGTGACATTCGTCGCAAAAAATGCCTAAAAAGTTATTGGGAATAGAATGTGAATAACTTGTGGAGAAGTTGACCTTGCCAAGTGCTGCCGAGTGCCGCTTTTTCACTTCCGTGATGGTGCGAATTGCCTGTTTTAGTACTAAATTTCCGTCCTTTTCGTCATTAAACATCTTTATTTCACCTTTCTATTTTAATTCCAAGTCATTGTTATTTAGTTACTTATCATTCATCTGAGACGTTTTACCCCCGATCTGGAACGTTCGTTTACTGAAATTTAGCAACTAGTCTTTTTTTACCTCAAATCATGCGTCTCACTCACCCAGCCACACTGTGACACGCACTGTTAATAAACTTTTTATTTTTCAATTCTAATGTCTGATTCAATTATCGCTCTTTCTCTCTGGGAAAGCGTCAATCAAGAGCTTAAAAACCTCTTCCCTCAGGACCTCTATGATATGTGGTTTGAGGAACTCGAGTGCACGCAAGACTCTGATGCAAAGCTCGTGCTCACTGCGCCTAACGAATTCAATGCGATTTGGATTGAGAATAACTATCTGGATATTATCTCCCAGCAGGCACGTAGTTTTGCGGGGACCGCGGTGACGGTCGTTATTGAAGTCGCTAAAGAGCAGGCAACTGAGTCAGGCCTAGCAGCGAATGATTCGACCAGTCATTCGGTGAATCGTCTCAATTCCCAAACTCAGGATACTCGCGAAGCACGTTCGGCATATACCGTTTCGAACCGAGTCGAGGTGTCGCAGACACGTCGCACGTTCCTCAATCCAAGCAATACCTTCGATAACTTAGTGGTGGGGGCAGGCAATCAGCTCTCTCATGCAGCGAGCATGGCAGTCGCGAATGCCCCAGGGCGTGCTTACAATCCACTGTTTGTCTATGGCGAGACTGGCTTAGGTAAGACTCACTTGATGCATGCCGTGGCGCATCAGATGTTGGCCAATAACCCGAAAGCACGTATCGCCTACGTATCGACCGAGAAATTTACCAATGAGTTTATTCACGCCATTCGTGAGAATAAGTTAAGCAAGTTCCGCAAGTATTACCGCACTGTCGATGCGCTGTTGGTCGATGATATTCACTTTCTCTCTGGTAAAGAGAGCACGCAGGAAGAATTCTTTCACACTTTTAACGATCTCTTCGAGTCGGGCCGGCAAATCTTCCTCGCGAGTGACCGTCCGGCCAATGAGATCGAGCGCCTTGAAAATCGCCTGATTTCACGCTTCCAGTGGGGCTTGGTGACCGACATTCAGGCACCTGACTTTGAGACTCGAGTTGCGATTTTGCGTAATAAGGCGGCTGCGATGGACATTCACCTCGATCCAGAGATCATGAATTTTCTAGCCGAGCGTGTTTCACGCAATGTGCGACGCATGGAAGGTGCGCTCACTCGGATTGCCAGCTACGATGCTTTGATTAACCAGAAGCTCGATCTTGAAGCGGTAGAGCGCCTGTTAAGCGATTTGCTGCACGAGGAAACATTGACCAAGGTCACTGTTGACCAGATCCAGAAGAAGGTGGCCGATTTCTATCAAATCCGCTTTAGTGAGCTGATTGGTCGTCGTCGCACCAGTGCGATTGTCTTTCCGCGTCAGGTGGCGATGTATATCAGCCGCACCTTGACCAGCGAACCGTTGAAAGCGATCGGCGATACCTTTGGTGGCCGTGACCATGGCACTGTGATTCATGCCTGCAAGCAGGTTGAAAACATGATGGAGCAAGACGGTAGCGTGAAACGCGGCGTTGATTATTTGATTAAGCAGCTCTCGCAGGGCCGCGCCTAATAAAATTGATTCGCATTCTGAGAGGATCGTGCTTTTTTCGATCAAAGGAGCTTAGAGACTTCTCTCTTTGCCTGCACATTGATCCACTTTAAGCCGTATATTTTTCCTATGTCTCTCACTGATTCTCAAAAAACTACCGTTTCCACTTGGATTGCCGATGGCAAGTCACTCGCTGAGGTGCAGGGTTTACTGCGCGAGGAGTTCTCAATCTCAATGACCTACATGGATGTGCGCTTTCTTGTCGATGATTTGGACATTGTTTTTGCAGAGCCAGAACCTGAAGCGACTGATGGTGTCGACCCGCAGGCCGAAGCGCCTGAAGTTGTGGAGACTCAGCCAACTGGTGTGACAATTGATGTGGATGCGATTCCGCGACCCGGCGCATTGGTGAATGGCTCAGTCGTCTTTACCGACGGCGTTAAGCTCGGCTGGCAGCTATCTAGCACCGGTCAGCTGGGATTAATTCCAGGTGATGATCCTGATTACCGCCCGAATCCTGAAGATCTGCAGGATTTCCAGGATCAACTGCAGGATGTGCTGCGCCAAAAAGGCTACTAGTTTTTTAGCCCGCTGTACTGCGTGATTGATTGGTAATAGGAGCGTGGGCGACTCACCCACATGGCTCCAACGGCGATGAAAACGAGGGCGAGTCGCCCTCACTCCTGTGGTTACCGTTTCTGCGCTTCGTGAATTGCCACGATCGAGAAAGTCAGCCCAGTGGCATTCACCGACTCGTAGCCTGCCAGCTTGAGTTGTTCGGCCAGCGCTTGTTTGGTCGGAAAGTTTTCTATGGTTCCTGCTAGATAGTCATAAGCACTTTTATCACCGGTCGCGATACCTGCTACGAGTGGTAGAATATACTTTAGATATAGGTAGTAGAATGGACGGAACCAGCGATCTGGTTGTGAAAATTCCAGCACGAAGAGTCGGCCGCCCGGGCGTAGTACGCGAAGGATTTCTTTCAGACCACGTTGACGGTCTTCGAAGTTGCGCACCCCGAACGAGATCGTCACCGCATCTACGCACGCATCGGCCAAGGGCAGATCCATGCAGTCGCCAAAGTTAAACTCGATATCGGAGTAGGCCGCGTGCTGTGTCTTCTTGCGTCGTGCCACCTCTAGCATCGGCTCGCAGAAGTCGAGGCCCTTGACGGCAACCGTCGAGCCGAGGCGATCTCTGAGCTTGAAGGCGACATCACCGCTACCGGTGGCGAGATCGACTACGTCTTTTGGGGCATGTACTTTGACCATATTGGTGAGTACGCGTCTCCAATAGAAATCGATGCCTCCACTTAGGAGGTGATTGGCCACATCGTAGCGTCCGGCGATACCGGCAAACATTTGGCTGACTGCTTTTCCTTCAGGCATAGGGAATCAAATTAAGAATTAAGAATTAGCGCGAGTCGCGCGAAGATGATGGATGGAAACGACATGCCTCGGAGCGGGGCGGAGTGGGCGCCCTTGGGGCGGCTGAAGCAACCATTAGTTTATAGGTCTGTCTGAGTCATTAGGGATCATTCTTCAAGCTTTCGATGCTGCGCACCACCCATTTTGAGAGTTCCTTATCGGGGTCTTGTATCGCGAGCTTGCCAAGCCTGAAAACTGTTTGGCCGCTATTCCGATGGATAATATTGAGGCCATGCTCGAATTCATTGAATTTTTCTTCGCACAGTGACTGTATACTGCGGCCGCTTTCCAGCGCTGCTTTAATTAGTGCGTCTTCGGCCAGCGGTTTAAACTCTAGCGTGAAGCCATGCATCTTCTCAAATCCACCGGCAAAGCGTTTGATGTCGGCTCGCCAGACATCCTGTTGCAGATGTGCGCTCTCCTCTTTGAGCGCGGTGAGGGTGGGCAGCGGATCTTCGACCATGTCGGCGGTCACATCGAAGCTTTTAATCGCACTGGAGGGCAGCTCAAACTTGAAATCACGGAACAGGCGCTCCAGCACTGTCATTAGCCCGCGGGCGCCAGTGCCTTCGGTGCTGGCCTTTTCAGCAATGGCGAGGATCGCTTCCGCGGTAATATTGAAAGTGATTCCATAGCCGCGAAAATCATCGTAGTATTGATTGAGAATACTGCCTTCCGAGGTGGTCAAGATGTGTGCTAGGTCTTGCGAGGAGAGGGCGCGGCAGGCCACGCGTACCGGCACGCGGCCAATAAACTCAGGCTCGAATCCATATTTGGTGAAGTCGGTCGTCTCGGCATAGCGCAGATAGCTGGAGAGGTCTTCGTCATTATTCTGTTGAGCCGCGCCAAAGCCCATTTGGCTTTTGGTGAGTCGCTTTTTGATGGATTCGGAGAGCTTGTCGAATGCGCCGCTGACGATGAAGAGGATATTGCCGGTGTTGATGGACTTTCGCTGTGGTGCTTTGCCACGCTGGATCTCCATCGCCGCTTGCATTTGCGCCATCATATCGGTCGGGCTGAATAGGTTGACCTCAGTCTCCTCCATCAGTTTGAGTAGGTTAATCTGCACGCCGCGCCCAGAGACATCGCGGCCTCCCGCACCTGCCTCGCTGGCGATTTTATCGATCTCATCGACGAAGATGATGCCGTGCTCGGCCAACTCGATATTGCCATCCGCAGCTTTGACTAGGTCGCGCACCAGATCTTCGACATCTGAGCCGACATAACCAGTTTCCGAAAATTTGGTGGCATCTGCCTTCACGAATGGCACACCGATCAGTCGAGCGATGTTCTTAATCAAGTAGGTTTTACCCACTCCAGTCGGTCCGAGTAGTAAAATATTTTGCTTACTATATTCCTTCGCCAAGGTTTTTTTTCCAGATAAACTCTGGCGAACGTGGTTATAATGATCGCAAATAGCCACCGAAAGTACTTTTTTTGCGTCGTCTTGACGAATAACAAATCGGTTCAAATAGTCTCTGATCTCTTTCGGCTTGAGGTGGAATTGGCGAATTTTTTCAAGTGGGTCCGTCGCGCTGACTGCCTTATGCAGACTGGCTTCGCCGCCATCCGGAACGCCGGCGTCGTCGAAAATATCAGATTCATTGAAGGTATGAGTCGACACCTTGATATTTGAATCTTTAAATAACTCGTTCAGTTGACGTTGAATTTCTTCAAAAGGGTTGGGTGGTTCTTTATCGCTCATGTTTTCTAGTTTGACAGCCTATTTTCGATCAGAAGTATCGAACTAACAATAACTTTCGTTTTTCGTATCATCAAGTTTTCAAAGCATTTATAGCATGTCCAACAACCTTACTAAACGCGATATCGTCTTAGATATCTACGAGAAAACCAACTTTGCACAAAAAGAAGTGCGTGAGTCCGTGCAATTAACACTCGATGCCATTGCCACCGCCCTCAGTGAAGGGCGCAACGTGGAGCTCCGCAATTTTGGTGTCTTCGAGGTGCAGGTGCGTAAATCACGCATTGGTCGCAATCCGAACAAGCCTGAAACCGACGTCGTCATTCCTACGCGTGCCGTAATTAAGTTCAAAGCGGGCAAAGAATTGAAGGCAAAGCTCAAGGATTTGGACGTCGATTCGCTTTAAAACGGTCGCTGTTCGTCCGTATATTCACAGTTCGAGGGCTTCTGCCATGCAGTTTCAGTCATTACCCGGTTTTCGGGAATTCTATCCAGATGCGTGTGCCCGCCGGAATCATATCTTCGGCCAGTGGCGACACGTCGCGCGTGCGTTTAACTTTCAGGAGTATGATGCGCCGGTGCTAGAGCCTCTGGAGCTGTATATCGAGAAGTCGGGCGAGGAGATCGTCGGGCAGTTGTTTAACTTTGAAGACCGTGGAGGCCGTGCGGTGGCGCTGCGTCCAGAGATGACTCCGTCGTTGGCGCGTTTGATCGGTGCCAAGGCGAATAGCCTGAAACGGCCCATCAAGTGGTTTAATATTGGTGAACACTATCGCTACGAGAAACCTCAGAAGGGGCGTTTGCGGGCGTTCTATCAATTCAATGTCGATATTTTTGGTGAAGCGGGCCCTGCTGCCGATGCCGAGCTGATTGCACTGTTGGTCCAGGCATTGCGCGCGTTTGGGCTCGATTCGAAGGACTTTAAAGTGCGCCTGAGTGATCGTGATCTGTGGTTGCTGATGCTGGCGGCCGAAGGACTCGACCAAGCGGGTAGCGCGGCGGTGCTGGCTATTATTGATAAGCTCGAGCGCACCGATCGCGTGAAAGCAGTGGCGAAGCTGACTGAAGTACTGGGCGAGGAGGCTGAGGCCTTTCTCACTCGTGTGGAAGAAGTTATTGCGATTCGTGATTTTGACAGCCTGTCGGCGTATATTCTTAATTTACCGCTTGAGGGCGATCTGGCTGAACAGGCGCAGCAGCGCCTCGCGGATTGGCAGGCCTTATTGAGTGGTCTGCGGAGTTCCGGTGCTGGCGACTTTATTCAAATTGATCTAGGCATCGTCCGTGGTCTGGCGTATTACACTGGTTTTGTGTTTGAGGCATTTGAGGCCAGTGGCGAAGGGCGCGCCCTTGCTGGGGGTGGGCGTTACGACGCATTGGTCAAAAAACTAGGTGGGCCGGAAATGCCTGCGGTTGGTTTTGCGATGGGCGATGTGACTTTGGCGGATCTTCTCGAATCAAAGAAGCTCTTGGCAACTTATGTGGATAGCCCCGACTTTATTGCCATTATCGGTGGTGCGGAGGCGCGCGATGCGGCCTTGGGCGATGCGGCCTTACTGCGCTCGATGGGCTATCGCGTTGATTATCCGTTGAAAGATCAGGGTTTCGGCAAGCAGTTTAAAGATGCCAACCTGAAGGGCGCGCGATTTGCGCTGATCTATGGCACGGACGAAATCGAGAAGGGCGTGGTCAAGGTACGTGATTTTTCAACTGGAGCCGAACAAGAGTATCCTCGTCAGGGTTTGGCGGAAATCGTGCCTGAGTTGATGGCTTCGGGGCTTTTTACGACTGAGCAATAGCACTCAGTAGGATGCTAACTTTCCCTTTGAGGATGAGCAGCGCGCTTGAAGCATCAGGTAAGCTGAGTCGTGAAGGACGACCTCTGGGTCGTTGCAAATTTCGAAGATCCTGCAATCGAACTTTAGGCTGCGACTATTGAGGTCGGGATTCTGACTCAAATCTGTGTCGCCGAGGCTTGCACTGGTCGGGTGTGTGTCTTCAGTCTGCATGGCTATGAAAGTGTACACCTACAAAAACTGCGGCAGCTGTAAAAAAGCCACCAAATGGCTGAGCGAGCAGGGTATTGCCTTTGAGCAAGTTGCGATTCGAGACACCCCGCCGAGTGTTGCAGAGCTGCGACAAATGCTCGGCTATCAAGCCGCGGAGTTGGGTAAGTTGTTCAATACTGCCGGTGGCGATTATCGAGAGCTGAAGATGAAAGACAAATTGCCGACCATGGCGGGCGACGATGCGCTGGAGTTACTCGCGAGTCGCGGTAATCTGGTCAAGCGCCCTTTTTTATTGGCGGACGGCTTCGGGCTCGTCGGCTTCAAACAAGCGGATTGGGCATTGGCCTTCAGTCGCTAGACCTTCGGAGATGACACGGCAAGTGTGCGTGTGTTATCGAGTCAGTGTGCCGCGTGTGACGCCTAGTTGGTTGATCAGTTTGAGTTCTTTCCAGAGCGTTTCGGCATCCATTTCTCCGCGTAGTAGCGCGTCGTAGTTTTCCATTGTGCGGCGCACTTCGTCGCCGCTTTCGTTGAGGAATTCGATACGGAATGCGGCAGCACCATTCTTTGCCATGTCATGGGCAAAGTCTGCGCCAGTTTGCGCTTTGGAGTTAAACAAGGTGTTACGACAGCCGGCATCGGCTTTCAATGGGTGCAGTGCGCCGACGCGGTCTTTGAGTTGCACCTGTTGGGTATCGCAGGGGCGACCGCAGTCGCGGAAGTCCTTACCTTCGGAGAGGAACGCGCAGAACACACAGTGCTCCATGTGAAACATCGGCATGTGCTGGTGCAGGGTGATTTCAAACCAGCCGGGCTGCGAGTTGCGCAGTAACGCGTCGATCTGGGTGGTGTTGAGATCGTAAGAGGCGGTGAGGCGCTCCAACTTCCAATGATCAATTAAGTAATTCGCCGTTAGATGATTCGCGACGTTGAGCGAGAAATCGCCGCGCATGCGATGCTGCGAAAGCGCGGTGAGGTGTTCGTGGTTGCGGGCGAGGAAGCCATCGGCGCCGCATTTCAGCAATTGTTTGGTAATGAAATCCTCGCCGGTTTTGAACATACGTGGTGGCGCCACCCAAATGCTGCGCGCGCGGCCATCTTGTTGCTCAGCCTCGCGTGCACGCTGCACAGCTTCGGCATATTTACGCGGATCTTCCAACTCGATGTAGATCTCGGCGTACGGCAGTGTCAGCGCTACGTCGAACTGCTCCCAGTTGCGTACGTAGGGGATCAAATAAGGGCTGGAGGGCAATGCTCCGTCATTGCCGCCTTGCGTAGGGTTCGGTTGCGACTGAGCGCAACCCTCCAGCTGTGGTTCAGCCAGCGGGCCTGGGGGAGATTTGAGACCTGAGGAGTGAGGTGGGAGATCTGAGGAGTTAGAACTGGAGGTGAGTGACGAGGCTTCTGTTCTCAGGTCTCCCTTCTCCCCCTTCAGCTCTCTGTTTTCTGTTAGTTGCCAGCGCAGTGGTTGTGCGCGCAGCGCGACCAGTTGGTCGACGGCATCGCGACGTAGCTGATTGAGCGTCGAGGCTGGGATCATACAGCCGTCCGCGAGTTGGTTGTCCAACGCTTCGAGACGAAAGGCGCTGCTGCCGAGGCGACCAAGTTGCTTGGACAGTGCCGCTTCGTCGGTGGGGCGCTTGTGTGCGGCTTCGATCGCTTGGTTGGACTCAACTTGCACGACGCGGCCTTCTTCGTCTTGCAGCGAGAGTACCAGTGGCTGGCCAATCTGACCGCGGACGGTGGCGGTGATCGGCCGCTTGTAGTTCGGCTGCTCGACTTCGAAGCTTTGGCGCAGTGCCTTGTCGAGCGCAGGGTCGGAGGTCTTATAAACGGTGTCGCCGGCTGTCACGCGTTGCCAATTGATCGAGTCTCTGAGGAAACGAATAAAGCTGCGGCCGTTTTCGGTATCCACTGAAGTGATACGTCCGCCTTCCTCGCGTTCGTCAGGGCGGCCGCGATCTAAGACCACACCATCGCCGGCTTTGACCTCATCATCGAGAACCAGCCAGATCCCATCACGCTCAATGCGCTCGACCACACCGAGGCGTAGACCGCGCTTTTTGCCGAAGCGCGCATGCACTAATTTTTGATTGTCGATGCCTTCTAGCCAACCAGTGGTGAGGCCACGAGAGAAAGTCATTTCCAAGGCGTAACGGCCGTCTTTTTCACTAAACGGTGCAAGTGCTGTGGCTTGTTCGGGATAGCGTTTATTCCATGCCGCATCGAGCGCCTTGCGGTAGACGCTGGTCGTGGCGGCGACATATTCGGGTGCTTTGAGGCGGCCTTCAATTTTGAGACTCGCGACCCCAGCGTCGATGATGCCCTCCATCGCATCGAGTCCCGCGAGATCCTGCGGGCTGAGTAAGTAGCGTTGATTGCCGAGGTCGATTGCTTTGCCGTCGCTGAACAAGTCGTAAGGCATGCGGCAGGCTTGTGCACATTCGCCGCGATTGGCTGAGCGTCCGCCGAGTGCTTCACTGGTCAGGCATTGTCCAGAGTAGGCTACGCACAGTGCGCCGTGGACGAAAATTTCCAGTGGCATGTCGAGGCCCTTTTTGAGCGTCTTTTCTTTGATCGCGTTGATCTCATTGAGTGAACATTCACGCGCCAGCACCACGACACTGGCACCGAGCTCTTCGGCAAAGTGCACACCCGCTTCGCTGGTGATACTCATTTGCGTGGAGGCATGGATCGGGAAGTCGGGCGAGAGCTTGCGAATGAGTTGGCAAATGCCGACGTCTTGCACGATGGCGGCATCGACGCCAGAGCTGATGATCGAGCGCAGGAAGCTTTCGGCGTCTTCGAGCTCGTCGGAAAAGACCAGTGTGTTGAAAGTCACGTAGCCACGCACCCCGCGCTCATGCAGGTAAGCCATGAGGTCGGGCAGATCTGCTTGGGTGAAGTTCTTACCACGCATGCGGGCATTGAAGCGATCCAAGCCAAAGAAAATGGCATCCGCGCCATTCTCGACTGCAGCGCGCGCGCACTCCCAATCCCCCGCAGGCGCAAGGATTTCAGGCTTATAAATAGTGGCGTGCGACAAGTCGCTATCGACGCCGAGGCGCTTTGGTATCAGTTTTGGCACGTGAAAAGAGTGGCTTGTTGGAAGATCGTGTTGAATAAAAAAACGAAGGGTTTATCTCAGCGCCTTAGCGCCTCTGCGCGAGATAAATTGTGCATCCTTAGGTTCTGTTGTTTTCGCGCAGAGGCGCAGAGCTTTATTCTGGGAGGCCGTTTACGCAGCGTGTGATTCCTGTTTTCATCACTTCGCCTCCAAAATTCAATAAATATCCAAGTTTCTTGCCTGTGAGACGAAGGTAGGTCTGAGTTTGTTTTTTGTGTGCTGGCGTGACCTTCTCGACAGACTTGAGTTCTGCGATGACTTTATCTTCGATGATCAAGTCTGCTCGGAAACCTTCGTCAAAATGAATGCCCTTATAATTGAGGGGAACTGGAATTTGTCGCGCTACCTTTAGGCCGCGTTGCTCTAATTCGTAGGCTAGGGCCGCTTCGTAAACGGATTCTAGAAGTGCTGGACCAAGCTCACGGTGGACTTCAATAGCGGCTTCTATCAGCAGTGTTCCTATTGTATTTTCATCCATTGTAAAAAACTCTGCGCCCCCGCGCCTCTGCGCGAGATAAATTCGTGCATTCCTAGGTGCTACTTTTTTCGCGCAGAGGCGCGGAGGCGCAGAGCTAGGATGCTGCTGAGTGAGCTTTTAGCAGCTCCTTAGTCCAACGCCGATGGGGGCCGGAGAGGGTGATGCGGTCGAGCTGATCGAGCGCAATCCAGTGGAGCTCGGAGGGCTGAGAGCTGAGACTTGAGGGCTTGAGTGGGTAGATGGTTTCTTTGATGCGCTTGTTGGTGATGCCGCGGCTCTTGGTGGCGAGGGCTTTGCCGAGTTTGGGCTTTGTAGCAAAATGCGTGGTGGCGGGGAGTTCGTATTGGCCAGCGAGCTGTCTGGCGTCGTCGGCGATGCGGTGCAGCAGCAGCTTGCCGTCGTGGACGATCCAGAGGCGGTCGATCTGGACTTGGACGATGGCTTTGCGCTGAATGTTGGGGATGCCTTCGGTCGTGCCTTGGGCAGCACTGGCGCAAAACTGCACGACGGGACAGACGGTGCAGAGTGGGTTACCTTTCTGGCAAACCGTGGCGCCGAGCTCCATCATCGCTTGGTTGTGGTCGCCGGGTGTTTTCGTGTTGAGCACGGCATCGGCAGTGGGGGTGAAAGCTTTGACCGCCTCGCCGTTGTTTTTGAATGCGCGTGCGTCGTTGGTCAGGCGGGCGAGAATACGCACGACATTGCCGTCCACGACTGCTGCGGGGAAGTTTTGTGCGATCGAGCTAATCGCCGCGGAGGTGTAGGGGCCGATGCCGGGCAGGGCTTGCCACTCTTTGGCGATGCTGGGTTTGGGATCGAGCGCGACGTATTCTTGGGCGAGCTTGTGTAGATTGCGGGCGCGGCTGTAGTAGCCGAGGCCTTCCCAGTGCTTGAGCACGTCTTCGCTGGGTGCGTCGGCCAGTGCTTGAAAGTCGGGGAAGCGTTTCAACCAGCGGTCGAAGTAGGGCAGCATCGTTTTGATCTGCGTCTGCTGTGCCATGAGCTCGGACACCACGGTCTTGTACAGCGAGGGGGCGGTGCGCCAAGGCAGTGGCCGCTGGGCGATGGCATACCAGTCGGCGAGTGCCTGCTGAAAGGCTTCGGGTTGTGAGAGCAGTGACATTTCTGGGAAAGTATAAAGGTATGAAAGTATGAAGGTGAGAAAGTGTGACGAGGCACGAATATGGTAAATCGGAACGATTTGCCCGGAACGTAGTGGAGGGTGACTGAACTGGGTAACCTTTGGGCAAGTGAAACAACAAGCGCGGCCCTTTGGGCAGCTGAGGTAACAAAGTGAGAAACTCTGCGCAGAGGTCGAACTCTGAATGATGCGTTCTGCTGATCGAGCGTTGCTTTGAGGCAGATTTTACTTTCTCGTTTCTGGTTTATATCACCATGCCGAAAAAGAAGACATCTAAGACGGAGGACGAAGGTCCAAAAGTTAAAAAGATCTATACGATCAAGCTGACTCAAGAGCAGCTAGAGCATCTGGGGGAACAGTTGGATTCCGCGCCTGCGGGAAAGTGGGCGCATTACGACGTGGCTTACTCGCAGTTCGCGTTCAAGGGCGACGGGGTCAATGTAGTCGGCTATCAGAGCGGCAAGCTGGTGGTGCAGGGCAAGAAGACCGAAGACTTTGTGCGTGATGTCCTTGAAGCAGAAATCACCGGCGAGGCACGACTCGGCTATGACGATGTGCATAATCCCGAGTGGTTCACGCTGCATGCCGGCTGTGATGAAAGTGGTAAAGGCGATTTATTCGGTCCGTTGGTTGTCGCTTGTGTGGTGGCCGACGAGGGCATGGTGCGCGACTGGATCGAGGCGGGCGTGTGCGATAGTAAGAAGATTACCGACAACACCATTTTGAAGCTGGATAAGGTGATTCGCCAAACCAAGGGCGTGGTGATCGCGACCGCTTTTGCACGGATGACGAAGTATAACCATTTATATAAAAAGTTTGGCAGTAATTTGAACAAGCTGTTGGCATGGTATCATGGCCGTGGGCTCAATGAAGCGCTGGATAAGCGTCCGGCGCCGTGGGGGCTGCTGGACCAATTTACTAAGCTGCCCCTAGTGGATGCCTATGTGGCCGACCGTAAAGATTTCAAATTAGTCAGCCGCACCAAGGCGGAGTCCGACCCCGTCGTGGCGGCCGCATCGATCATCGCGCGTGCGATGTATGTGCGTGAAATGAAGCGACTGTCGGATGAATTGCAGCCGATCCTGGGCGAGCCACTGATGAAGGGCGCGAGCGCGAAGGTACTCGAGCAGGCCAAGAAGATCGTCGCGGTGAAGGGGGCGGGCGAATTGGCCGGCTATGCCAAGATGCACTTTAAAACCGCCTACGAAGCGCAAGGCCTCGAGCCACCGAAGAAGCCCGCATGGTCGAAATTTTGATTCAAAAGACAGAGGGCAGAAAACAGAGGTCAGTGCTTCTCTTTACACATCAAAAAGCCCCGTCGATTGGACGGGGCTTTGTTAACTCAATTGACTGTAATTAGGCGGTTAGATCGAAGCGATCTAGGTTCATGACTTTGACCCACGCGGCGACGAAGTCTTCGACGAAGGTTTGCTGGGCATCGTTGGAGGCATAGACCTCAGCGATGGCGCGTAGTTCGGAGTTTGAGCCGAAGACGAGATCCACTGCGGAGGCCATCCACTGCGTTTCGTTGCCGCCGTGTGCCTTGCCTTCGTAGAAGTGTGCGCAACGGGGCGAGACTTTCCACTCGATGTTCATGTCGAGCAGGTTCACGAAAAAGTCATTCGTTAAGGTCTCAGGACGTTTGGTGAACACGCCGAGCGGTGACTGCGCGGTGTTCGCATTTAGCACACGCATGCCGCCGACCAGTACCGTCATTTCGGGTGCGGTCAGCGTCATCAGTTGCGCCTTGTCGACCAGGAGTGCTTCGGCGGGTGTCTTGATCTCGGCTTGTTGATAATTGCGGAATCCGTCAGCTTTAGGCTCAAGCGCTGCAAACGACTCGATGTCTGTGTCTTCCTGAGTGGCATCCATCCGGCCAGGGGTGAATGGCACTTCGATTGTACTGCCAGCAGCTTTGGCAGCTTGCTCCACTGCTGCGCAACCACCTAGTACGATAAGATCGGCCAGCGATACGCGTTTGCCGCCTGACTGCGCGCCGTTGAAGTCGGCTTGAATACGCTCTAGAATTGGTAGCGTCTTCGCGAGTGCCTCGGGGTTGTTCGCTGCCCAGTCCTTTTGCGGGGCGAGACGGATCCGTGCGCCGTTGGCACCGCCGCGTTTATCAGAGTTGCGGAAGGAAGCTGCTGCTGCCCATGCGGTACTGACTAGTTCTGCAATGGATAGACCAGCGCAGAGTAGCGTGGCTTTCAGCGCTGAGATGTCTTGCGCGTCGATGAATGGATGGTCTACGGCAGGAATCGGGTCCTGCCAGAGCTCTGTAGTCGCTGGTACTTGCGGCCCCACATAACGAGTGATCGGACCCATGTCGCGGTGGGTTAATTTGAACCATGCTTTGGCGAAGGCGGTGGCAAATTCGTCTGGGTTCTCCTGGAAGCGTTTGGTGATGGGGGCATAGATCGGGTCCATCTTCAGCGCGAGGTCTGAGGTGAACATGATCGGTGCATGGCGCTTCGACGGATCGTGTGCGTCAGGTACAGAGTTGGCGGCGGCGCCATCCGCGGGCACCCATTGTGTGGCTCCGGCAGGGCTCTTGGTCTGCACCCAGTCGAACGCGAATAGCGTATCGAGGTAGCTGTTGTCCCATTTTGTGGGAGTCGCATTCCAGGCACCTTCTAAGCCGCTGCTGATGGTGTCGCCAGCATTGCCGCTGCCAAAGCTATTTTTCCAGCCGAGGCCTTGTTCCTCGATGCTGGCGGCTTCTGGTTCGGGGCCGACGTGTTGATCGGGATTGGCCGCGCCGTGCGCTTTGCCGAAGGTGTGTCCGCCAGCAATCAGCGCGACGGTCTCTTCATCATTCATCGCCATGCGGCCGAAAGTGTCGCGAATGTCTCTGGCGGACGCGAGTGGGTCGGGTTTGCCATTCGGGCCTTCAGGATTCACATAAATGAGGCCCATTTGCACCGCACCGAGTGGATTTTCGAGCTCTCGATCTCCACTGTAGCGTTCATCCGCGAGCCATTCACCTTCGGGTCCCCAATAGATATCTTCACCGGGCTCCCAGACGTCGGCTCGGCCGCCAGAAAAACCACAAGTCTTGAATCCCATGGTTTCCAGCGCACAATTGCCAGCGAGTATCATCAGATCGGCCCATGAAATTTTGCGGCCATACTTTTGCTTGATCGGCCACAGTAGGCGGCGCGCTTTGTCGAGGTTGACGTTGTCAGGCCAGCTGTTGAGAGGCGCGAAGCGCTGTGATCCAGTAATCGCTCCGCCACGGCCGTCGGCGATCCGATAGGTGCCGGCACTGTGCCATGCCATGCGAATGAAAAACGGGCCGTAGTGGCCATAGTCTGCAGGCCACCAAGCTTGGGAGTCTGTCATCAGCGCTTCTAGGTCTTTGATTAAGGCGTCCAGATCGAGTGTCTTAAATTCTTCGACGTAATCAAAGTCGTTCCCCATGGGGTCTGACAAGCTGGAGTGCTGGCGCAGCATTCTCAGGTTGAGCTGGTTCGGCCACCATTGCTCGTTGGATGAGGTTGCAGTCGCATTATGGGCGCGGGAGCCGCCCATGACTGGGCACTTGCTGATATCTGACATATATTTCTTTGGTTTGATGAATGTTAATTGGTGCGAAAAAAAAGGTATGCTAGCCACTAGTTTATCAGTGACAAATATATCGATGAGTTTTCTGAATAAATTAATTCATAGCCATCCTCAAAGGATAGTCATTTAAATTAAAAAGTTGCTTGGATTTGGGTGGTTTGGAACCAAGAAAATCGAAGGTGAACAAGCCAAAATCAAGTATAGTGAGATTGGATTTAATCAGCTTTGCAAGCTCATCTCAGTCGGGAGGATTGCATTTTGGCATCAGAGTATGGGATCGATATAAAGTATCGGACTTTCTCCGTATGGGTCACGTCCTAAGCCTTCTGTATGCGTAGTGGACTCATTCAATTGGACTAAACCAGGCCTACGCTGCATCCCCATAGCTCAAAACTGTTGAAGTAAGCGCCGCGCTCTACGGAGCCGTTCTGTTGATTCGAATACGTATGAATCGCGCTTGATCACTAATCTCTACCGAAGCAGTCTTAGCCTCTAATCCGTCTGTTATAATACCGGAGTTGATCGTTACGCCAACGATTGTCCATGATGCAGGGCTGAGGCTCGGACTGGTTTCGACGATATACTCGATGTCATCCAGTGTGGTGTCTTCGTCGTATGTCAGCACTAGACTAGTACCCTCTGATTGTTGCACACTTAAGCTGAACGGTGGTGTATCCTGATTGGTCGGATCTAGGCCGAAGGCATACTCGATTAGATTCGGCACACCATCGAAATCGAAGTCGGCATCGTCGGCGATATTGAGGGATTCAGTGCCGAAGTTTTCAAAGCGAAATGCATCGAAGGGGAGGTCTTTGATCGTGATATCTGCGGACGCGATGTTGATGCCGTAATTGACCGAAGGTGAGAGTGTTAAGGTGAGTGTCTCGTCTCCTTCTACGTTGGCGTCGGTGATGGCAGTGACTGGTATGGTCGCGATACTCTCGCCTGCATTGATGGTCGCACTGCCAGCGAGGGCGACGAAGTCGCTGCCTGAGGTGGCTGTGCCTGCGAGTGTGTAAGAAATTGAAAGGCTTGAGGTCGGCGTGCTGTCGGCGGTGATTACGAATTGCGCAGCGTCTGCGGGGTCTTGCTCACTTGCGATACTGTCGATCGCGGTAAGGTTGAGGGTCGGGATCGTTATCACACAGCAGGCGGGTCGGATGATGCGAATGTTATCTATGAACCAGCCCGCACTTTGCAGCTGTTGGTCATTACTCATGTGCCAGCGTAGCTGCACATTTTGGCCCTCGGTATTTGGAGGGAATTGAGCAATCGTAGTCACTAGGCCACCTGAATCTCCCGTCCAGGCAGATTGTCCCGCTAATGGATTTCCTACGTCTAAAGCGATCGTTTCACTGTAACCATATTGAGTGTATGTGCCTCCAGCTGCGGTCCACTCTTGCCAGCTGCTACCGCTGTCGATCGAGATTTCAAGTACGCCGCCATCATAGCTTTCTTCGGTGTTGTAGCTGTGGTCAAAGAGGAGTTGCGTATGTGCTATGATGGAGTTGATCGTTGGGGATTCGAGGTAGGCTGAGTTGACGCTGTCGGAGTCAGTCTTTCCAGGGGCAAAGACCGCGTTTGAGCCAGTGGGACTCGTTGCATTGACAGTGCGCCATTTTGCGGCCACGAGGGCGGAAGATTCGCTGTATCCAGACGGGATTGTATTTAGAGCAGTAGAGTTGAAATCTTCGGTATAGAAAGTCTCCTCGATTCCTAAAGTTAATTCGTGAGTCGTTTGAGCGGTATTTGAGTCGGTGTTGACTTGAAAAGAAATGGTTTCGGTGTCCCCGCAAGCGCCTGACAATGAGAATTGGTAGGTGACTGTGGTTGAACTGTTTGCGAGGAGGCTAGGCAAGTCCTGTGTGGCGCTGCCAATGATGTTTAGATTGGCACTGCCACTGAGTGTGATGTTACTATTTTCGACCGTTTCGGTCGCGTTGTTTTCGACTGTGACTTGAACGGTGATGAGTTCGTCCGGATCGGCTGCTCCATTTGCAGGTGAACACGCTTCTGCAGTGATGGTGAAGTCATTGATCTGAATCGAATTGAGTTCTTCGAGTGCGATTTCGAGTGAATATAATTGGGCGTTGTTTACTGAGCCACTGTTTTGGCCTCCGCCTGTGACCTCGATATAGTAGTTTTGACCTGTATCTCTAAGTGCTAAGCTGAGGATGCTTTCTGCGTCTCCAATTTGAGCAGCGTTTGAGCTGGCGATCACGGTCGTGCCGTCAGCATCTAGCACCCGCAAGATTAAGTCTTGTCGAGTTTGTGGATCAAAAAGTGTGCCCGTGCTACAGGAGCCATTGGAGTTCTGACTGCCTTCAAGGTAGGCTGGGGTGTTTGTCGGCGTGACTGTCAGATTAAGCGTTTTTGCCTGAGTGAGTTGAAAGCGGAAAATGTCGGAGTCGTTCGCGTTGGCGATTGAGAGCTCACTGGCGTTGAAAGTCGTATTTAATTCGCCTAAGTTTCGAGCTGTGAGTGCCGTGTTGTTGTTTTTGTTGCTGGCTTGGCGCTCGAGTGGATCCCCGTAAAGTTCTTGGATGGTGAGAATGTCGTCGAATTGTGGCCCGATAAATGCGGTGGAGAGAAAAGGCTCCATGAGTTTGGTTTGATTGATTGGGCAAACATGGCCGAGCCCGAGGCCATGCCCATGTTCGTGAGTAATCACATTCCTGAGTGTTGCCTGTTGCCCAACCCCTAAGTTCGTGGAATCTGCGCTATCTATGACCATGTCGCCTGCATCTGGAAAATAGTTAAAAGCAAGTGTGCCGCCATTGCCGTCAATTCGAGTGCCTCCGATCCGCACATCTCCACGTGTGCCGATTGCTCCACGATCGAAATCCAACATTGGAGCGGCGTCATCATTTGGTTCGTAGATGTAGATATTGCCAGTGGTTGCTTCCCAAAAATTGAAAGAAGTCTCAAACATCTCGAACCAAGGAGCTGTGGTTAAATCGTTTGTAGTGGTTGGGCCTCCGTATGCCGCATTCAGTTTCGCGATGAGATCGCTCGCGCGGGTGGTATCGCCATTCGCATCAGATCCGCCATCAGGGACAGAAGTGCCATCGGGTACGAAACTCCAAGTGATGGTGACTGGAGTTCCAGAGCTACCGGTGAATCCGTCAGTCGCGGTGAAGATCCAGCGCGCATCACCTTGAAAGATCGGTTGTGGAATGTTGGTATTGCCGCTGTCTGCGAGTGCGAGAAAGCGCACGCCCTCGAAGCTGCGACGGTATGCGTCTGACGTGTCGTGGCCCCAGCAGAGATGGGGGATTTTCTCCGCTGGCTGAGAAAGGACGTTTTGAGTGTATCGAATCAGCCGTTCCGTTGATTCGATTGAGAGCGCCGCGAAGTCTTCAAATCGTGTGGCTCGTACAATATGGTCAATCGCTTTATCGCGGTTTATATGCTCCGCTTTGAGGTGCTGGATGACTGTGATTGGCCA
>DJBY01000131.1:15924-19766 GCA_002430605.1 Opitutia bacterium UBA5964 | reverse complement strand
ACTGCTGGCTTAATCTGAGCGATGTCAGATGTGGGGGCGTTTGATGTTGGCGCATCTTTGTGACGGCGTGCCATCGTTGTGATTAAAACGAGAAGCACACAGCTAAAAACTAAGGAAATGCGCGATAAGTTCACAGTGTCGTTCGGGTGTGGGATGCTGAAAGCGTCTGCTCAGCGTTCGGGGCTGAATTCGTTAGAAACATACAGTAAGGGATCGGCAGGGCAAATGATGAGCGAAATTTTGTTTCTTTTGATTTTTTATTTACGGAATCGTATTGATCGATGATGAGTGCTCTCCAATATGGATTATATTGGTTCTGAGTGGAATCAAACTTCGATTTGTGTAGCCAGTTTAAGACTGGCGGCATTAGCCAAGAGGATGAATAAACTACAACAACATGATTTCACGCAACTGCAGTCCGTCGATCGGTTGATCGGGATCGATGAGGCGGGGCGTGGTTGCCTGGCGGGGCCAGTGACCGCTGGCGTGTGTGTATTGACGCGTGACTTTTTTGACTCGAAGGAGGCGGTTGAGGTCAGCACTGCGATTAATGATTCGAAGCAATTGAGTGCGCAGGCGCGGGCGGCTCAATTAGCCATTATTGAACAGTTGCGCGATCAAGGCTTACTAGACTTCGAAGTCGCTTCGAGCTCGGTGCAAGAGATTGCCGAACTCAATATCTTAGGGGCCAATCGGCTCGCGATGCGACGGGCGATCGAAGGATTGGCGGCGCGCGCAGAGGGCTGGGAGCTGCCATTGGTGGCGGCGGATGGACCTTTGTTTGAGTCTGTGGGTGGTGTGCGGATCATCGTTGATGGGCGCCCGCTCAAGCCGTTCCCCTATACGCACACCGGCATTGTCAAGGGCGATGGCAAATCGCTGGCGATTGCTATGGCGAGTATTGCTGCGAAAGTTTCGCGGGATCGCGTGCTGCTTGGATTGGCTAAACAGTATCCGAAATATGGCTTTGAGCAGCACAAAGGCTATGGCACTGCAGTGCATCGAGCTGCCTTGCATGCGCATGGAGCGACGCCGATTCATCGAGAGCTGTTCTTACGCAAAGTGTTGGACTTGCAGTACTCTGGACATTCTTCGAATGAAATCGAGTTGATCTAATGGCGGCCTCTGATCTAGAGAAAATCGCGCAGCGTAATGTGCGCGCTTTTACACTGTTCCGGATGTTTTTCTCGGCGCGTTTTTACTATCCAGTCTATGCGCTGCTCTTTTTGGACTACGGTCTTACGCTCGAGCAGTTCGGCATCTTGAACGGCATTTGGGCGGCAACGATTGTCCTGCTCGAGGTGCCCTCGGGGGCATTGGCCGATACCTTGGGGCGGCGCAAGTTGCTGATCGCGACTGGCATCTTTATGGTGTTGGAGATGTTGGTTCTGCTAGTGGCACCGATTGGTGGCGGGGCGGTGTTGTTTGGTCTGTTTGTATTAAATCGTGTGTTGAGTGGCGCGGCCGAGGCGGCGGCTAGTGGTGCGGATGAGGCGCTGGCGTATGATTCGCTCAAGGCCGCAGGGCAGGAGCGCCGCTGGGGGCATGTGCTTGAGCGTGTGCAGCGCGATACGTCGTTGGCGTTTTTCTTTGCGATGATGATCGGGGCAGCTGTTTATGATGCCGAGATGGTCAATGCGGTGCTGCGGTTGTTCGGCTCTGCGCATGTCGTGGCGTCGGAACAGTTGATTAAGGTGCCAATCTTTCTAACTTTGCTGTCGTCGCTGATCGTGTTGGCCATGGCACTACGCATGAAGGAAGCACCGCTTCAGACGCATGAGAGCGTGCGAGCGACGTTGGGGCGCTCTTGGCGGCAGTCGGTTGCTGCGAGCAAATGGATCTGGCTGACTGCTTTCCCATTTGGAGTGATTTTGGCGGCGATGGTTCTGGATAGTGTGGTGCGTCAGTTTCTGACATTGGCCAGCGAATATTGGAGGGTCATTGAGTTGCCGATCGCCAGTTATGGTTTAATCGGTTCGGGCATGGCGTTGATGGGGGTGTTCGTGCCGAGGTTTGCACGGATACTGGCGGATACATATTCTCCAGCTCAGAACTTTGTGTTTGTCGGTGTGGGTGTATTGCTCGGGCTGATGGGGCTTTCAATGGCGGTTCCATTCTGGGGGATTTTACCCACGATTCTGCTATATGCGGGCATTCAAATGACGGGTTATTTTGTGAGTCGCTACCTGAACGAAGCGGCCCCGTCTGAGCAGCGCGCGACCGTATTGAGCTTTCGTGGACTATCGACAAATTTCATCTACGGTGCGGTTGCGCTGCTGTATGCGGGGTTGATCGTTTCAATTCGAACCGATCACTTGCAGGCGGTCGAGGGCGGTGGTGCCGCGCTTGATGAGGCTGTTTTTGTCGAGTCGCTGGGTTGGTTCCCGGGGTTCTTCCTCGTGTTATCGTTGAGCGTCTTCTTATTGCACCGCTTTCGGTTTGGCAGATATAAGTAGTCTCAGATTTTAATGGTAAATAGTAGCAAATATCCTCAACGTATTTTCTACGATGTCTACCCAAAGTGCTATAGCGAATCTAGAGAAATCGATAGACCATTGCTATCGGGCGCATTCTGCAAAGCGTGTCGTAATGGCTGCTGTGTTACTGGGATTCGTCTCGATCGGGGTATCGTGGGCGGCATATTATTTCACCTTGAATGTATTGATTACTACGGCGGCATTTGCTGTGAGCAGTTTGTTGATGGTCAATGTCGCGATGTTTGCAATCGTTCCGCCGACTCACAAATTGACCGATTCGAAGGCGCTGATGTTAGGTGCATTGAAAGATCCGATACGGATTAAGTCGTTGGGAAAAAACAAGGTGGCGCTCGTCGATGATCAAGGCCAGGTGCGCGTCTTGAGTCGTTTTGAGCAGACCTTGTGGAAAAATATTTTGATCCCTTATTTTATTAAAATGGGTTCGAGGGGTGATGCGGCGTCGACCGCGACTGGTGCGGTGAAGCTGTCGAGCTCTGACAGCAAAGTGTTGGAGAGGCGTCGAGCGGAACTGTCGGCTCATGAGCAGGAGTTACTTGCGGAGCGTAAAAAAATGAAAGAGCAACGAGCCGAGCTGGAGACGCGGACAGACGAGCTGACAGAGAGGGGCGCGAAGTTGATGGCGCAGGAGCTTGCGCTTGAAACGCTCAAGCAGGAGCTTGCAGATGACCGAGATCAGTTCGAGACGAAGAAGGCGGAACTTGAGCAGATGCAAGGATCGCTTCAGAGTGAGCGTGCGCCAGTTGGGAATAATGCGATAGATTTGGAGCAGCGCGAGAGTGAGCTAGAAGAGCGGTTGCGCTATGTCGCCAACGTCGAGAATGATTTAATCGATCGATTAAATCAACTCAGTGAGCGTGAGGCCTCTGTTGAGCAAACCGAGATCGAGGCCGGCCTGCGAAAGGATTAGTCCGACGATTTTAACGTCTCTGCGATGTGTTGAGACACCTTGCAGTGAATCAGCATTCGATGATGAAAGAGCGCCGGCACGATGTGGTTATCTGCTGCGATATTCCAGTGTGAGCTGCGTGTTGGAATGATTAGCAAGTCGAACGGTGTTCGGTAGCTGTGGATCGTCGTGTGTTCCAGCGCTGAAGTATCTGCATTGAGTTGTTGCAGCAACTTGCTTCGAAAGCGCATATCGCGACTCGCTTTGCCCGGCCAAAAATGTGCGGTCAAGGTGCCGTGTAGCGGTCCGGAGATACTGAAGAAGTGGCTCACACGTGAGGCTCCACCGAGAACTTGCAGATAGTAGCGTGAGATGACGGTGCCCATACTAAAGCCGATCAATGCAAAGGGAACATCGCTGCCGATCGTTTGATCGATGTAGACCTTCAGCTTTTCGGC
>DJBY01000131.1:0-15667 GCA_002430605.1 Opitutia bacterium UBA5964 | reverse complement strand
AGCCATCCGTCGATAGACGGTGCCTTTGTCCCAAATGCCATGGACCATAATGATCTCCATTAATATCGCCTAGACGCGTTCGCCTTTTTTCTGTTTGTCGCGCACCGTATCGATGTAGATCGAGACGTTGGCGACGGTATCGCCGAGATGTGCTTTGGCCCGTTTCAATGCTTTCGCGGTCGAAAGTGTCGGGTTGCTGGGCTCGTCAGTAAAAATGTTGCGCGCTTCGATCGTATCGTAGAGGCCAGAGTTTTTGAGGACACGAATCAAGTCGGCCTTCACTTCGCTGAGAATGAGGTAGCGGTGTTTCTCGGCCATGTACAGAAGCAGCTCTTCGAGTGCCATCACCGCAGTGGCATCCATATGGTGCGCATTGCGCATTTTGAGGACGACGATTTTAAGGTTCGGGTCTTCGCAGATACGACGCATTTGATCGCGGAACAGATCAGCCGCACCGAAGAACAGCTCACCTTCGACGTGCACAATCGACACTTCTGGCGTGCTGCGTTGCTCGGGCGTTTCCACTTCGGCAAGGTAGCCTTGGTCATTAAAAGCATACTCAACCATCTCTGGTCGGGCGACTTTCTTTAGAAAGAGAATAATCGAGATACCGACACCGATGTAGATCGCGCTGTCGAGTGGCATCAGCAGGCCACTGATAAAAGTTGTGCCGAAAACGATGGCATCGGATTTGGTGGATCGAGTGACGATCCGTATCGCATGCTTGTTCAGCAGTGAGATGCCGATTGCAATGACGAGCACCGCCAGTGTGCTTTGCGGGATGAAGCGTGTGTAGGGGCCGAGAACAAAGGCGCCAATGAAAACAATGACACCACTAATATAGCTGCTCAGCACGCTGCGGCCTCCGCTAGTCGCACTGAGTGACGAGCGCGTCAGCGAGCCAGATGCGGGCATGCCAGAAAAGAAGGCGCAGCCGATATTTGCCATGCCAATAGAGAACATTGCTTGATTGGCATTTAGCCGTGCGCCGGTCTTTGCTGCCAGTGATTTACCGATCGATAGACCTTCTAAGATACAGAGCAGTGCGATGGCCAAAGCTGGGCTGGCGAGTAGCTGGATATCTGTGAGTGATAGTGAGGGCGCTTGAAGTGACCAATCTGAGGCGTTAATGCCGGAGAGGAAGGCGACGTCTGTATCCTGGCCAATGGTGAGCGCAGTGACTACTGAAAGTGTGATGAGGCAAATCGCGACGTTGGGCAGGGTCTTAACGAAACGGTTGAGCGAGGCATACAGCACCATCGTGGTGAGACTGATGCCAACAGTGATCCAGTGAATGGAGTCAATTGAGGAGACGATCAGTGTCAGCGAGTCGTAAAAAGTCGCCCCGTTGCTTGCTAGGTTCAGGCCGAGTACCTTGGGGATTTGATTGGCAATAATAAGCAATGCCGCCGCGGTGATGTAGCCTGTAATCACTGAGCGCGAAATATACTGCACGAAATTGGCCACCTTAAAATAGGCGCCCACCACGATGAATAGGCCCACCATCAGGATCAACAACGGCACGAGACTGAGCATTTGAGTGCCTACGATGCCGAGGCTGGCAAAGGCACTCAGCAGCATGACCGAAGTCGCATTGGTCGGCCCCAGGGTGATGTAGTGGCTCTTAGCAAAAATCGGAGCCACCATCGCCGCGATGGCCGAACCGTAGATTCCGTATTGAATCGGTAGCCCCGCGATCAACGCATAGGCCATTCCTTGTGGAAATGCCAACAGTGCGACATTAAACCCCGCGCGCGTATCACCGACGAGATGACCCTTAAAGTCGTTTCGATAACCCGAGAGTGATTTTCGTAGCGGAAAAAAATCGAGGACGTTATAATCCTTGGCCGCGATGGCGGCTTGTTTTACATATTGAAAAATCGAGGACACTGCAGATTCGGTTCTGGATTACTGTGTGCGTGATTCTTATCAAATGCAATCCTACTGTCCGTTTGGGTAAAGCGTGGCCATGACTTCGGCGTGCAGCGGCGCTTTGGCTGCGATGATGCAGCGCTCGTCGAACGCGTCGCCACCTTTCCATCCAGTTACGGTGAACCCCGCGCCTTGCAGGCAAGGGATGATCGCCGCACAGTCCCAAATTTCCATCATCGGATCGCACATGATGTCGGTGAAGCCCGAGCAGAGTAGAATGTAGCCACCTGCATCGCCCCAAGAGCGGTAGAGTGCGGTCTTCGGAGGCAGCGCAGTCCAGTCGGCATTATTCTGCCAAAGCGTGGTGCGAATCGGATCGGTGGTGCACAGGGTTGCTTCGCCCAGTGGGCAGGCATCGCGTCCAGAGACAGGCTTACCGTTGAGCGTCGTGGTTTCACAGTCGCCGATCACGAGTTGTTTGAGCACTGGCTGATTGATGGCGCCGATCACGGGGCGGCCTTTGTACAGTAGGGCGATCAAAGTCGCGAACAGCGGCACGCCGGAAATGAAAGACTTGGTGCCGTCAACTGGGTCGAGCACCCACACGAAATCCGCATCGGCTCGCTCGCTGCCATATTCTTCGCCAATGATACCGTGCTCTGGGTAGCGCTCGGCAAGGATTTCGCGAATCCGTTTCTCGGCATTCTGGTCGGCCAGCGTTACTGGTGTCTTGTCGGACTTTCGCTCGATTTCGACATCTGGCCCGTAGTGTGGCAGGATCTCTTTGGAGGCCTCTTCGCAAAGGTAGGCAATAAATTCAATGAATTCGTCTTTTTGGGCGCGTGTGAGTTGTGACATATCGACTGTTAGTGCGTGTTGAAAATCGAGCAATGTGGGGTGAGATGCATGCTCTGGCAACCGTAGAGTCAGGGGATTTTAATCTACTATTGGTAGCGGCATGGCAGCCGGTGTCTCGCCCACGATTCCTGCGAATTCGTGGTTCAACCTGGAGCGTTCGATGCGGTCTGATCTTACACTTTGTGAAATCCGTTCTTGTCGTGCTTGCGCACTCGGAACAACGTCCTCTGCGTGATTGATACGCCGATACATGTGATTGATTTTGAAGGCAGCCGCCAGAGTGGTATTGTCGAGTATGGCGTGGTCACCCTGGCGGGGCCCAAGATCGTGGCGACTTACACGCGGCTGTGCGCTTCAATTGGTACGATCAGTGATCGGGATCGTCAGCAGCACGGCATTTCGGAACAGGCTGCCGCAGAGCAGGCGCGTTTTGATACAGAGTGGGATTTTTTTGCGCAACTGCGCGCGACGGGGCCGCTCTGTGCACATAATGCGGCGGTGGAAGATGGGCTGTTGCGTAGCGTTTGGTCGTATCCGCGCAGCTCGCCCGATTTCTCGGAAGTGGGTCGATCGGTCGCTAGTTGGGGGCCATGGTTGGATACCTTGTATCTGTATCGTCGTATTTATCCGCAACTTGACAGCCATAAGCTCGGTGATCTGATCGTGCTGTTTGATTTACAGACGTCTTTAGATAAACATGCCGCCCTGTATTGTCCTGCAAAACGCCGCCATTATCATTGCGCGCTGTACGATACGCTCGCTTCTGCTTTACTGCTGCGTCGTCTCTATGAAGAGCCAGACCTGCATTCGTTGAGCCTGCACTGGTTGTTTTTACAGAGCTCCTCGACCGACGCGGCTCGCGATTCGATCGGCCAACAAGATCTTTTTTAGAATACAATGAGTGAGTTACCGAATATTGTTTTTTTTGGATCGGATGCGATCTGTCTACCTGTGCTCAATTATTTAAAGCATGAGGCCGTGGGTGAGTGTGTGTTGCGCGCGGTGGTCTCGCAACCGGATCGTCGTCAGGGCCGCGGTAAAAAACTCCAATCCAATCCCGTGGCAGCCTGGGCGACGGAACATGGCATCGAACTGCTACAACCAGAGAAGCCCACGCGTGAGCTGGCGGATTGGATGGTGGAGCAGCACACTGCGGTCGCATTGGTCATGGCCTACGGGCATTTCTTGCAGCAGTCCCTGCGCGAGGCCGCACAGTATGGCATGTTGAACTTTCACGGCTCACTGCTTCCGCAGTATCGTGGCGCTTCGCCAGTAGAGACCGCGCTGGCCTCTGGCGACGCCGAGACGGGCGTGGGCCTGATGCAGGTCGTTAAAGAGATGGATGCTGGCGGTGTGGCTGACTTCGAAAAAGTTCGTATTGGCGAACAGGATACAGGCCCCGAGTTACGCGTCAAAGTGGGCGAGGCCGTGGTGCCGCTGTTGCGCCGGAACTTGGCGGCGATGCTAGCGGGCGAGCTGCAGTTTAAACAGCAGGATATAAGTCTGGTTACGTATTGTCGAAAGATGCGCAAGGAAGACGGAGCCGTCGACTTCACCTTGCCAGCGGTTGCGATCTATAATCGCTTGCGAGCGTTTACGCCTTGGCCGGGCGGGTATTTTGATCATGGCGAAGTGCGGATTAAGATCGGTCGAGCCAGTGTCGAGATCGATGGATCCGCATCTGCCGAGCCTGGCACGGTATTGAGTACTAGCCCTGCAGTGCGCGTGGCTACAGGTGCGGGTGTGCTTTGCTGCCATGAACTGCAGCGGCCCGGTGCGCGGATGTTGCCTGTTGCGGATTTTCTGTGTGGCTACACACTCACTGAGGGCGACCGATTGATTGGTGGTACTGCCCAGCCATTGGTACGTAAAGAACCTTGAAGAATTTTGAGAAGCACGTTTTAATACTGATATGAATCTTGAGTCTGCCATTGCCCGCATCCAGAAGTCATTCACGAAGCTGAACGAGGCCTATGGTCGGCCGGTGTTTGACGAGATTGCGATCGTGCAGGTGACTGAGGTGACGACGCTCTCACTGAAGTATTATGAAGGGCTGCGTGAGGCTGATTTTCTCAATGAAATGATGGAAGACAGTGTGGCACTGCGTAATGACGTAGGCGATACGCGTAATAACCTCGGTGGTGAATTCGGCTTTACCCGTGAAGGCGGCGGCGAAGGGATTGATGCCTACATCTGCCTCGGGCCACGTGTCTTTTTACTCTGTAATAATACTACGCAGTCGATGGAAGAGGTGACTAAAGATGCCCGGTGGTTGATCGCGCAGAGCGAATTTTTCAATGCCAGCCAGTTCTTCGCAGTCGATCCACTGCAGCTCTAATTCGAGTGGTGCGGGCGCCGTCGCTTAGCCAGAAAACTGCCAATACAGGCTATAGCCGTAGGCGACCACCAGCCCGCCAGCTACCACCTTGGGCATGCCGCGTAGTAGCACGACGCAGAATAAATGCACTAGCGCGGCAACCGCGAGAAAGAGCAAGCCTTGGCTAAACATGGTTGGTAGCGGCACTGGTTTGAAGATGGCAAAGAGGCCGATGCATAATGGAATGCAAATGTGACCGTCGCCAATCTGAGAGCTGTAAACCACATCAGCGCGGTGCTTATATGCGTAGTAAAATGCAAGCACCGCGTTGGGCAGCACCATCAGCCAACCGGTTAGTAAGCCTAGTTGATCTACGCTGAAAAAACCGGAATCGCTACGCATGATGGCTGCGACGATGCCATCGACAGAGACCAGTGTGAGTGCGCTGCCGATTAGAATCAGCACGATATCAATCGTGATCGCGGGGTGCCAGGAACTGCTTTTGCGGGTGTTCTCCTTGAGGACTTCAAAGACATGGAAGCATTGCCAGAAGAGAAACAGCCCGACCAGAGCGAAGCCGTCGAAGCGATCAATGTGCCCGTCTTGCCCCAGCACCCAGACGATGAGGCTGAAAAAAATCATTGCGACCAGCGTGAGAGCGAGCGAGAGACGATGAATCTTCGATTCGCTCTGTGCCTTTTTCGCCCGCGACTTCGGTTTGAGCTGTAGGCCCCAAATCAGTGCGGGCACTGCCAGTAATAGACACAGGTTGGTGACATTATTGGTCCAACTATTGATCGCTACCTCTTCAGCTGGGCCGTCCTGGCTGAGCACTACGCCGACGAAGACTAAATTCCCCAGCCCGGAAAAGTAGGGCATAAACAGAGTGCCGAGCACCGTGCCTTCCACGCCCCGATGCGACATTATTTCCAAGCGCCAGATAATCAGCAACGAGCTGAGAAGGAAAATGCCCACCAAGGCGAGCGGGGTCCATCCCCCCGCGTAGCTTTCAATCTGTGCGTGTAGTTGCTGCAAGTCTTTAAGCTGAGCCGGTGACCTGCGCAGGGCAAATGCTTTTCCCGCATTAACCGCAGCAACAGGATTTCGCCGCTGGTTTCGCTGGTCGATTGAGGTAGAGGGAGATTAGCAAAATGAGAATCAAGGCGATGCCGCTGATGTGTTGCCAGAATTCTGGCTGCATGGCTGTGTGCTGATGCGCGCTGTGCTCGATGGTTTGTGCGCCGAGTGTGCTATTGAGCAACCCACCGGCGATCCATGCGATGACGATGAGACTACCGAGGTAAATCAACGTGGCCTTGTGACCGAGCATTTTCCAGAGGGTGATGACGGTTGCGGTATTGGTGGCTGGTCCGGTGATTAGAAAAATAAGGGCTGCACCTGGCGAAAGTCCAGCGGCCATGAGCGCATACGCCATCGGGATCGATGCAGTCGCGCAAATGTAGAGCGGTAGGCTGATCGCGGTGGCGAGTAAGAAGGCGAGCGGACCTGTACTGAAGGAGCCACTGATCAGACCGGGCGGAAGCAGTGTGGTGATGAGCCCCGCAAGTGCGAGGCCGACTAGTAATGCGACGGCGAGGTCGGCAGGCAGGTTGATGAAGCCGTAGCGGAGCGCTTCGCCCACGCCACGTTTTTGTTGAGCTGCGCTGGAGGATGGAGCGCTGTGACTTGAGAGCTGAGCAGGGTCCGGTTGGAGAGGCGCGAGCTTGGATGCGACTGGCAACGACGGAGCGTTGCCTCCCGCCTCGCCATTACAAAAGAGCTCGATCAAGAATCCAGTGACGATGCCTGAGACGAAGGCGACTGCGATGCGCACAGTGGCGAAGAGGCCGCCCATGAGGGAATAGGTCGCTAGGATGCTATCGACCCCAGTTTGTGGGGTGGAGCTAAGAAACGCGGCGGTGGCTCCGCGGCTCGCACCGCTCTTGTACAGGGAGGCGGCGACTGGTATCACGGAGCAAGAGCAGAGTGGCATAGGGACGCCGATCAAGCAGGCTTTGAACACTGCGCCTAGGCCAGGCTTGCCGAGCAGGCGTTGCACTTGCTCTTTGCGGATCAAAATATGTAGCAGACCTGCGATCGCGAATCCGAAGATCAGGTAAGGTGCCATCTCGGCGACCATGTACCAAGTGTTGAGGGCGAATGCGTTAAGGAATGCGATCATGATAAAAAAAGTTCAAGCTTAGCCGCCAATGCTCATTTCGCCAGCCTCATCTGGAGGATTATTACTTAGCGCGAATAGCGCGGAGATGCTGAACCGTCTGCGGGTTGCCCCGTAATGCAGACTGAAGCGGGTGCCCTTTAAGGCGCTGAAGCAACAATGAACAATTAACAGCGTTCAAAAAATGATCTTGGCGTGCGGGGCTCTAGAAGCGATCGTGGTTGGCACATGGCTAGTTCAACGGTTGAAGATTATATTAAGCACATATACCTCATTTCTGAAAAATCGGGAAAGGATCAGGTCTCGATGGGCAGCGTTGCTGAGGCTTTGGGCGTCGTGCCTGGTACGGCGACCACGATGGTCAAGGCATTGGCCGATGCCGGTCTGGTCGATTATGCGCCGTGGGTCGGGGTTCATTTGACGGTACATGGCCGCAAACTGGCGCTGCATGTGTTGCGGCGGCATCGTTTGATTGAGCAATTTCTAGTTGAGGTGCTTGGCTTCGATTGGTCGGAGGTGCATGAAGAGGCCGAGTGCTTGGAGCATGTGGTTTCGGATCTATTACTTGAGCGGATCGATCAATATCTGGGCCATCCCACGGAGGACCCGCATGGTGACCCGATTCCTTCGGCAGAGGGGGAGTTATTTCACGGGAGTTCTGAGAGCTTGGTGGCTTGCCCATTGGATACGCCGTTTTCAGTGTCGCGCATTACCGATCAAGATCCCGACTTTTTGCAATACATCGCCCGTGCGGGGCTCAACCTTGGTGTGTCACTACGGGTGGTGGAGCGTAGCTTGAGTGCCGAATCGGTGCGCCTCGAAGTGGGCGCTACGAATGAGAGCCTGACACTCGGCCTCGGTGCCGCAGCCAAGGTGCTGGTGCGCGATTAGCTACTTCTTCCGCTTTCGCCGTGCGACGAAGGTGGCGTTACTCAGGAAGGTGAGCCCCTGATTGACGGTGATTTGACGTAGTGTGCGCATGGCTCCATTGATCGTGTTGAGCTGTGGATTCGTCTTCGGCTCTTTCATCTTTAATAAGATGAGCGGGGCGAGCAGGCTGCACAGAATCGATGTCATGATCGCGCCACGATAGACGGTGATGATGTCTATATCCATGCCCTCGGCACGACTGAGGATAATGCCAGCGAGCATGGCGGCAATTGTGGCTGCAATCGAGGTCGTGGTTAAATTCAGGCTGATGCCTGCGGCCCGGTTGGAATTTGGGATTAGCTTTAAGAGTAGATTAAAGGAGGCCAGCATGTATCCGATCGCCATCGTACCGCCCCATATCCAGATCGCATACATCCAATTCAATGAATTGGGCGTGAGAAATACCCAGCCAATGTCGCCACAGCGCCAGGCAATAAAGCAAATGATCAATACTGGAATCGCCCCATGCCGGTCGATGAGTTGACCCCAGATACGGGCAGCGGCCATGCCCGAGATCGTTGCAGCGATACTGAACCCAGTAAATGCCGCAGGTGAGGCGCCTAGCAGGTTGAGTGCATAAAGCGGGGCAATCGCGCCACTAAATGCCATCCAAAATCCGGCAAATGTGCCGAACAGCACAAATCGCAGTAGTGGTTTTTCGTTGCGCAGATGACTGAGCTCGCGGATCCAATTTGCATTCGTGATGGCTCCGCCGGTGGGATCTGTGGAGACGATTCGGTGCTGGATGAGCATCGAAATGAAGCGCCCAAACACTGCGATGCCTGCTAAAATTAAATACGCGGTGCGGGAAGCATCGAAGCTATATAGCAAGACGAGACTCAGCAGCATGAAGAACAAGTTGCTAATACTGGTGCTGATGTTTCGGTTGCCCATATAGCGTCCACGGATGCGGATTGGGACAAAGTCACTCAGCCAGGTCATCCAGCTGACAGCGAGAAAGGATGCCGAGAGTGATACGAGGCCAAAGAATATGGTGAAGAATAGGCCAGTGACGTCGGGGTCGTCTTTGGGGATAAATGCAATGGCGACTAATCCACTCATCCATAGGCCGGTGTTGAGCCAGCCTTGGCTGAGCGTGAGATCGCGTGCGCGCATGAAGCGCCCGATCAGTGGAATCAGCAGGATATGGATTGCATTGGCCAGTGCGGGCATGGCCGCGATCATACCAAACCAAAATGGGCCGACGTTAAAATACGCATTGAGCAGCCCGGCCATTAGGAAGCTACCGGGGAGCGAGAGGATGGACCACGGCGTGGCGCATAAGCCTTCGAGGGTGCTATTGCGCAAATTCCGCCGTGTCTGGCTCATTCTCTCGTGCATCTTATGGCGACTAGTGTCGGTGCACGTGGTAGTAAGCGGTCAGTGCTTCGATGCTTTCTGCGAGTGCAGTGGCGTATTTACTGTCGGCATTTTGCTTAGCCTTCATCGCGGCGACGATGACTGTGTGGTGCTTGACGAGACGCTCGGTATAGTCCTTTTGTTCGGCTTTGACACGCTGCGTAAGAAAGTAATCGCTAATGGTGTCGATGATGCTTTGTGCATGCTCTTCTTTATTGAGCACCCAACGTGTGGACTGGTTGATCGATTGGGCATCGGTCTTGCCATCGAGTTCGGCTAACATCTTGGTGGCTTTGGCGACGGTGGCGGCGTCTTCGAGCATGCTTTCGACGCGGGCTCCGTCGTTGTAGATGCCGCAAGGCACTTGGCAGTGCGCGTCGGCTGGTTGAGTGGCAGTAAACGGTGTGCTCGCTAGGGAGAGTCCGAATGCGAGTTGGGCAAGTTTTGAGATTTTCATGATCTAGATTTCTGGTTGATGATGATTGAGGTTGTAGCTGTGACTAATGATTCAATGAGACACGTGTTGAGACGCAAGTGTGGCAGGATAATTTGTGGCAGAATAATTTTTTAGGTGATGACACAAAAAAACGACCGTTGTGGTCGCTTTGATTTGGATTACTCTTGGTGGTCGGTGGGGATCTTGTTGACGACCGGGATGATGAGCAGCGGGGTCTTGGATTTGACCCATACATTTTGCTCTTTGAAGAATTTTGCGGCAATGACCTCGCAAGCTTCGCCGATCGTTTCGACTGGCATGCGGATGCCTTTGGGCGTGGTGTTAAATTCGTGAGCGGCGCTGTGGATACGACTTGCGGTCGTAGCGATGTCGTCATCCTCGGGGATTTGAGCAATCCAGCCGACGATGTCTTTATCCTTCAGTGAGCCGTCGGGGTCGGAGACCAGCAGGACGTTTTGCTTCTTAACGGCCGGTGGCCGCAGGGCCTTTTCTTCTTCCTCTGCTTTGAGCTCCATTTCGATTTCCTGCATGATGCCAGCGATCTTGCGGATGTCGGGCTCGTTGCGTTGCAGGATGAATTTGAGGGTTTCGATGTCGATTTTAGGCATGGTGAAAAAACGGTGAAGAGTGTGAAAGTGTGCGGGTTTAAAAGATCGCTATCACGTGTGGGATTGTGGCGTCGAGCAATCGAAAAGTGCGCGAATTTATTTTTCGTAGATTAGTTCGGCTCGATCAAGTGCGGCGCCGAAGGCGTCCATCGAGTCGATAAATGTGTAGTCGGGCGCTACGCCCCAGTCCCACGTTTTGCCGAGGATGTAGTGCCGCACCGAAAGTGCTTGGTCGGTGCTGGGGATACTGACACTGTCGGATACGGTGCTGATGACGGCGGCAGCGATATCGCCACTGTGTTGAAGCTGTGCGATCACGACGAGACTTTCGCTGGTGCGATAGACTTGGTCAATGTCGATGGTCCAGCCGGCATCGGGAGTGTCGAGGCGGATGGAGATGTTTTGTTGTTCCTGTATGCTGGCAGGCTCGGTCTCTTGTGGCTTGTCGAGTGATCCCGCGACCACGAGCGTGTGCTGCTCTGGCTTTAGATGTTGGCGGATGGTGCGGTTGACTTGCTCTGCTGTAACGGCTTGCAGGTGTTGTGGGTATTCATCGATATACTCTGGGGCGAATCCGCGTTGCACGAAGCTGAGTACTTGTCCAGCGACGCTGCCAGTGGTGGAGAGCCCAACCAGGTAAGCACCGGAGAGAGTATCGATTGCTTTTTGCACTTCGGCTGGATTGATGCCTTGCTCATACCATTCGGTAAAGACGGCCTCGGTCGCGGCCAGGCCTTGATCGAGCAGGGCGGGCGAAAAGCTGGCGCTGAGACTCCAATTGCCGGGTGTGAGGATGTCGCCGCTGTGGCCGGAGCGGATGCTGTAGGTCAGGCCTTGTTTCTTGCGCACTTCTTGCATCAGCCGTGAGTTGAAGCTGCCGCCAAGTATGTAGTTGCCGAGCATGAATGGAATGTAGTCGTCGTCGGTGCGTTGGATGCCTGTGTTTTGTGCGTAGCGCACTGCAACACTGGTTTTATCGGCGATGTAGATACGCTTGGATTGTTGATTGTTTTTCAGCTGTTCAGGCAGCTCGGCTGGGTAATCCACACCTCCGCTCCAGCCGTCGAAGGCAAATTCGACTGCGGCGGTGAGTTGCTCGAAGTCAATATCGCCGGCGAAGACCAGTTGCATCGACTTCGGGCCGTAGTGATCGGCATGAAACTGCGCGATGTCTGTAATAGCAGTTGCCTTTAGATCTTCGAGCAGCACATCAATTTCGTCGGAATAATTCGGGTGGCCTTTCGGGTAAAGTAGGCGTGCAACTTGCGCGTTAGCCCGGTAGTCGGGATTGTCGATGGCTTGCAGTAGTCCCGCGCTTTGTCGGCTCTTTAACGTTTCGAGCACCTCGGGGTCGAATGCTGGTTCGCGTAATTGTTCGGCGAGTAGCCCCATGACTGCACCGGCATCTTCGCGGAGAAATTGACCGGAAAATTCGAGACTGTGTGCGCTCGCTGCAAATCCAATATCAGCGCCGAGGGTGTCCAGACGCTCGGCGATGGCGAAGCGGTCGTTACGCTTGGTGCCTTTGTCGAGCATCAAGGCGGTCAGGCCCGCGAGGGTGGGGGCATCGTCCGGGCTGAGTGTCTCGCCTGCGGCAAAGCTGCCGACGAAGGAGACGACGTCGTGGATTGGCATGTCGATGGCGATGATCTCGATGTCGGCAATGGTGGCGCGCTGCATGTGGCTGGAGAAATCGACGAGCGGTGCTTCGCTTGCACTGGCGTGAGCGCTTGTTTCGGGGGCGTTGTGGCTAGGGCCGAAGACGGCGGGATCGCGGAAGTAGTTCGGCCCATGAGAGCTGTGGGTCAGTTGCGCGACGGTGCTCGACTGCAGTGGAACGAACCAGCCGGTGGTGCTATGATTACGGATGAAATATTTGGCGGCGACGCGTTTGATCTCTGTAGCGGTTACATTTTGAATCGCTTTGGGGAGGTTGACGTAGTTGGTCCAATCACCCATGGCGATCGCCTCGTTGATTTGGTCAGCAATCGCATAGGGGCCATCGCGCCCGTAAACGGTGTTGGCTTGAATGACTGATTTGGCGCGCGTGAGTTCATCTGCGGTGACGCCACCGCCGATTAGTTTTTTAATCTCATTGAGGATGATGGCTTCGGTCTCTTCATGGGTGGCCTCGACGGTCAAATAAGCACCGAGTATAAAGAGGCTGGGGTCGCGGAGCTGTGGCGCGTAGGTGAAGGTGGAACTGGCTTTGCCTTGGTCTTCGAGCGCACGATAGAGGCGGCCGGTCTTGTCGGCACCGACGATTTGCTCGATCAGAGAGAGCGCTGCCCAGTCTTCGTGGGCGCCGTTAGGTGCTTTGAATGCGGTCATGACGACACCGACTTGGCCGCTGCGTTCGATAATCAGCCGACGGGGGCCAAGCTGCTTGGGCTCGGTGGTTTCTACCACGGGAATCGTGTGTGGTGCTTTGGGCACCGCACCGTAAAATTGCTGCACCGCTTCGAGAGTGGCGTCGGTGTCGAAGCCGCCGATCACGGTGAGCACTGCGTTTTCGGGCCAGTAAAAGGCATTATAAAATGCCCGCAACTTTTCAGGAGAAGTGCTCTCGATGTCTGAACGCCAGCCGATGGTCGGGTGTGTGTAGGGGTGGGCGACGAAGGCAGCCGAATAGATTTCTTTAATCAACGTGCTGACGGGGCTATTCTCACCGCGTTCGTATTCGTTGCGCACAACGGTCATTTCAGAGGCGAGGTCTTCTTCGCGGATGCGGAGATTGCGCATCCGGTCGGCCTCTAGCTCGATGGTGTGTGCTACATATTCGCTCGGGAGCGTCGCGTAATAGTTGGTGCGGTCGAAGTAGGTGGTGGCATTTGAGCGCGCGCCGATACGTTCCATCTCACTGGAATAGTCCGAGCTGTCACTGCTGTTGAAGCGGTCGGTGCCTTTGAACATCATGTGTTCCAAGATGTGGGTCGCGCCAGTGGTGCCAGCCACTTCATTGCGTGCGCCGACTTCGTAGGTGACCATCACGGTGGCGACGGGCAGGCCTGGGTTAGGCATCAGCAGCACGCGTAGCCCATTGTCGCTGAGGCGGTATTCCTGTATGCCATCGAGCGTCTGGATGTGTTGAATCCCTTCGGGGAGGGCCGATAGGACTGAACAGAGGGCAAATGTGTAAGTGCTGACTAAGGTGTAAAAAAGCTTCATAATTCGTATAGAGTGGAGTCCATCAGCCGCGAGTAAAAGTTCCTGTCGAATTACTGCAAGCATCGCGCGGTCTCTTCCGCACTTTATTTGTGTGTGCAGGGTGGGCGTACAAAAAAGCGAATGCTGGGGTGGCATTCGCTTTTTGAAAGGACTGGAGTGAAGGCCTACTCTTCGCCTGCATTGACCACTTCATCTTCTAGCTCTTCGAGGCGGTTGAGATCCTTCGAGGTTAGTAGATCAATGAGTTTCTTGATCGCTGGAGTGAGCACGCGGCCCTTGCGGTGGATCAATGCCAGTGGCCGCTTGTAGGTCTGATTTGTGAATTTCAGCACCTTGAGTAAGCCTTGCGCCTCTTCGCGAATGACGGTCGTTTGCGGTAGGATTGCGATGCCGGCGTTGATCTCGACGGCGCGCTTCACGGTTTCGACGTTGTCGAACTCCATGACTGGCTCGGCTTCGATGTTGGCTTCCTTGAAGATGATGTCGGTCGCCTTACGAGTTGGAATGTCTGGTTCGAAACCAATAAACTTTTGGCCGGCCACATCTTGGATGTCGATGCTGTTGCGCTGCGCGAAGGGATGTTCGGGGCTGACGACCAAAACGAGAATGTCGTCGTGGAAGGGGAGCACCTCCAGTTGCTTGTGCTTCTGCGGATATGCGATGAGGCCGAGGTCGATGGAATTGGTTAGGATGTCTTCGTAAACCATGTTGGCGCGGCGATACTCCACGCGGATATTCACTTCTGGGAATTTGGCTAAAAAGACTTTCACGTAGGGCGGCAACTCGTGTAGGCCAATACTATAAACAGTGGAGATGTGGATCGTGCCGCTGATGACTTTCTTCATCTCTTGCAACTCACTGTTGAGCTTATCGTAAAGGTAGAGGATCTCTTTGGCAGATTCGTAGAGCTTTTGACCTTCGCGTGTGAGGCGAAATTGCTTTTGGCTGCGATCAACGATGAGTATACTGAAATGCTTTTCCATTGCCCGTAGTTGTTGGCTTACGGCAGATTGTGTGATTCCGTTTAGCTTTGCAGCGCGTGAGAAACTTTCACTCTCTACAAGATCGGAAAAAATCTTAAAGTTTTCAATATGCATGCAATTGGCTATAAACTCACCTAATGGCACTGCAATATTATAAACAGTTTTTCTTATTTTAAATATAAAGATTAATATCTCTGCTAATAGACTATGATTTCCTTTGAAGCCTTTGAAAATAATTTAAAACAGGTGCAAAGTCGTATTCACACGGCTTGTGTCGGTGTGGGCCGCGCGCTTGACAGCGTTCAACTGCTACCTGTTACCAAAAACCATCCGTTGGATGCGGTGCTGTATGCCGTTCGTGCCGGGTTGACGGCAGTCGGGGAGAACCGTGTACAAGAAGCAAGCGAGAAACATGCGCAATATTTGGGCGAGGTGCGTTGGGAGTTGATCGGTCATTTACAGTCGAATAAGGCGAACGACGCGGTGGCGATGTTTGATCGAGTGCAGTCTGTGGATTCGCTTAAGCTGTTAAATCGCCTCAATCGCTGTGCCGAGCAGGCGGGGAAAACGCTCTCCATTCTGCTGCAATGTAATACTGGTGCCGATCCCAATAAGCACGGTTTCAGTGTCGGCCAGATGGAGGCAGCGCTGGAGGCAGCCGTTGCGGCCGAGCATTTGCAAGTCGACGGCTTGATGACGATTGCGCCGCTCGACGATGATCTCGATGTGGCGAAGGCAGCGTTCGAGGGCTTGCGTGATCTGCGCGATCGACTGTCGGTTGAGTATCAGGTGCCGTTAACTGAGCTCTCGATGGGCATGACTGGTGATCTGGAAGTGGCGATTGCCGCGGGTTCGACGCAGATTCGTGTCGGCACTGCGCTATATGGTGCGCGGTCTGATTCGTGAACGTGCGCGGTGAGAAGGGTTTATTTTGAG
>DJBY01000063.1 GCA_002430605.1 Opitutia bacterium UBA5964 | reverse complement strand
ATCTCGTTTCACTCGATCGAAGCCTGGTGGGCCCGGTGGGGTTCGAACCCACGACCAAGGGATTATGAGTCCCCTGCTCTAACCGCTGAGCTACAGGCCCGCTTGGAAAGTTACTATGTGCAAAACATCTGACACGTGAATATTGCTCCGTAGTGTGACGGAAAAAATCGACTCGATAGATCAACAGCAAGCTTTGATTCCTCAAAAAAACAAACAGCCGACTGCTCGAAATCACGCGGAGTGGCTGAATATGCGCGCCGCGAAGAAAGGTGCGGCAAGCCGAGCACAGGATGATTGGCCGACTTTAGTTTAACAAATTGAACTGTAGTCAAACCGAGAGCAACCCAGGCGCTAGGCTAGAGCAATGCGTCAAACGCTTGCGCCGCTGCCTGATAGATCGAACAAGCTGCTTGCGGCGTGACCGTGCTGCCCGCCTCGGCTTGGCAGAAGCAATGCTCGAGCGTAGCGAGGTCACAGCCCAGACTGTTCGAAGCCGCGCGCATCGCGGCACCCAGCGCGACGGAACCACGCACCGCGAGGCGCTGCACTTTGGCTTGAAAAATATCGGCAATGACTTGCGCAATTGCATCGTTTTGCGACGCGCCACCCGTGAGATAAATCATTTCAGGCTGCAACTGCATCCAATCCGTGCGCAGTTTCATGTTGAGAAATTGCCCTTCAACGCAGGCACGTACCGCGCCATCAGCGTCGGCCCATTGTTCAAATCTCTGGCTGCCTTTTAAAATCGGCGCAGAGAGATCCACCCGTGGACTGCTTTCGGGGCGAAAGAACGGCACCATATAATTGCCATCATTGCCGCTTGGCGTATTGGCGAAGGCTTGGGTGAACTGATCCCAGTCGTAGTCGAATTTGTCTTTAACGGCTTCGCGAGCAAGTGAGCCATTCACAAAGCATTGCAGCGACATCGAGCCACCGCTGGGGTTGCCAAACACATGGCCGCAGCCAGTGGGGTCGGCAGTTACCTGCGGCATGGCTGCGAAAAACGTATCGGAGGTGCCGAGCGAAACGACCAGCTTACCAGGGCGACTCGCGCCCATACCGACGAGGCTACTTGGATTGTCACCAGTGAAGATCGTCACCGGCACATCCGCAGCAAAGCCGTATTTCTTGGCAAAGTAGTCGCAAAGGGTGCCAGCTATTGTGCGGCCAGGTTGAACAGCAGGGAGCTTGTCAAGCAGATCGGGGGCAGTGGCTTCGAGTAACTCTGAGTCCCAATCCCAAGCGTCGATGTTGACCAGGTTCATCCCTGCCCCGTCGCCCGTGTCGATCGGTGCGTCGGCACCAATCAAGACACTACAGAGGAACGAACTGACCAAGTGGATACGAGCGGTTCCCTCATAAGCGGATGGATCATTTTTATAGAAGCGCCGTATTTGCGGGCCAGTGAAGCGCTCGATCGCAATCGAGCCAGACTTAGCACAGACAACCGTGTCGCCGCCAACGGCAGCAGCAATTTCGTGACATTCCTCAGCAGTCGAGCTGTCCATCCAGATGGGCGAAGTCGCACGCGATAGAACGGGGGCCAGTTGCTCCGCCAGTGTCTGATTCACCGAGAGTGTATCAATCGCGGTGAACCACTGGTCGTTTAGATACACAGAGCCGTGCTGTTGACCGGCTCCAGATATCGCCCGCACCTTGGACAAATCGCACTGCCCTTGAAGCTCTTTGAGTAGCATCTCGAGGGCGTCGAGCCACATACGCGGATCGGAGTGCACCTCGCCATTTTCGCCACCAGGGATAAATCCAGAGGGTGCGTTATACTGGGGCAACTGCTCACCGAAGTTGACGGATGCTTCGGCGACGATCGTGCCGCTATCAACGTCAATAATTAGTGCGGAGCAGCTTTGCGTAGAAGAATCGAGGCCGAGTGCGTACATGTGATAGTGAACGCACTTCGTGCGTAGTGAGAGTGATACCGCGCTATGCGCACGGAATTAGACCGTGCTGCTCACGGAGTGAGACCGCGCTGCGCGCGGAGTGAAAGTGAGAGGTAATAATGCTGAGTGATTAAATGCGCTAAAGCTGTTTAACCGATTAGCTAAATAATAGAGGGCAATGCTCTGTCATTGCCGCACGTAGGTGTCGTTGATATCGGTGTTTCTGTAGTTTTTTCTAGCTTAGGCGGAAACGACGGAGCGTTTCCCTCCAACAAAGACCGTGCTGTACGCGGAGTGAAAGTGGTAACATCAGAGCCGAACTCTTCACTACCACTCTCACTCTCACTACGCACAACATGCATGCACTCTAAAAATTCGCTCAGCGAATTTTTAGATGAATTCGTTCAACAAGTTCTCCATGCGCTCCTGACGGCCACTACCTAAAATCGGCTCTGGGTTGGAGAGTGCATATTTCTCAAGATCTTCGAAGCTCACTTCGCCGGCCTCGATCTTCGCGCCGATGTCTTTATCAAAGCTGCTGTAGCGGGCTTCGACGAAGTCACCCATGCGCCCATCCTTACGAATCGCAGAGGCGATTTTTAGACCACGCGCAAATGCATCCATACCGCCGATGTGCGCGTACATGAGGTCGATTGGCTCGTGAGATTCGCGGCGACGTTTCGCATCGAAATTGAGGCCGCCGGTTGTGAGTCCGCCCATTTCAAGGACGACTAGCATCACCTGTGTGGTGAGGTAGATGTCAGTTGGGAACTGATCGGTATCCCAGCCGATTAGCTCATCGCCACGGTTCGCATCGATACTGCCGAGCATATTTGCATTGGTGCAGACAGTAAGCTCGTGCTCCATCGTGTGCCCAGCGAGTGTCGCGTGGTTGGTCTCGATGTTGAGCTTGAAGTGATCCATCAAGCCGTACTCGCGGAGGAAGTTCAGGCAAGCAGCCGAATCCGAATCATACTGGTGAGTCGATGGCTCGCGTGGCTTAGGCTCGATATAAAATGGGCCTTTAAAACCGATTTTCTTAGCGTGGTCGACTGCCATGTGCAGGAACGCGCCGAGGTGGTCGAGTTCACGCTTCATGTTGGTATTGAGCAATGTGGAGTAACCTTCACGCCCCCCCCAGAAGGTGTAACCGAGGCCGTCGAGCTCGTTGGTGCATTCGAGTGCCTTCTTCACCTGCGCCGCAGCGTAAGCATAGACCTGAGCATTTGGCGAGGTCGCGCCGCCTTGCGAGTAGCGAGGGTGTGAGAACAGACATGCTGTGCCCCAGAGGAGTTGCACGCCTGTTTCTTTTTGCTTCACCTTTAGCTTGGCAACCACTGCGTCGAGCGCAGCGTTGGATGCAGCCAGGTCGTTCAGCTCCGGTGCGATGTCGCGATCGTGCCAACAGTAAAAGTCGATGCCGATCTTTTCGAGAAATTCGAAGAAGACATCGACACGTGACAGAGCGTTTTCGACGGAGTTGCTGCCGTCATCCCAAGGCATTTGCGCAGTGCCGCCACCGAAAGGATCTGCCAGTTCATTGCGCATCACGTGCCAGTATGGAGCCGCAAAGCGCAGGTGATCTTTCATCGACTTACCGTCAATCAGTTCGCTCGGGTTGTAATGTTTAAACGCGAAGGGGTTCTTGGAAGAACTGCCCTCGAATTGGATTTTGTCGCAGTCGAAATATTGCATGGTTCTGTGGGTATTTATTTTGAATGTTTAATGATAAAGCCCGCATTATAGTGTAAAACACTCGCAGCTGAAACCGTATATTGCGTATATATTCTGTTGATATGCGCCAACTGCTCATGTTTAAATAAACCCATGGCCAAACAGGTAGCGATTGTGATGACGGAGGTATTTCTGCGGCGCTTAACGCCGTCGTTGATTCCATTCGTTCGTCGCCAGCATGACTTTCGTATTGTTAGTATTCACCGACCGATTGAAGAACTGCGCAAGTTGTTAAGTGAATTAAAGCCCAGCGCACTCATCACCGAATGGCTGCCTGACGTAACCGAGGCACTGTTGGAACTGCGACTACCAACCGTAATTGCCGATACCGACGAGCACTACCCAGGAGTCACCAGTATCGATGTCGACGATTGGCAGGTCGGCGCTGAGGCGGCGCGCGCATTTGCGCAGGCGGGCTACCGAAGCTTCGCTTGCCTCGGCAATTTGACTCCCTATTCCGACCAACGCATCGAAGGGTTTCGTCGCGAGCTGGGCGATCAGGTGGCATTTTCGATGCATCAAGAAGATGAATTCAAAGAGGCACGTTACAGTGAAGACTTTGCACAGCCCCATCCCGCATTGCGTGCATGGTTGGAATCGCTGCCGAAGCCGGTTGGGATCTTTGCAGTGCATGATCCACTCGGACGATTTCTGTGCGGTGCCTGTCGAAGAATGGGGTTTCGAGTGCCGCAAGAAGTCGCCGTGATCGGTGCCAACAATGATGCACTCGTGTGCGGATTAAGCTACCCGATGCTTTCGAGTGTCTCGATTCCATGGGATACGATCGGCGAAGCGGTCGGCGAGGCCCTGCGCGCCTTACTCGCAGGCGAGGCACCTCCGACCGAACCCATTCGGGTGCCTTCGGGTGGAGTCGTCTTGCGCCATTCTGCGAATTACCTCGCCGTGGAAGACCCGCTCTTGCGGCGCGTCATGTCTTATCTTTCTGAGCGTATCCAAGATCCCATTACAGTCGACAGCCTTTGCACAGAATTGCGGATCGCTCGCCGTGGACTGGAAAAGAAATTCCGAGAATACTATCACTGCACTCCCTGGGAAATGCTTTGTCAGCTCAGAATCACCCGCGCAAAACAGCTGCTGTCTAATACCAACCACCCGATCTCGATGATCTCCGAACTCTGCGGGTTTAACGACCCCGAGCGAATGGCAGTGGTGTTTAAGCGAATCGAGGGTATTGCGCCGTCAGTATTCCGCAAAGGATCCATGCCACAGTCATCCAAACGTCAAAGTCTGTAGAACAAAGGTGCTGAGGATTCCGCGTCGAACTGGCGCGCATGAGGCACTGCGTTGATTGCCGCCGATAAAACAATCGCAGTTTCATACCGCACTTTTGACAAATCTTCAAATGCCTCCACAGTGTCACCATTATGCCCGATACATCTGATCAAAAATCGCTCGACTCATTTCGCTCTTCGCTAGATGCCAGTTACGAATGGCCCTGCCTCTATCCGTTTAAATTTATCGTGCCCAAAGCACACACGGAGACGGTGCTCGCACTGTTTGCCGATGACCCAGTCCGCGCCAAAGAGTCTTCTAGCGGTCGCTTCACTGCCTATACGATGGAGATGCAGATGAACTCCAGCAGCGAAGTGATCGCCATCTATCAGCGCGTCACGCAGATCCCGGATGTGATCTCACTGTAAGTTTAAAGCCCTCTGGAATAGATCTCAAGCGACGCCGCTCTCATCCCCATGTGCCAGAAATCACTCTCTCACCTCGCCCATGCAAGTTACCTGTGCCTCGCCAGCCTGTTCGGCTTGGTCGCTTGCGCCGAAGACAGCCCAACTCCGATAAAACCCGCCATGACAAACTCTGATCAAACTTCTCTCGAAATCGCCAGCTTTGGCGCAGGTTGCTTCTGGTGTGTCGAAGCTGTATTTGAAAATCTGGACGGCGTGCATGCAGTCGAATCCGGCTATATGGGTGGCGAAGTCAAAGATCCTACCTATCGCGAAGTGTGCACTGGCACCACTGGCCACGCCGAGATCACTCAAATCAGTTTCGATCCTGCCGTGATTACGTATGAAACACTGCTTGACTGGCTGTGGCGCTCACACAATCCCACCACATTAAATCGCCAAGGTGCGGATAGCGGCACCCAGTATCGCTCGGTGATCTTCTATCACAGCGATTCCCAGCGTGCCAGCGCCGAAGCCTCAAAAGCTGCCGCGCAAAAGGATTTCGACGATCCGATCGTGACCGAGATCACCGCCGCCGAGACGTATTACCCGGCAGAGGACGCTCATCAGGATTACTACCGATTGAATAAATCGGCACCCTATTGCCAGATGGTGATCCGCCCAAAGTTAAACAAGCTCAACCTTGAATAATGGCGGCCGATTGGTTTTACTTGCAACTGAATGGCTGCAAACAAACGCGCAAAGAAGACTCTCAGCTCCGCTCGCAAGCGAAACACGCCGCGCAAACGTGCGAAGTCAAAATCGGCTGCTCGTAAGCCGATGCTGACGAAGCTGCGCACTCTGCTAGTGCTTGGCGTGGCCGCACTCATTGCGAGCTACTATTTTGGCTCGTTCGCCTTACGCGCACAAATTGAGCGGGCCGCGATTCACGCAATCAATGCTGTCCGCTCGCCAGAATGGCTACCACGCCCCATCACCAGCCTATTGAACTTGGCCTACGATACCATTCCGGGGAGTCTGGGACTCGTGGTCGAAGGCGGCGAACTCGGGCACGAGGAGACGGCGCTGATTGCCGGCCTGCCAGTATCAAATTCGCCCGTCCGCGTGCTCCGCAATAAAAGCTACATCAACCTGTTTAACGAAAAAGCGCGTCAAACGACCTGCATCGCTTTCAAGCTCAGTGATCGTGATCGCCAAGCCGCGCCGATTCCCGACGATTTTTTTGAAGACCCGCGCATTCAGCAACTGCGCCCTCGCGACCTGCGCTTAGGATACTGGCAGCCTCAGACAATCGCACCAGCGC
>DJBY01000133.1 GCA_002430605.1 Opitutia bacterium UBA5964 | reverse complement strand
CCAAGCGCTTGATGCAGCTTTACCGATGCATCGAGCACTTGCTTACTTATTTCGTTTACGTCCATCTTTACGTCTTTGCGTGAGATAACTTACAGAGTTGGTGTCTGCTGGTGGTAATCGTGAGCCTGCTCGAAGGCATTCGCTACGGCGAACATTTCGGCTTCGCCAAAGGCTTTGCCAATAATTTGCAGGCCAATCGGCAGACCGCTTTCGGTAAACCCACTGGGCACGGAGATCGCCGGCAGACCAGCAAGATTGACCGAGATGGTGTAGATGTCGCTCAAATACATTGCCAGTGGATCATCAGCGCGCTCGCCGCGCTTGAACGCGGGTGTGGGCGAGGTCGGCGTAAGGATCGCGTCGACTTGCTCAAAGGCGGACTCGAAGTCGCCAAGGATCAAACGGCGGACTTTTTGCGCGCGCAAATAGTAGGCATCGTAGTAGCCGGAACTGAGCACATAAGTGCCGAGAATGATACGGCGCTTCACTTCATCGCCGAAGCCTTCGCCACGACTCTTGGTGAAGAGTGAGAGTGCATCCTTCGCCGCTTCGCTGCGGTGGGTGTAGCGCACGCCATCGAAACGAGCTAAGTTTGAAGAGGCTTCTGCAGTGGCGACGATGTAATAAACCGGCACGGCCAAGTCAGAGTGTGGCAGCGAAATATCAATAATCTCGCAGCCTTGGCTCTTATACCAATCAATGGCCTGCTCGATATTTGCCTTCACTTCAGGGTCGATCCCTTCGCCGAAGAATTCACGTGGCACGCCGAGTTTCCAAGGACCCTTCTGTTCCCTGAGAGCGGCAGCATAATTGGTGTCACCCTGCGGAGCAATCGAAGTCGAATCAAGCGGATCTTTACCGAGCATCGCCTCCATCAGCAAGGCAGCGTCTTCGACCGTGCGTGCAAACGGGCCGACTTGATCAAGCGACGATGCAAAAGCGACCAGGCCGTAGCGAGAAATGAGTCCGTAAGTGGGCTTCATGCCGACCACGCCACAAAGTGCCGCGGGTTGACGAATCGAGCCGCCGGTGTCAGTACCGAGCGTGGCAATCGCCTCCCCTGCTGCCAGCGCGGCGGCACTGCCACCAGAAGAGCCGCCGGGAATGGTTTCGAGGTTCCACGGGTTGGCGGTAGTCTGATAGGCGGAATTCTCAGTGGAGGAGCCCATGGCAAACTCATCCATGTTGAGGCGTCCCCAGATCACCGCCCCGGCTTCGCGGAGCTTGACGATACAAGTAGCGTCGAACGGTGACACGTAGTTCTCCAGCATCTTGGAGGCACAGCGCAGTGGCTGATCCTTAACGGCGAGCGTGTCCTTGATGCCGATCGGAATGCCATCGAGCGGGCCCAGGGCATTGCCAGCCGCGCGGCGCTCGTCAGAGGCCCGCGCTTGTGCGAGTGCATCGTCGGCGTCGCTCGAGAGGAAGGCTTGCACTTGGCCGTCGACTGCTGCGGTGCGGTCGATCACGGCTTGGGTGATGGCAAGCGAAGTGGTTTCACCCGCAGCGAGCATGGCGGCGAGTTCGGAAATAGTTTTGAAATGGAGATCGGACATGCGACAAAAATTCAGGTCATGTGTAACTTGAACCACGAATGGACACGAATTAGCATGAATATTTTTTTAGAAATTATATATTAAAAATGAAAGTTTAACCAAGGATACTAGAGTCATTCACCATGCATGGTTCGTGTCCATTCGTGTCCATTCGTGGTTTACTAAAATAGAGTGCACTTATTCGACGACTTTGGGCACGACGACTTGATTGTCGCGATGCTCGGGGGCCATGTTGAGCAGCACCTCGGGTGCGTAAGTAGCGCCGGGTTCATCGCCTTCGCGCCAGACGTTGAAGACGCGGTGTGCGTGGGCCATCGGTTCGACGCCTTCGACATCGACTGAGTTGAGCTTGTTAAAGTAGCCAAGAATGTCGTCGAGCTGTGTGCCGAGCTTGGCCTTTTCGTCGTCGGAAAGATCGAGCCGCGCCAGGTTGGCGACGTAATCAATATCAATGTGTGGTGTTTCGCTCATTTTGAGAGTGCGGGTGGAAGTTGCGCTGAGAGTGACTATGCGTGATTCAATTAAAAGTGTGCGCGCCGGCACCGCACATTAAATCACGGCAAAAAAGACCTTATAGACAAAACAGCCCCGTTCGCCTCGCGCAACTAAGAATCACTGTTCAGTGGCTAAAACCTGAGCACGCCAACAAGGGGCCAGTGTAACGTAGGCGAAAGCTCGGTGTTTAGAGCAATTTACAGCGCTTTCGTTTGTGTCATGCAGTTCAGCAGGTCTCGATGATGCGATACGGCAAAAAAGCGGTTCGATCAGGAAATAGTATATCGCTGCGTGCGGACACTTGAAAAACCTGACTCATCTGCTGGATATATTATCCAGCTGTCAGCTGCAACGACCGAACCTTATCCACCACACTGATCGAGCGTAATTTAATAGAAATAAACTTAGTGTGCTTCACACTGGTCATTCCACTAGCAAGGCCACGGTGGAGTATGGTTTTTTACTATTTTCCTGACCGCGCTGGTCCATTACCTCCGGGTAACTTTTGAGGAAGTTGTGCTCGTCGATCAGATTAATGAAGTAATGGGTGGTGCCTGCCGGCAACTGGGCGACGACCTTAGAGCCGGACAACAAGTCTGCGGGTTGGCGAAACCATTCTTCATACTGCGCGCCGCCATTTAAAGTATAGATCAAGTTGGCCCGCACCACTTTGGCGCCGTTTTCCTGATAGGTAAATTCGACGCGGTCGCCCTGCTGCGTATGCGACTCGATCGTGCAGACCGTGTCCTTGTTCGGCAGCGGGTATTTAAAGTCGGGATTGTAATATGGATAGCTCGCTTCCATTTCGGTGAGGATCTCGCTGAGCTTTGCATTTAGCGCCTGCGCCTTTTCGGGCATAGCATCGGCTAGATTATTGGCTTCCTCAATATCGCCACGGTTTTGCTGGCCATCCTGTGTATCATACAGCCGATAGAGCTCCAACTCGGGGATATTTTTGAAGCCTATGTGATCATAATTACGCACCAGCTTCCAATCGCCGACACGGATTGTGCTTTCCAATGCGACGCTGTTGGGAAAGTGCCACACCATGGTGTCGCGCACGCGGCCATCCGCATCGTGTACAAGTCCTGGATTAGTCGGATCTTTTTTTAGCAAGGCACTCAGGTCAGCACCGTCCAAGTGCTTTTCGGCGGGTTGCTCGATTCCAGCCAGCGCCAGAATAGTCGGGTAAAAATCGAGTCCATTGACCAACACGTCACTCTGTACATTGGCAGCAATCCCAGGGCCGCGAACAAGCAACGGCACGCGTGTGCCGCCTTCCATCGCGGAGATTTTGCCGCGAGCCAGTGGGAAGTTGTCGGTAATAATCTCGCCGGGATGTTGCTCCATGCCGCCGTTGTCGGAGGTAAAGATGAAATACATATTCTCACTCAGCATATGTCCGGGCCAGCGGGGGTCTTCCGTCTCATCCAGATATTTGAGCAAGCGACCGACATAGTAATCCAGCTCTTCAACCATCGCACAATAAAACGGGTTGGTTTGCCCCTCCCCGTTCCATTCGGCAGGATTCTCCGGCAACTCAACTCCTAGCTTCTTAACATACTTCTGCAGCAACGCCTCGCTGCGCGTATGGATAGGCGTGTGCACCAACCAAGTCGCATAATAGAGAAAGAACGGTTGATCCGCATGCTCCGCGATAAACTGCATGGCATCCTCACTATTCTGATGATAGGGAAAACCGTTTTCATCCAACCTGTAAGGGTCACCCTCTTCCCGAGTTGCAAAGCCAGTCAAGCGGTGCGGCGTCATACGACGGGTCGTGCCAAGGTTGTGCCGCGTCCAATCAAAGCCTTGATCCTCAGGTTGAGGGTAAGCATTATGACTGATCGCCATGTGCCACTTACCGCAATGCCCTGTCGCATAGCCATTCTGCTGTAGTACGCGCGCCAACGTTAGTTCGCCCGCTGGCATACGACCGCTATACCAAGGTGGCATCATACGGTGCAGCTCCTTATGATACGGGGTCGGCGGACCGCCCCCCACGACATGCGTCTTCTGTGCACGCGCCGGATGATTACCACTCATAATCGCACAACGCGACGGCGCACACGTCGGCGCTGCCGAATAGGCCTGCCAAAACAGCACGCCCTCTTTTGCCAGCGCATCGAGATTAGGTGTCTCCATCGGCGACGGTTCGTCGATATCGTAGCACTTCACATCCTGCCAACCAAGGTCGTCGGTCAGTAGCAGAATTACATTCGGCTGCGCTGGGCGAGGCGATTCAGCCGAAGCGAATGACGAAAGCATCGTGCAAGCGACACAAAGCAGCACACCAAAGAAAGTGACTTTTAGACAACTCATAAGTTAAATCAATGGAGTGAAGAGAACTGAAGCAAGTGGAAATGTTATTACTAAACTACCATGCAGTTTAACTCAATATTCGTGCCACTCTTGCCCCGCCCAAAGCGCCACACTGAAGAGGTGGACAAGGGTGTCCATCCTACAAACAACCACACCAGCAATCATATGTCCCATGTTAGTACTTATTCATTATGGCCCCAAATGAACTACAGCTCCTCGACGACCAGTCGGATGAACTCGGAGTTTTTTCCGGTGGTCGTCACTCGGTTGGTCACGGCCTCAAACTCTGTATCGATGGGGGCGACATCGGTCTCAACCAAATCGCTACTTCCCCATGGAATAGAATGCAGGCTGGGCGTCGTTTCTATACGATAGCTGAGACCAAGGCCCGCAGCGCCATGCCGTCGTTTGTAAACAAAATCAATGCCATCGACTGCCGTGTTCATCTCCGGAAGCGTCCCGATATCGCCGTCGATGTTTGGATTTCCGCCTAAGGCATATTCAAACAGGTTGCTGTAACCGTCGCGATCCGGATCCGCGTCGACGTGAGTCGGAAGCATACTTAGCGTAGGAAACTCGTGCAGCACAACACCGCCATCAATCGACAGGCGAATATTGGTAATGGTCACCAATGGGTTGGTCGTGCCAAACACTTCGCGGGCAAAACCGAGCACCAGATAGTCATAGTCCGAAACGGCATCCGGCGCGGTGCTAAAGGTCGAGAGGTCGAAAGTGGCGCTGTAGCTCTGCGCCCCAGTTGATCCAGTCAAGAT
>DJBY01000024.1:3296-5390 GCA_002430605.1 Opitutia bacterium UBA5964 | reverse complement strand
CGTGTGATAATCTGCATTGCCATCGCCCCACTCCCCCCAAAGAACCAGCACGAAACTGAGCCTTATCAGGCTAAACTAAATGACCTTTAAACTTGAAATACTGCAACACGAATGCAGATTATCTAGTTTATGTTGAATCGAGAGCATTACAAAACGCAGCTCGTCGAAGCCCTGCGCCACAATCCTATCGTGGCATTAATCGGAGCGCGTCAGATCGGAAAAACCACTCTCGCCCGCGAGCTATTGAGCGAACGTGCAGCGACCTATTTCGATTTGGAGGATCCAACTGTCGCCGCCTTAATGGAGAACCCGATGAGTGCCCTGGGCAGCCTGAAAGGTCTGGTCGTGATCGACGAAGCGCAGCGAGCACCAGAGATTTTTCCCACACTACGCGTGCTGGCCGATCGCAGCGGAGAAGACACGCGCTTCCTCATCCTCGGCAGCGCATCTCCGTCGCTCACACGCCAAGCCTCCGAGTCCTTGGCTGGACGCGTCGCCATTATCGAGATGCATGGCCTGTCAATCAAGGAGGCCAATACTGACTCGCCCGACAAGCTTTGGCTGCGCGGCGGCTTCCCGCGCGCTTTTCTGGCGAAAAGCGCTCAAGCGAGCTTTCAGTGGCGGACTGACTTTATACGCACTTTCTTAGAACAAGACCTCTCCAACCTCGGCTTCGGCATGGCACCGGCAAAGATGCGTCGTTTCTGGACGATGCTGGCACACTATAACGGCCAAGTCTGGAATGCTAGCGAAGTGGCGGCATCCATGGGCATCGCCCCCAACTCATCGAGAAACTACCTCGATGCACTCGAACAAACCTTCATGGTGCGCCAACTACTACCGTGGCACGCCAACGTCAAAAAGCGCCTCGTCAAGACGCCCAAACTGTACTTCCGCGATAGCGGCCTCTACCATGCCTTACTGCATATAGAGAACCAGCAGCAACTCCTCACCCACCCAAAGCTTGGAGCCTCGTGGGAAGCCTTTGCATTAGAACAAGTATTGACCGCTCTACAGACGCGCGACGCCTATTTCTACGCAGCACACAGCGGGATGGAACTCGACCTCTATCTACCCAATCTGGGCAATCTGGGCATTGAATTCAAGCGCCAGGACGCTCCAAAAATCACCCGCTCCATGCGCGAGGCAATCAAAGACCTAAGCCTGAAAGAACTCTGGATCATCTACCCAGGCAACCGCGAATACGAGCTGGAAAAAGGGATTTGGGCGAAGCCGTTAAGCGCTATTTAAAAACAATGGGATCTTCTTACACCAACACCACGCGCAAACACGTCAAAGGCCGCAAACCCGCCAAGTCCCAAAAGTTAGTTAAGCTGACGGTCTATTTGGGCGCGATCTGCATCTCGCTCGCCGCCATCGCGACCATCGTGGGTTACATCCGATCGGGGGATACTGTCACCACCGAAATCGAACTCCCTCATGGCACGCTCAGCAAGCTCACCCACATTGAAACATTTACGCTGGCCTACCTCTCAGTGAACTGCAATGCGGCACTACTGGAGACCACACAGACGATCCGCTAACGGGGCATATGGCGAACGGCGACAGTCGCCAGGCCTTTTCCCTGAGTCAAATCACCGTGGCCACAACCGCTTGACGGATCTCGCGACAACAAAGAGAGCAGCAGCGCGTCGCACGACCTAGGCCAGTTGAGCATCTAGACCTTTTTAGCCTAATACCTCGCGCAAAGCCGCCATCGCCTCGTCCGCAGCATCGAGTTGCACCCAATAAATCATATCGCGGCACTTTTTCTCATTGGTGATCAGCCCCGCTTGACGAAGAATTCGCAAATGGTGCGACGTCGCTGGCTGCGACAAGCCGATGCGCTGTGCGATCTTAGAGACATTGCAGGCATTCTCACAACTGGGCTCCGTCGGTAAGATCCTCAAGATCTGCAGCCGCACCGGATCGCCAAGCGCCCACAGCTGCTTGGCAAGCGAATCGAGGTCGAGATCTGTTTCTGGAGTAGGCATTGACTTATTTAAGTATATGAATACGTAAATAGAGTTATACGGCAAGCTAGAATTCTAATCTCCCACTTTCCCACCTTCATACTTTTCCACCTTCATACTT
>DJBY01000024.1:0-3048 GCA_002430605.1 Opitutia bacterium UBA5964 | reverse complement strand
TCTCCATGTATCCAGACGACTCTCTCTCAAATTGGCACAGCGGCCAAGGCCACTGGCCTGATGTCTCGCCCGATCTTTGGCAGGACTGGAAGTGGCAGCTCAAAAACCGCATCACTTCGCTGGAACAGCTGGAGCAATACCTCGAACTGTCGCCCGATGAGCGGGCGGGCTGTCTATTTGCCAAGGACAAACTAGCCCTGGCGATCACGCCCTACTTCTTCAACCTGATTGACCCGAACGATCCGAACGACCCGGTGCGACGGCAAGTCGTGCCACATGCTGGCGAGATGCAGACCGCGCCCGAGGAGTTGCTCGACCCCGTCGGCGAAGAAAACACTAAACCGGTCGATGGCATCGTACACCGCTATCCTGACCGCGTCCTGTTTCTGGTGACCGACCGTTGCGCGTCGTATTGCCGCTATTGCACCCGCAGTCGCCTCGTCTCCAATGCGCAGGATTACAACTTTCACCCGGAGTTCGAAAGTGGCCTCGAATATATTCGCACCCACCCTGAAATCCGCGACGTACTGCTCAGCGGCGGTGATCCATTGCTCTTGTCCGACAACAAACTCGACTACCTACTCGGCGAGCTGCGCAAGATCCCGCACCTTGAATTCATCCGTATCGGTTCACGGATTCCGGTGTTTTTGCCGCAGCGCATCACCCCCGCGCTGTGCGATATCTTCAAAAAGCACGGCCCGATCTGGCTCAGCATCCACGTCAACCATCCGAACGAATGCAGCCACGAACTACGCGATGCCTGCGAACGGCTGTCCTTCGCGGGCGTGCCGATCGGCAACCAGTCCGTGCTCCTCAAAGATGTCAACGACCAGGCAGAAACGATGAAGTCGCTGATTCACCGCCTCTTAATGATGCGTGTGCGGCCCTACTATCTGTATCAATGCGACCTGATAACTGGCAGCGCTCACCTGCGGGCCGACGTCCGCAAGGGGATTGAGATCATCCGCGCCCTGCGTGGTCATACGACTGGATATGCGATTCCACAATTCGTAATCGATGCACCTGGCGGCGGCGGCAAGGTGCCGATCAACCCAGAATACGTCAAGGAAGTGACGGATACGGAAATCATTATGCACAATTTCCAAGGTCAGGAGTATCGCTACCCGCTGATCAACGCGGCCGAACACCCAGTCGATCCGCGCGCGCCGACCCTCGACCCGATCTTAGTCTAAACGTCGCAAAAATCACACACCCGTAACAATCGTCACAACCGTGCCAGTTTTAACGTTGCGGTTCGGTCTGCAGCGGCTTTTCTCTGGGCTTTCTCGCCAATCAAACCAGAGACAATTAGATGACTACATTTTTTGCGATTTTCGGAAGCCTTGGGCTTTTCCTCTACGGAATGAAAGTAATGAGCGAGGGCCTGCAAAAGGTCTCTGGCGAAGGACTACGTTCCCTGATCCGCAACATGACGCGGAATCGACTTTCTGGCATTATCAGTGGCACGCTCATGACGACACTGGTGCAGTCCTCCAGTGCGACGACCGTCATGATCGTCAGCTTCGTGAATGCACGCCTGCTGACTCTAAGGGAGTCGATTGGCATGATCATGGGCGCCAATCTTGGCACCACCACCACGTTCTGGATCGTCGCCTTCCTCGGCTTTAAATTCAGCCTGACATCGATTGCCCTGCCCTGCGTCGGCATCGGTGTCGCGATGATCTTCTTCAAGCGGCCCAAGATCCGCGATACTGGCGAGGCGCTGATCGGCTTCGGTATCCTTTTTCTCGGCCTGAGCTTCCTCAAAGGCTCCGTACCAGACGTCAAGTCAAGCCCTGAGCTATTTTCCTTTCTCGCAGACTGGACTGGCCATGGCATGGGCTCGGTGGCGATTTTCTTCGCCTTCGGCGTGCTGCTAACTGTGGTGGTACAGTCTTCCTCGGTTGCTGGTGCGATCACACTGACACTGGCCGCCAAGGGCTGGATCGGCTACGAAGACGCTGCTGCCATTGTCCTCGGCGAAAACGTTGGCACCACGATTACTGCCAATCTCGCAGCGATGACTGGCGGCGTCGAAGCCAAGCGTGCCGCCCGCGCCCACTTTTTGTTTAATATGATCGGCGTGGCGTGGATGGTTTTCCTCTTCTATCCTTTCGTCAACATGGTCGACGCAATCACTCCAGGTGATGCAAATGACCCCGCAACCACACTCTATCACTTAGCATTCTTCCACTCATTGTTCAACTTCACCAACATCTGCCTGCAGGCTCCTTTTACAAAGCAGCTTGCAATGCTCGCCACCAAGATGGTGCGCGATAGAGAGGGCTCTCCCAAAGAAGGCGAACACATCAATTACCAAGCACCCAATCTGCCACAAACCGGTGAGATCAATCTCGCCGAGGCTGAACGTGAGATCAAGGGCATGGCCGAACTCACTCAAGTGATGTTCCGCGGCTTCAACGAAGTTTACGAAAACCCCGACAAGGACCTGTCCGCACGCGTCAAGGAGCTTAAAGCAATGGAAGAGCGTAGCGATCGGCTCGCCTTCGACATCACTCAGTATTTGATCTACTGCACCTCTTCAGAACTCAGCCGCGAGCGTCTAAATGAAGTGACTGTGATGCTTCGTGTCATCTCCGAACTCGAAGAAATTTGCGACTGTGCCTACAAACTCGTTAAACTTGCCCAGCTAAAATACGACAAGCAGCGCGTACTTCCCGAGGGCACTCAAGAGGCGATCCGCAACTTCAGCGGACCAGTGGACCAGTTTATGAGCTTCTACATTCAGAGCCTCACGCGCAAGGTCACCATGGCTGATATCGAAGTCGCCCAGCAACTTGAGGACACGATTGATGCCTCTCGAAAGAAGCTCCGCAAAGAAGCGGTGCGCCGGATGAGCGATCCAGCCAATGTTAAGTCTGAGATGATCTACATCGACATCTTGAATAACATCGAAAGCATCGGCGACCACTCGCTCAACATCCTAAAGCTGCTCAGTCAGATCGACTAAAGCGGGAGGCCAGGTTGGGCGTTGGAGTTGCGGACAAACACCGCAGCGAGCGGGTTGATCCCGCGATTATGCCCTTG
>DJBY01000034.1:2943-3399 GCA_002430605.1 Opitutia bacterium UBA5964 | reverse complement strand
GCTTTGGTGGGGCGTGAGGTCAGCGCTTACGCCTACTTCTTTAAATCCCTGCCATTTAACTACTATTGCTGGTTCGCACTGCTACTGGCCTTGGTCTCAATTGCGCGAGAGTTTAACCCAGGCTCGATGGGTAAGGCCGAACGCTTGGCTCGCGCGATGCCCCTTCGCGATGAGGACACCTCGCCCATCCATGCCAACCATTGGGGCTTAGCGATTGTGCCGATTTTGGTGCTCACGTTCTCGATCCCCCTGCTGACTTATGTGATGGGATCGGAGTCGCTGCTGCCGTTCAGCTTGAGTCAATTTGCGCAGGCCTACGGACGCGCCGAAAGTTATGTGCCGCAGATTCTCGTGGCCGCCAGCGTGCTGGCTTCGTTCGTGGCTGCCGCTGCGATGATGGCGACTGCCAAGACACGCGCACAACCCTCAGCTGGCACGGTCTTTCTATCGGGCGTG
>DJBY01000034.1:1677-2650 GCA_002430605.1 Opitutia bacterium UBA5964 | reverse complement strand
TATTGGGCGCGGTGATTTCATTCTCCACCGGCACATCGTGGGGCACGATGGGCGTGCTCATGCCACTGGCGATTCCGGTGATTTTTGCGGTGAGTGGAGAGAGTCCAGACACAGAGCGAGATCGCCATGTAGCCGCTGCGATTGGCGCGGTCTTTAGCGGTGCGGTATTCGGCGATCACTGCAGTCCTTTTAGTGATACCACGATTGTCGCATCGATCGCATCAGGCGTCGAGCCTCTCGATCACGTGCGCACGCAGATGCCGTTCGCACTGATTGCGGCGATGGTTGCGCTAGTGCTCGGTTTCTTACCAACGGGGTTTGGTTTGCCTGCCTGGGCAGCGCTCGGCCTTGGCGGAGCTTGCTTGGTATTGCTCCCCAACTGCTTCTCGAAAACGCGATGAGAGCACTCCCCCTTACCACTATGGACGCGGGGATCAGGATAGTGTGTGTTTTCTCGTCCTTAAGCGATACCCTCGAAAGCTTGCGCTCACCTTAAAACCTCCATTCAGTAATCTCCTATGAAATCGTCCTACCGAGGCCGCATCGCACCCACTCCCACGGGGCATTTACACCTTGGGCATGCGCGCACCTTTTGGATCGCGATGGAGCGCGCCCGCGAGGCCGGCGGCACACTGATCTACCGCGACGAAGATATCGACCCCGACCGCTGCAAACCAGAGTTTGCCGAAGCCGCGATTGAAGACCTACACTGGTTCGGTTGTAGTTGGGATGAGGGCCCCGATGTCGGCGGCCTCGTTGGCCCGTATCGCCAAAGCGAGCGCATGCCGCTATTCCTCGATGCTTGGAAGCATCTCAAAGAGGCCGGCGTCATCTACCCCTGTGATCAATCACGTAAGGATGTGCTCTGGGCCACTCAAGCACCGCACGACGACCAGAAAAACAGCGAATCGATTTACCCCGAACACTTGCGCCCGCCAATCGGCACGGGCAAAACCGCCAAGGCTCCCGGCGA
>DJBY01000034.1:0-1469 GCA_002430605.1 Opitutia bacterium UBA5964 | reverse complement strand
CTCAGCCTCGGCCCCTGCGCCTTCGAGTGCCTGCGTGACTTTGGTGACTTTCTAATCTGGCGCAAAGATGGGCAGCCTGCTTACGAGCTCGCCGTCGTAGTCGATGACGCCGCGATGGACATTACCGAAGTCGTGCGCGGCGAAGACTTGCTCATCTCGACCGCTCGCCAATTGCTGATCTACGAAGCCCTCGGCTTGACCGCGCCAGAATTTTACCACGCCCCCTTGCTCTGCGACGCCAGCGGGCAACGACTCGCCAAGCGCAATCGTTCCCTCAGTCTGCGTGAATTGCGCGCAGCTGGGCAAACGCCCGAATCCCTGCGCACATCCGAAGACTGGTGGTCGGGGCTGGATGACTAAGCCCACATTTCAGCCTAGATACAATCTGCGTTGCAGTCGGTCATGCCATGACTACGTTCCCCTTAACAACCCTACAAGTTTTTCGCCTTTATAAGAATCATGATCGACCAAGAAATACAGCAACTGGATAAATTGAAGAATGACTTAATCGCATGGCTCGCTGAGTCGGGCGCGTCCCTGTTGGCCGCCGTCGCCATTATCGCTCTCGGGTTCTGGTTGGCCAAGCGCCTCGCCAATCTGATCATCAAACTCTGCGACAAGCGCGGGCTCGACGTCACCCTCGCGCGCTTCTTCGCTGGGTTCTCGAAGATCGTGGTCATCGCCTTTGCCGTGATCATGGCGCTGAGTAAGCTCAGTATTGAGGTCACCCCCTTTATCGCGCTGTTAGGAGCCAGCGCCTTTGGCCTCAGTCTCGCAGTACAAGGCCCCGTGTCTAATTATGGCGCGGGCATCGTGCTCATTATCACGCGCCCTTTCAAAGTCGGCGACACCCTCACCCTCAACGGTCTCACTGGTCAAGTGGACTGCGTCAATCTGGGAAATATTCAACTCCTCAACGAAGACGAACAGCGCATCACCATCCCGAATCGCAACGTACTCGGCGAGATTTTTACCAACTCTTACGACTATAGCATCATCGAAGCGGTGGTCGGCATCGATTACAGCGCCGACCCCGAGGCCGCCATCCGTTGCATCACCGAGGCAGTCCAAACCGTCGAAGGCGTCGCGCCCGATCGTGCCCCCGACGTCGGGATCGACAATTTTGGCGATTCCTCGATCAACATTGGCTACCGCGTCTGGGTGCCGACCAATCGCTATCACCGCACCCGCTACGCAGTGAACCTGGCCGTCTTCCGCGCCCTCGAAGCAGCGCAGATCACCATCCCGTTCCCGCAGCGCGATGTACACCTGATTCAGCCAAAGACCAGCGAAGGTTGAGTTGAGCAGTGCTAGGGCGAGGCTTGGTATTATGCCCTTGGATGCCAAGCCTGCAGAAATGGCCGCATCGTGCAACCCAACGGGCGCGCCTAGGCAACGCGGTCGACACGGAGGTCAACCCTCCCTGCTCACATACAATGGGAGGGACCACCTCCGCGTGGTCCGCATCA
>DJBY01000020.1:4500-4692 GCA_002430605.1 Opitutia bacterium UBA5964 | reverse complement strand
AAGCGGGTATCAATGTCATCCCGTCGCTGTTTCAGCTCGGACAGCGACATATCCTGAAGCGGCTCCGCGGCGGCAGTGCCGGCCAGTAGGACAGTGAACAGGGCATAAAGGAGACAACGCATAATTCATCTAAAGCACGGTTCAGTGAACAGTCCACTCAGTTTTGAGTTGTTGCAACACTACAGGCGAGGC
>DJBY01000020.1:0-4266 GCA_002430605.1 Opitutia bacterium UBA5964 | reverse complement strand
GCGATTGCGGCGACCCTCGGCAATCGCTATCGCATTGAAACGATGCCCAGTTTGCAGCCTATGGCATGGGCACCAGCGACCTGCTGGAGCCCGAGGTCGATAGCATCGTTGCAGAGTTCGTGGCCGAGACCGATCGGACGACTGCCGCAGGTACAACCAGCGAGTTGATTCGGCTGGTCGTGGAGGGTTGCTAGGGGGGGGGGTGGCAACGACGGCAAGGGTTGCGTTGTCTCTTAAAAGCAATAAGCGCATTTTTGCGCGAAGCACTTAGCGCGATTCACACCTGAGAAGAAGAGTTTAATCAGGCGAATTCAAATGGCTCTGCTTGCTCTGCTGGCGCTGTTGACTCCCGAATCCACTCTTGTTTACGGTCGTTTTGAGGTGCTTTTATGTTGCGACCGCTCAATGCAAATATTTCGCTAAGCAACAGCTTACTTGATCCAATCGAATCAAATAATGAATCGTCTAAATTATCCCCGAATCGCTACCTCGCTGTTAGCGCTGTGCCTGTTGTCCGCGACCCTAAGTACCGCGGCTGCCACCGAGCGACCCGCAAAGCCTAATATTATCCTGCTGCTCGCCGATGATCTCGGCTGGCAAGACGTGAAGTGCTACGACATCGATGAGCCCTCGCCGATGGAGACGCCGAATCTCGATGCACTGGCGAAGCGTGGGGTACTTTTTTGGCAGGCCTACTCGCCAGCACCGACCTGTGCGCCGTCGCGAGCGGCGATCCTCAGCGGCGACCATCCGGCTCGTGCACAGATGACCCACGTTGCCGGTGGCAAGCCGCCGCATGCGCATAGTGACGGGTGGGCGATCATGTCGCCCTGGTATAGCGTGCGCATGCCGGCGGCGACGGTGACGATCGCCGAAGCGCTCAAGGCGAATGGCTATATCACTGGGCACAGTGGCAAGTGGCATGTTGCCATGCGTCACCACGGCTATCCGCAGCCGGAGGACCAGGGCTTCGACTACACGCGTAACAGCCGTGGCGTACAAAGCGGTATGCCAAACCGTTTGACTGGGTTTGCGACGCGCGATGCCAAGGATCCGTATCGTCTGGATGCAAACGGCTTTCCCTTCGATCAGACAACCGAGGATGCCATGACGTTTGTGCGGGAAAATCAGGACCAACCGTTCTTCCTCTATTTCGCCACGTGGTTGGTGCACACGCCAATCATGATGCATAGCGAGCAGTTGTTGCGCAAATACGAGCGTAAGCTGGGAGTTGAAATTACTGCAGCGCACCAAAAGGGCTGGACCAAGCAGGGGCAGACCAATCCGTTTTACTGCGCGATGGTCGAGCAGTTCGATTATTATGTGGGCAGACTGTTCGACTATCTGCAAACCACCGATGACCCGCGCTGGCCGGGGCACAAGCTGATCGAAAATACCTATATTATCTTCAGCTCAGACAATGGCGGCATGGAGGGCCATCCCGGCGAAATTATCACCGACAACTACCCACTGGATCGGGGCAAGATCTCCGCGATGGAAGGCGGCACGCGGGTGCCGTTGATCATTGCTGGCGCGAATGTCCCGCACGGGGTGCAGTCGGATGTGATGGTCAACGGCCTCGACTTTTATCCGACCATTCTGGCGTTGACCGGTACGGACAAGCCGGCCGGCAAGCAGTTCGACGGGCTGGACATCTCTACGCTGCTGTTGCAAGACCCGACCGATGCTTCCTTGATCCGCACCGCGGACGGCACAGTGCGCGATACGATGGTCTGGCACTTCCCGAACAGTGCGGCGCAGGAGAGCGCTCTTCGTATCGGCGACTATAAATTAGTCCGCAACTATAATGCCCAGCCCGAGTTGGAGCTCTACCGCTTGTATGACTCAGAGAGCGGTCAGCAGAACCGTGCGGATATCGAAGAAGCGCATAATCTGGCCACTAAGCTGCCAGAAAAGACTGCGGCGATGAACCGGGAATTGACCGAGATTCTTACGCAAATGAAAGCCAGCTATCCGTATAACAATCCGTACTGTCAACGCCTGCCGCTGCGAACGCAGGTGCCTACGGTGCGCTCCAATAGTCGGGCAGGGGATAGCGTGGTATTTGCATATCAAGAGCACGGCGCCAAGGTCGTACGCGCCAATTTGCTGTATACCTGCAACGGCGGTGATCATTTTGAAGAGTGGTTCCGCCAGCCGGCCACGCTATTGCCCGGTGGCAAAGTCTCGGCGCAACTGCCGCAGGGCACCAGCCACTATCTGATCAACCTGATCGACGAGAATAACTTCTTAGTCAGTTATCCGCGGATGACGAATGCCGCGGGCCATCTCTATTCAACCCTCGCACTGCCAGTTGAATAAACACGACTAAATGCTGCGGCCGAGGCTGCAATCGTTCGACGCCACGCCACTCGGCCACGCCGCTCCAGCCGCGCCGACCGACACATCGACACGCGCCAAGCACGCTGAAATGCCGCGCAGCCAAAGCCGTTACGCCGCAGCGCACTGTTGAGCTGGCGGCGTGTGGGCACTGTTGAGCTGGCGGGTATGCGTTATTTGAGCAGCGTGGGGTCCTGCTTGGGCTCGAACAGCACATCTGGCAGCCACTTATCAAACTCGTATTTGCTAAATGTGACTGAGTTGACTTTGTTGCCGTCGAGCCGGCATTCATAGCCACTCGGAAACGCAAAAGGCTGCTCCGCGGCAGGCGCAGCAAAAATCAATTCGAGCAGATGCTCGCTGCCGTCCGCCGCGCTAACGGTGGCGCTGCGACGTACTTCCAGTGCAGTCTTGAGATCAATGTAATGGAGGATGGGTGCCTGATTCGAGCGATTGCGGATGACTGCGACTGGCCGCTGTTGCCATAGCTCATCGGGCAGCAAATCGTAGCGCTCCTCCAACGGCTGATTCAGGTCCAACCAGGCCAAAGCGGGGATCGATAATTGTAGCAGTAAAAAGAGACGATTTTCCTGCGCTATCTGAGACTCGCCTTCAGTGGGCAGGATTTGCTGGGCATTGCTCCAGATGGCACCCTGCGCATAGCCCGAATCGATCTTGCGCCCCCCGAGCTCCAAGGTCTGCCTATACAGCCCCGGAGCACGACCCATCAGCATGAACGGCAGTTCCGCAAGCCCTTGCTGGTGATACTCGCCGCGGATCAAAAAAGCCGGCAGTTCATCATATCCGACCGCAGTGATATGTCTGATCAGTAACTTTTGTAACGGGCCGATCGCGGTGACTGGCGCAGCCTGTGACAGTTCATCATATACGACCGAAGTGATCTGTCTGATCAGTAACTTATTTAACGGGCCGATCGCGGTGACTGGCTCAACCAGTGACAGTTCTTCAGTCGCCAGCAGTTCTAGTGCCTCGACCTCATCCGCATCCATATCAAAAATATAATACAGCCCTGCAGCAGCGCCACACAGGCATACGAGACTCGCAATCCAAAAAAGCCTAACCGTGCGTTTCTCCACGGGCTGCCCTAGAATCATTACCCAATCGCTTCCGACATGATCAGCCATACAGAGATAAAAAAGTTAAAGCCCGTTGCAGACCAATAAAGTAGACCAACTAGCAATGAACCGCTGGTGAACTGCTCCGATCGAGAGCACAGCAAGTCGGCAAGTACACTGCTAAATAAAGCAGTTTAGCGCTGCTGTGGCATCGAGATCAAGCTTCTTAACGACGCCGACGGCGCAGCATCACGTGGGTCAGGGCGAACATGCCACCCAACAGGGCGTAAGTACGGGGCTCGGGAACGACCACAGCCACGACCAAATTGCCGCTGCCATTGTAGAACGTATACGTCTGACTATCATCGACGGCTTCCCAAACATCATTGGGGGTATCTAGGGTAAACGACAGCCCACTAGCGTAAGCCGTTCCGCTCAATATAATTGATGTGAAATCACCGCTTTGGCTGGCAAAGTCGAACAGGTTATATGTGCCGACCCCGACCAGTGTATTCGATGTCAAGGTCAGCGCGCCGCCGTAGGTCAATGCACCGACGACATCAATACCGTCATAGTCGGTGCCACGTGTGCTGCCAGTAATTTCCATATTGGTAAAGGAACCCGCGTCCAAAGTCAGAGCACCGCTAAAGGTCAAGATGCCAGGACTGTTGCCAGGCGCTAGGAAACCACCAGACTGGATGGTCGTGGCTCCGCCGATCGTGCCACTACCACCGAGGGTGGCACCCGAGGCGACGGTGACCGCGCCAGACGCTGCACTGTTGTCGCCGTTGACCAGCAACATGCCCGAGCTGACCGTGGTCGCGCCGGTGTAGGTGTTGGCGCCAGAGAG
>DJBY01000089.1:9663-16748 GCA_002430605.1 Opitutia bacterium UBA5964 | reverse complement strand
GACACAGACGTCACCACATTCGGTCTGACCATCGCATACACTTGGTAAACCGCGATTAATCGATTTAATTTCAAAGCCACGGTCTCCGCAAGGAGCCGTGGCTTTTTCGTGCGCTGAGGCTAGCCCAACATGGATGCGCAGCGAAACGGTGCTGCGCGACCACTGATACCTATTTTGAAATATAATGCGTCAAATAGATCAGAGAGGGCATTACGAGCGCTTACAATATCCACCATACCAGTTCGAGAGCGGCACGGCCGATAGGCCATGAATAAAGACACTGAGCAATACCGTTAAGACGATCACCGACAACAGTCGCTCATGCCCCGCAACCCCAACTTCAGAAACAAAAACCAACAGGTAAAGAATCGAAGCAATTCCACGCGGACCGAACCAGCCAATGAAGCCAACTGTGACGCCGCCCAACTTCCCACCCACCAGACTGAGTGCAACTGGCAGCATTCGTATCACCGTCAAACTCAGCAATGCATAACAAAGAATGGTCCAATCCCAATACTCCCGAACGGCGGGCACTAGCACCATTCCAAAGATAAAGAACACCAATAAGCAAAGCTGCTGCCCCTCGGCCTCACCAAACTCCTGAAGTCGCTCACGCACGATCGGCGTGCGGGTCCCCAGCAACAATCCACCAAAGAATGCCGCAATAAAGCCATTGCCGCCGAAATGCTCAGCGATCGCATATGAAACAATCGCCAAGGAAATCGATGCCAATCGCTGAAAGACGGGCTCCATCCAAACCCGCTTCACTGCCTGATCAATCAAAACGCCGCCGCCCCAACCAACCGCAGCACCAACAATCGGCCCAAAGGCAATCTGCTTTGCTCCAAACGACAGCCAATACCCAAAATCCATCGTGGTGCCAGCCTGCGCAGTGAGCGCCGCGATACACGCCATAATTGCGGGCAGTGCAATCCCATCATTTAAGCCACTCTCAATCCCAATTGAGTCGCGCACCTTGACCGGCACCTGGTCACTGGTCACCACCGCCTGCCCCAGCGCGGCATCCGTAGGCGACAAAATAAATGCCATTGCCGCGAGCATCCACAAACTCACCCCAGGGAACAATGCCACTGCGATAAAATATCCCAGCGCCATTGTTAACGGCAAACCAATCGCCAGCAACCGCAGCGGAATCCAATATTCTTGGCGCAACCGCTTCAGATCAATCAACGATGCGTCGGTAAACAAGATCAGCACCAACGTAACCGTAGCGATGAACTTAACCACCGCGGAATTCATCTCGACCACGAACAGATCAAACCCGACAGGGCCAAGGATCAAACCGACAGCCACAAAGATCATGGCCGCAGTGATCGGCGTTCGATCCAAACGTGCAGATACCAAGCCATAAACAAACAAGAGCAACGCGGCACAAGCAATTAAAGTCTCCATTGCTAATAAACTTAAAAACTGTCTGAGTAGACTCAACCGACAATTTCAACAATTCGACGCAAACGACGCGTTCGTGCAGCGGAAACAAGCGTGCGCCCATCTCCGCCGCCAATGCGGTCGAGCGAAACGCGCATCCCCCACTGGCGGCGCGGAGCACTGATTCAAAAAAAAATTACACCTTCGCCATCTCGAACAGCTTCTTATCGATCTTGTTGGCGGTAATGACCCCGTAGTTCATAGTGCCCAGCCACCCCGACATAATGATGCCGACGGAACCTGCATGGTACAGCCCTTCGATTTGATCTGACAATTCCATCGACACCTTGAGCCCTTCAAACTTGGTACCAAAGGAAGTGCCCTGCATCGACTTGGTGTAGTGGTTCACTGTGCGTGGCGTCGCCGCTTCGATGTGGTCGATTTTATCGCGCACGCCTGGAATAAAAGTTTCCAAACTGCTGACACATTCTTCACACATGCGGGCCTTTTCCGCCTCGTATTGTTCATCACTGAGATCGGCCCACTCGTGCCACTTCGCATTGAGCGAAGCAACCACAGTGTAGCGCTGGTCCTTTAAGTGTGGGCGCGTCTCTGGGTAATAGACCGAGAATGTATGACTCGAGGTATTAATCGAAGTCAGCTCATCGATGGTATACTCAGGCGCCCTAGAAGTGAAGACTAGGTCGCCGATATTCGGGATCGTTTCGCCCTTCTTAATGCCCATATAGACTTGGCACGAGCTGGTGTTATTACGCACCGCCTTGGCTTCTTTGACGAAATCCTCGGAGAATTTATCCTCACCCACCAAATACTCGATGGTGTTACGCACATTGGCATTCGACAGCACTGCCTTGCAGCGAACCGTGCGAATCGGAAATTCCTCGCCGCCGCTGTTCTGGCTGCGCACACGCACGCCGACCACTTTGCCGTCTTCGACATCGATGCCTTCGACCAGCGCACATTTACGCACTTCGCAGCCATTGTTTTTCAGTTCGGCGACCATCTTCTTGATCAAGGTATCGGTGCCTCCTTGAAAGGTGAATACCCCTTTGCTCATGAAATTAGAGAACACGATGCCGTAGGTGATCGCTGGGTCATCAATATGCGAGCCGTTGGCATAAGAGATCGGCTCCATCAGAAGACGATGCACATCGGTGCGCCCGGGGAAGAACGCTTCAAACATCTCACCCGTGGTTTGGGTGTTGTCATCGTAGAAGTTCATCGCCCGCAAATGGTCGTAGAAGCCTTCGACTTTGGCACGATCGACCTTGAAGTCGTTGACCAAAATATTGGTAAAATCATCACGCTCGAACGTCGTCCACACGTTCATCTGCGGATTGATGAAGCGCACATCATTGAGCTGATGGATCGAATCCGCGATCTCCTTGGTCCAATACTTACGACAGGACTTGACCATGCCGTAGGGAAAGCCGTGCAAGGAGATGTCAAAAATGTGGCCACCAGGGCGCTTAAACCAAGTAGCGAGCCCACCAAATTGATAATGATGCTCTAGCAGCAGCACCTTGTGGCCGTTCTTTGCGAGATAGTTCGCACCCGTTAATCCTCCTAAGCCGGAGCCGATGACGACCACGTCATATTCTTCTTCGATACCTTCGAGCCAATCCTTTGCCATAATATAAAAAGTAGTTAGTCGCTAGAGATTTGGGAGTTGCACGAGGACAGCAGCTTCCGAAATTCAGCAGATTGCGGCCTAAAACAGCGCGGATGGACGTGTTTTTCAACCCACAATCTCAAAAATTTGAGTGGCGGACAGTATCTGCCTAAAAACCGCCCACACTCAGAGGGGCCTGTTCAAGTAAATCGCTTTCTTTCTCAGTTGCTAATACACGATCCAGCTGGGCATCCACAAAAATCAATCCATCCCCGCCCATTTTTTTCGCGCGGACTTGCTTATTGTCCGTTTCCATATCGCAGCCCAACGCAGAAGGGCTCTTCTCCTCAGCCGTTTCGCCGGCCGCCGGCGGGCGCGGCTTCTCGATTTTCTTCCAAAACGAGCCATTCGCATTCAACATCAGAAGTTGATTTAATTCGTGTGAAGATAGCCCCTGGCTGCGCTTATACACCTCCATCACCGACTTCCCTCCGACATAGACGACGTGCAGATCCCAGCCAGACACAAGCCGTTTCTCCTCTAACTCCTTGGATGAAGGCCGACGCCCATCCACGGTCTTAAAATAAATACGCACATCCGCCGAACTCGGCAAATAATCAAAAAACTGGGTATATGGCATTCCCTTGCGCCGACTCGCTTCCACGGCATCGTCGCGATACATGATGCCCCCGGAAGCAAACAGACGCCGCTCAATCGATTCTTGACGCTCGCCGATCCGAGCCTCAGCCGTAGAACTGAGAGCAGACACCACCACCACGGCGCACAACAGGCCGAGAACAAAAGAAAACTTAGGATATTTCATGATTGAGGTAAGGCTCAGTTGTAAGCTCACTAACCGCGGCAAACAAGCCAGAATCGCATGAAGAACACTTTCTATAACGACTTCGACCTCGAACGCTTCCCCGAGACACCCGTCGCTGAGTCCGACTATCGCAACGCTTTTCAAATCGAGCGCGATCGTATCATCTTCTCCTACCCGTTCCGGCGCCTGCAGTCAAAGACGCAAGTCTTCCAATCCGGCGAATACGATTTCTACCGCACGCGGCTGACGCACTCGATCGAAGTGGCCAAGATCGGCCGCTCCATTTGCGAATACCTGCGCGCCAGCTCAGCTCTTCTCAACGAGCGCTTCTACATCGACGCCGACCTCACCGAAGCCGTCGGCCTCGCGCACGACATGGGGCACCCGCCCTTCGGCCACATTGGCGAGCGCAAACTCAACGAGCTGATGGCTCCGCACGGCGGCTTCGAAGGCAACGGCCAGACCCTACGCATCCTGACCGAGCTGATCTACGAACGCCCCGGCGCCACCAAAGGCATCGCCCCCACCCGTGCCTTCCTCGATGGCGTCATGAAATACAAAGCCCTGCACCACGAGTGCATCGGCCAAAAAGCAGACGGCTCCCCCGACTATCCCGACCACCACTTCATCTATGACGAGCAAGCCCATTGGCGCAGCACCATCTTCGCTAGCGATCAACTCCCGAGCGAGCTAAGCACCCCCAAATCTCTCAACAACTTTAAAAGCATCGAGTGTCAAATCATGGACTGGGCCGATGATACCGCCTACTCGCTCAACGACATCGTCGACGGCATTCACGCGCGCTACATCAACGTGGGCAGCGTAACCGAATGGGCCGCCACGCAGGACCTCGACACGCAGCACACCGCATGGATCGACAAGCTCTGCCAAGTCATCCGCGAAGACCGCTACGAGTCGCACTTTGGCGCACGCATCGGTCGCTTCGTGCACGGTTGTACCCTCACGCCACGCAGTGGCTTCCTCAGCGACCGCACCAACCGTCACGCCTGCGACCTCGCCATCGCTGCCGAGGTCAAAGCCGAGAGCGCACTCTACAAGCACATCGCGCTCGACCTTATTTTCCGTTCGCCCCAGCTGCAACAGATCGAGTTCAAGGGCGGCCACATTTTAGAAAAACTCTTCACCGCACTGTGTCAGAACTGTGCCAATGCCGACGGCAGCGGCCTACGCATCCTCCCCGTTCAAGTGCAGGAATTGATTAAACAAGAGACCACCACCGCGGGCCGCCATCGCCGCCTCTGCGATTTCACCGCAGGGCTCACCGACAGCCTCGCCGTGCGTACCTACAAACGACTCTACGACCCCGACTTTGGCTCTATCGCCGAACTACTTTAATATGACATCGAAAACCACTCCCTCTTCCCGATCAAACCTGTGGAAAGCCCTCGGCCCAGGCATACTCGTCGCCTGCGCAGCAGTCGGCGGCTCACACCTCGTCTGGTCGACCCGAGCTGGCGCAGATTTTGGCTGGGCACTGCTTTGGCTCGTGCTGCTAGTAAACCTGCTCAAATTTCCCTTTTTCCTCTACGGCCAGCGCTACACCGCCGCCACCGGCGAAAGCCTTCTCGCAGGCTACCATCGACATGGGGTCGGCTACGTCTGGATCTTTCTTTGCATTAATATTTTAACCGGCACCATCAACATCGCCGGGGTTGGCATGCTGACTGGCGCACTCGTCTCTGGCTACGGGATTACCAGCCTTGCCGTGCCTCATCTGACTATCGGAGTGATGCTGATTTGCGCCGCCCTGCTACTACTCGGCCATTACAAACTGCTGGATGGAATGGCTAAAGTTATTATTTCCCTGCTCGCCGTTGGCACCTTAGTCGCAGTCGCTTTGGCGATTCCAAATCGTCCTGAAATAGCCGCCGATTTTATTGCTCCAAGCCCTTACACATGGGTTTCCTTCGCATTCCTCGTCAGCCTGCTCGGCTGGATGCCGGCTCCGATCGACCTTTCCGCGTGGTCTTCACTCTGGATGTTTAGCCGCAAAGAACAGACCGGTCACTTCGCCACCATTAAAGAATCTACGATCGATTTTTATATCGGCTACATCGCCGCCGTCGTCTTAGCCGTACTGTTTGTTGCCCTTGGAGCGCTAGTCATGTATGGCACAGGCGAGCGCTTCTCCGCCAGCGGCAGTGCGTTCTCGCAACAACTGGTCAACCTCTATACCGCGACCATTGGCGATTGGTCACGCTACCTGATACTGACTGCCGCCTTCTTCACCATGTTCAGCACCACGCTGACCTGCATCGACGGTTACCCTCGATCCCTTGCCGCCTGTTGCGCCCTGATCGGTAATCTTCCTAGCAAGCGCTTTGTCCAAATTCACCAAATCTGGATCGTCATCTCGGTGATAATCGCAGCAACTGTCGTGCTCTTTTTTGTTAAAAATCTACTGCAGCTGCTAACTTTTGCCGCAGTGGTTTCCTTCCTCACCTCTCCAGTGATTGCCTTCATCAACTACAAAGTCATGAACGGGCCCAACGTGCCAGAGGCAGCACGACCTAATCGCTTCCTTAAATGCCTTAGTTGGGCCGGGATGGTCTTCTTCGCCGCCATGACCGCTGGCTACGTGTACGTAACGTTCTTCCAATAGGAGAGATCAGCGATGCACCCGCGATAGACGAGAAGTGATGCCCAAACAGCACCGAGGCACGCGTCGGCACATAGTCCACCCCACCATTGATCTCACACGCCGGCGTCTCCCGATCCGGATCAATCCGGCAACGTGTTGCTAAGAACTGACTATAAAACAAACAATCACCACAGTGCCACTCCCGACTTCAGCTAACAGACGGTCAGTCACCAAAACAGATTTTCACCACTCTCATATTATGATGGGTGAACGATTTATGCATCAGTAACAGGCGGGCGACTACATCCTCTGGTGAAACGACCTAATCCAGCTGCACTGGCATCGGGGGGCGGCATGTTTGAGCCATTGACCGCGATAGGAGTGTGGGTGACCCGCCCACATTTATTCCTGTATTGCGACAAAGGAGGGCGAGTCGCCCTCCCTCCTTTAACCACGAATCGACGACAGGCCCTTTTGGGGGATAGGCTGTTGAAAATGAGCAATTGACCAAGAAAGGAGCGTGGGCGACCCGCCCACACTTATTCCTGTATCGCGACAAAGGAGGGCGAGCCGCCCTCCCTCCTTTTCCCACGAATTGACGATGAACCCTTTTTTTAGGGACAGGCTGTTAAAACACG
>DJBY01000089.1:8545-9574 GCA_002430605.1 Opitutia bacterium UBA5964 | reverse complement strand
GGCTGTTAAAACACGCATCGATCTTGCTAAGCTTAAAACATACCATTGACAGTATATACATAATAGCGCATATACTAATTACTTACATGGAAGCCTCCGACATCTATAAGTGCATCGCCGACTCTCAGCGACTGCGCATTATCAATCTCCTAAACGAGGGCCCGCTGTGCGTGTGCCATCTGCAAGAGATCCTCGATGCCACTCAGGTTAAGATGTCCAAGCAACTTGCGATCATGAAACAACTCGGCCTGCTCGAATCGCACCGCGCAGGCACATGGATGGTCTACAGCCTAGCACAACCAGTCCACGGGCTGATCCAATCCAACCTCGATTATCTGCTCGGAGCGAGTTGCGCAGAGTGCAACCAGCTCCAACAAGATCTACAAACACGTCAAAAAACCGTCGACGCCCTAGCCAAGAGCGCCAGCGATTGCCCCAAATCCGTCTGCGGCGACACCGCCTGCTGCTAAGCATTACGTGGCACAGACCTTCATCCTCACGACTCGGCGCAGCCGAGTCACCCTTACTAAAAATGAATAAGCAACCCGACAACAAACTCCAGCCCACCGACGCACCGAAGCTAGGCTTCTTCAAGCGCATCCTCACGAAGGTGGACACAGCCATGAAAACCAAAGCCGACGAGCAAGCCAAGAACAGCCAATGCTGCTCTGGCGACGACAAAGGCAAGGGCGGCAAATGCTGCTAAGCGACTTCGTCTTAATCCTACTCTTAATCATACTCCTAATCTCCGAACCAAAAACCAGAGCACGATTAAGAGTAAGATTAGGAGTATGATTAATAAAATTAGAGACACCAACACATGCTCACAGAACTCATCGACCTCCTGATTTACGATTGGGCGGGAATGGACGCCGAATCGAAATTCGCGGGGGCCGTTCACTTCTTTCTCTACGACACGATCAAAATCTTCCTGCTGCTGGCTGGGATGATTTTTGTGATCGGCGTGCTGCGCAGCTACCTCCCCGAGCATAAGCTCAAGCAGTGGATGAGCCGCGGCGGGCTATGGGG
>DJBY01000089.1:7262-8360 GCA_002430605.1 Opitutia bacterium UBA5964 | reverse complement strand
ATTTTCATCAGCCTGCTACGTGCCGGCGTGCCGCTCGGCGTGACGTTCTCGTTCCTCATCACCTCACCCATCATCAACGAATATCTCGTCGTATTAATGGCGGGCTCATTCGGCATTCCCATTACCATCGCCTATGTCGGCAGTGGCCTACTCATCGGCACAGTCGCTGGTGGGATACTAGGCAAGATGCGCTTAGAGCAGCATCTCGAACAAGACATCATTCACGCGAGCGAAAGCAACAGCGGTCCAAAGACCTACACCTTCATCGGCCGCATTCGCTATGGCATCGACGAATCCGTGCAAGTCATTCGACAGATCTGGCTCTGGGTGCTGATCGGCGTCGGCATCGGTGCCTTCATCCACAACTACGTGCCACAAGAAATGATCCACAGCCTCATGGAGAAGACTGGCATTTTCTCCGTGCCGATCGCCACGGTGCTCGGCGTGCCAATGTATGGCAGCTGTGCAGCGATTGTCCCAATCGCCGTAGTGCTGTTTCAAAAAGGCATCCCGATCGGCACCGCGCTCGCCTTTATGATGGCCATGGCAGCCCTCAGCCTGCCTGAAGCCATCATGCTCCGCCGCACCATGCACCTAAAGCTGATCGGCATCTATTTCGGCATTACCACACTGGCGATTATCTTTACGGGCTACCTGCTCAATGCATTGGCGAACTATCTTTGATCACAGCATGGGAGGGACGAGCTCCGCCTCGTCCGCCGAACCACTAGAATCATACGCGGACGAGGCGGAGCTCGTCCCTCCCAACAACAAACAACTTTAACCTTCCCACCTTCCCACCTTCACACCTTCACACCTTTAACTTTCCCACTTCCCACCTTCCCACCTTAACACCTTCACACTTCTTTTCATGAAACCAAAAGTACTCATTCTCTGCACCGGCAACTCTTGCCGCAGTCATATGGCCGAGGCCATTTTACGCGCCGCCGCTGGCGATCTCTTCGAGGTATTCAGTGCGGGCTCCAAACCAAAGGGCGTAGTTCATCCACTTGCACTGCAAGCGATTGAAGAGCTCGGCATCAGCACCGCAGGCCACACCTCCGATCATCTGGATCAATATCTCGACGCGGGCATCAC
>DJBY01000089.1:3708-7064 GCA_002430605.1 Opitutia bacterium UBA5964 | reverse complement strand
TTCCGCCGCATCCGCGACGAGATCAAACTAGTTTTCGAAGCCTACGCCGCAGGCTACCGAGAAGCAGTCAACGCGTAACGGCACTAGCTGACTCCAGGTATCATTCAAAGTGCGTGGTAAAAAAACTGACAGGTAGCGCAGTAATCATCAGTAGAAGCGACACTCTTGTCGCTTTCGCAACCTAACACAATCCCAAGCGACAAGAGTGTCGCTTCTACATTTTTCAGATCGTTCCCAAGACAAGGCCCTACACTTCGATCGTAATCAACGCCAAACAAGACATCACAATGGACGACAATAACAATACAGGCATTAGCTTTTTCGAAAGATACTTAACGGTGTGGGTGGCTCTGTGTATGCTGTCTGGAATCCTGGTCGGGAAATTCATTCCGAGCATCCCTGAATTCCTAGCAAGATTGGAGTATGCGAACGTCTCCATCCCCGTCGCGGTGTTGATCTGGATCATGATCTACCCGATGATGATGAAGGTCGATTTCAAGAGCGTAAAATACATTGGCAAAAACCCGAAGGGCTTGTTCGTCACGTGGATCACAAACTGGCTGATCAAACCCTTCAGCATGTTCGGCATCGCATGGCTGTTCTTTTACGTCATATTCAAAAACCTGATTCCCGCGGAACTAGCCAAGGATTATCTCGCCGGTGCGGTATTGCTGGGAGCGGCCCCCTGCACGGCGATGGTCTTTGTCTGGAGCCATCTGACCAAAGGCAACCCAGCGTATACCGTGGTGCAGGTCGCGACCAACGATTTGATCATCCTCGTCGCGTTTGTGCCGATCGTAAAGTTCCTATTGGGCGTCAACGATGTGTTCGTGCCATGGGATACGCTGTTCTTGTCAGTGGCGCTGTTTGTAGTGGTGCCGCTGACCGCGGGTGCGCTGACACGAGGCCATATGCTCAAGCGCAAAGGCTCAGATTATTTCGAGAACACATTCCTGCCAAAGTTTGGAAACACTACCATCATTGGCCTACTACTCACCTTGGTCATCATCTTTTCTTTTCAAGGCAATATCATCCTCAACAATCCGTTACACATTGGCTTGATTGCTGTGCCGTTGGTGATTCAAACCATCCTAATTTTCTTCATCGCGTATCTTGCCGCGAAAGCGCTGAAACTTCCGCATAACATTGCGGCTCCCGCAGGCATGATTGGTGCATCCAACTTTTTCGAGCTATCAGTCGCAGTCGCCATTGCCCTGTTTGGAACCACCTCGCCCGTCGCGCTGGTAACCATTGTCGGCGTCTTGGTCGAAGTGCCTATTATGCTCGCGCTGGTCAGGTTTGCGAACAGAACCAAAAATTGGTTTCACGCCTAATGCAGGCACAGCACTGCTCCGTATCGCCCGCTGAAGCATCTTAACCTGACATAGGCATTACTGCCTGTGCCTTCAACGGGATATCAAAGGTAGGAGGAGGTTTGCCAGAGGTGGCGTAGCAATGCCAGCGCCACATCAACCAGCCGCCTAAGCCTTCGGCGCGAACAACTTCTCGACATATTTGGCGATCAAATCGTATTCCAAATTCACTCGATCGCCGACCTTTTTTGTATGTAGATTCGTGACTTCCATCGTGTGCGGGATCAGCCAAATCGCGAAGCCCGCCTCATCCACCTCCGAGACTGTCAGCGAAATACCATCCACCGTGATGCAGCCCTTGCTGACGATATATTTGAGTTTATCCGCATCCGGCTTGATCCGAAAAAAGAAATCCTTACCGCGCGGCTCAATCGCTTCGATCACCCCCGTGCCATCGACATGCCCTGACACGAAGTGCCCACCCATGCGCGTACTCGGCAGCAGCGCCCGCTCTAGGTTCACCTTGCCACCTGGCCCGACCCCGTCGATCGATGTCAACCGCTTGGTCTCGCCGAGCAAATCAAACTCGATCCGCCCCGCATCAAACGCTACTGCGGTTAAGCAACAGCCATTCACCGCGACACTGTCGCCCATCTGCAAATCCTGGGTTACCACTTCCGCAGCCAACACCAAGCGCCATGAATTTTGCTGTTCTTCAAAGGACACCACGGTCCCCGTTTCTTCGATGATTCCTGTAAACATAGGCTTCAATAAATCGACTCCCTCGATTTTGTCGCCAAAAAAGCCGCACCCAATGGTAACACTGAGCGCGGCTGTAAAATAAACAGTAAACTAGTTACCGACCGGGCTTTTCAACATCTGCTCCATCACCTGATCGAGCGAGAAACTAGCCGCCTTCTGACGCGGTGGATATGCTTGGAAGGTCTTCAAGAATTCACCCACATAAGCCTGCGCTGGCACGAGCAAATACGCACGGTCGAGCACCCAATCATAATAGGTATTCGAAGTCAGCGGAGCACGCTCATAGGGGTCTCGCCTTAGATTCAAAATCAACGGAACGCGAAGCGGTACAAATGGATCCATCCATACACGAAGTGTGCCCACAGTCTTCTGTTCCATGAAGATCAGCTTCCATTGATTGTAGCGCAGCGCAGTCAAATCGCCATCATCTGAGAAATAGAAAATCTCCTTACGCGGGCTTTCTGTGCCTTGCGGGTCTTTCAAGTGCTCCATCAAGTTGTAACCATCAAGGTGCACCTTATAGTCACGACCAAGCGCGCTCGATGTGTAACCATCTAACAAGTCTTCCTTGATTCCAGGATCACCTGCTGCGGCCACAAATGTAGGCAACCAGTCCATATGGTGGACAACGCCATTGCTCACTGAACCAGGCTCAATCACTCCAGGCCAACGCACAGCACAAGGCACACGCCATCCACCCTCCCAATTAGTGTTCTTCTCACCACGGAACGGAGTCGCCGCCGCATCCGGCCAAGTATTGTAGTGCGGACCATTATCAGTGGAATAGTGAATGATCGTATTGTCAGCGATACCGAGCTCATCGATCACTGCGAGGAACTCTCCAATGTGCATATCATGCTCGATCATGCCGCAGGTGTATTCGTCTGCCAGTGGATTGTGCGCCTTGATTTGCGCCATCTTCTCTTCGCTCACGTGCGTGCGAAAGTGCATGCGTGTACCACTCCACCAAACAAACCAAGGCGTGTCGGCTGCTTCTTGCTGGCGAATGAATTCAATCGCACGGGCAACGGTGTCATCATCAACCGTCTCCATACGCTTCTTTGTCAGCGGCCCGGTATCTTCGATTCTACCATCGGCAAATGAGTGGATCACACCACGTGGCCCAAACTTCTTACGAAATTCAGGATCCTTCGGATAGTCTTCATTCTCAGGCTCCTCCTCGGCATTCAAATGATAGAGGTTACCATAAAATTCATCAAACCCATGATTCGTCGGCAGATGCTCGTCACGGTCACCGAGGTGATTCTTGCCGAACTGCCC
>DJBY01000089.1:2790-3543 GCA_002430605.1 Opitutia bacterium UBA5964 | reverse complement strand
GCGATACGGTCAATATTGGGCGTATGATAGCCCATCATGCCGCGGCTGTATGCACTGATATTGGTTTGGCCGACATCGTCGCCCCAGATCACCAAAATGTTTGGCTGATCGGCAGCAACCGCGAAACTCGCGAGCGCCAGTGGCGCGGTTAGGTACAGTAGTATTTTTTTCATATCGTTGGAATAATATTAGACGCTTTAATGCCCCTCAAAGAGATAAAGAGAGTATCGCTACAGGACATTTAATAACTATTTAAAATATAGTGAGTGGTCAACAAACTGACGCACTTTTATGACGTTATTCTCATAACCCCCTCTCGTTGCCAGCGACGTGCCGGCCACAATCAATCCTCTAGCACCTCGGCCAGCACGGCGCCGACACTGCCTGATGGTGCCTGCAAGCCCAGATAAGCTGACAGCGTGGCAGCCACATCAACCGTGCTTACCGCACGATAAACCGTCTTCGACTCCAGATCGGCCCCGGCAAAGATAATCGGTACATAGGTATCATAACGCCACGGCGAACCGTGCGTACAGGCAACGTGCAAGCCATCAAAATCTGCGATAAACCACTGTGGCTCGAAGACCACGTAAACATCTCCCGAGCGCTTTGGGTGGAAGTTATTCAGCACCGCACGATAGACCGGCGTATCTGGCGTTTCGCCCTTGGCCAGCGCCTTACTCGAGACTGCCAGTGCCACGCCTTCAAACTTTGTAAGCTCCTCGGCAACTGCCTGCTCCACCTCTGCCTGAT
>DJBY01000089.1:0-2582 GCA_002430605.1 Opitutia bacterium UBA5964 | reverse complement strand
AGCCCGACCGCTTCATCGACATACTCGAGTAGCGCTGCGATCGTGCGATCCAACTGCAATAAATTATCCTCTGCCTCTAAGCTGGAGGGGCCGAAGATGTGCCCGACATAATCGGTCGACGAAAAACTGACCGACAAATAGTCCGTCACCGCATCTTGTCCGATCGCCTCGTTGGCAATCAGTGCTTTGGCAAACTCCAAGGTGACCTGATCGCCCGCAGGGCTCAACGTCAGATAAGTCGTAAATCCTTTACTATCGGGGTTTCCATACGGATGCGGAAACGTGCGTCCGAACCCAGGCATCTCGGTCTCCCAGGGTTGGTCATCTTTATCTGCAAATAAATATGTCTCCGGTGCCTGCGACAATTCCCATGCCTTGCCCGCATAGCGCTCCAGCGGCTTCGATGCATTCCACTCAGTCACCCACTCTGGGTAAGCATCATAATAATACGTGCTAGTCACAAATTCGCCCGCCTGCTTGGAAAACCAAAACGCTTTGCCCGCATGCCCGGCCATTGACACTGCACCACGGTCCTTTACCGATACGCCAAAAACCTTAGCCTGCCCTGCTGAGCGCACCGCCAACTCATCCGAAAACGTCGACGAGAGCATCGCTCGAGGTGAACGCCCGTCGGTATTCGCCACCTTCTGCGTCGGATCAATTTCATTGGCATCATCCACATCAGCCTCCGCGGTGAGTAGCGCGTAGTTGGCATCTTCGATATTATAAGTGGTCCGACCGCTCTCTCGATCAAACCAAACATTACCGACCATCCCGTGCACCGACGGCGTCGTGCCAGTCGCTAAGGTCGCATGCCCGACAATCGTCTCAGTATTTGCATGCGGGTGATGTGCATTCGCGTACACGATCCCCTCATTTAAGAAATAACGGAAGCCGCCTGCTGGCATCTGATCGACAAAACGTGTGAGTTGATCGCCACGCAATTGATCCACCGTAATTTGCAGCACCAGCTTAGGCGGCTCAGCAGAGAAACCAGTGAACAGCGAGGATAAGAGAAATACACAAAACAAAGAAATTTTCATAACTAGTATAGGATTAGAATATTAGACTAAACAACATCTCCACTCAGAGTCAAAAAATGTGCTGTCTTCTTCCGCCACTCATCAAAGAATGAGTCGTCAGAAAAATAAAAAATGAGACTCGATAGGACAGTCAAAGTCAGCCGCGCTCAATAGACTGAAGTCGTTGCAATTTCGAAACTGAAATTGACTTATTCGGTCGTTCGACTTACTACTTAAAAGACCGTTAATTTACCATTCTTTCACCTTCCATTGTATCATGCTCAAAAACTTAAAATCTGCCCTTCGACTCACAGCCCTAGCGGCTGCCAGTAGCAGCACCATTCACGCCGGCGGCCTCTACTTAACCGAGATCAGCGCTACTGAAACATCCTTGGCCGGTGCCGGCTGGGCGGCTCGCGCACAAGACCCCACCACCGCATTTACCAATCCGGCCGGCATGACACAGCTTGAGGGCACGCAGATTCAATTCACCGCGCAAGCTTTGATGGTTAATACTGAATTTAATTCCGACAACGGCGGCGATTCTAGCCTCGATAACTGGACTCCTGGCGGCAGCTTATTTATCACACATCAAGTCAATGAAGATTGGAGCGTCGGTTTCTCTATGGCTGGTTTCTTTGGCCTAGGCCTCGATTACGAAAACGGCTGGGATGGCCGTTACTACGTCGATGAAATCAACTTGGTAAGTATCGGATTCCAGCCGACCGTCGCTTACAAAATCAATGATCAATGGTCGGTCGGTGTCGGTGTCGCATTGATCAGTACCGATTTTGAGCAAACACTGTCTGTTAATACCATCCTCCAACCAGGAGACGGCGAGCTCAAGCTGGACGACACCACTACATCCACTCAGATCAACCTCGGTATCTTTTATGAACCAGTCGAAGGCACCCGATTTGGCATACAGTATTTATCCGAATCCGATGTAGAGCTCGAAACGCGTCCTAAATTTAGCGGAGTGGCTGGCACCCTAATAGGAACCGCACTCGGCAACAACGGCCTGCTGAATTCAAAAGTAGACTTAGACATGACGCTGCCGCAATCGATCATGTTCAGCGCCTTTCACCAACTCACGGCCGACCTCGCCATTATGGGTAATATCGGTTGGCAAGAATGGTCCGCATTTGGCAAAGTTGATATCGACGTGAACGGCAGTTCGTCCATCAGCAAAGATCGAGCTTACGATGACACCTGGCACTTTGCCGTAGGCGTTCAGTATCAGCTGACGGAGCAATGGCGCCTCAACACTGGCATCGCCTTTGACACATCGATGGTCGACGACGACGACGTCACCCCTGACTTGCCATCAGGTGACGCGTGGCGCTACGCCTTCGGCGGCACTTACGCCTATTCCGAAACGCTCGAATTCAGTGCGGGCTACGAAATCATATGGTTTGGCGATACCGAGCTAGATGTCGAACGCGCCCTACCGGGAAGTCAAGTTTCGGGTACCTACGAAGCTTACGCGATTCACTTCTTCAGCCTCAGCGTCAACTGGAAGCTTTAGCTGAAGCGGAGTTCGAAGTGAAAAGCTGGGCG
>DJBY01000138.1:17390-21750 GCA_002430605.1 Opitutia bacterium UBA5964 | reverse complement strand
AGGAGGGCGAGTCGCCCTCCCTCCTTTAAAAAACCATGGACCGCAAAAGGGAGTGTGGGCGACCCGCCTACATTTGATCCTGCGTGGCGGTAAAGGAGGGCGAGTCGCTCCCCTCCCCCGGGCTCGCCCTCGTGAACAAAAATAGCAGATGTCCGCTACGCCTTTTTCTTGTTCGCGCGACGCGCCTCCAGATTCACCATCAGAATACTAATATCTGCTGGATTCACGCCACTGATACGATTGGCCTGACCCAGCGTGCGCGGCATAATTTCGATCAACTTTTGCGCGCTCTCAGTCCTCAATCCTTTGACTAAAGAGTAATCAAACCCATCCGGGATGCGGATGTGGTCGATGTGCTTCATCTTCTCAATCTGCTTCCTTTCACGCTCCAGATAACCCTTGAACACGACGCGGTAGTGCACCTCTGCACGCACCTCTTTAGATTCAGCTTTCAGCTCTTGCGGAAAGTCGTCCTGCGAATGAGAACGACGCAAGTGAAGCGCATAGCTCTCCCCTGCCCTGAGTTCGTCTTCCAGCCGCTGCGTCCACTCAGCAACCTTAGCGGCCTTCACCTCAATTCTCTTTAGTCGCTTACTATCAACGAGTTGCAACCTTGAAGAATGCTCCAGCAAGCGTATCTCAGCACTCGGATGGTTAAACAATAGTCGGTGCTCGGCACGACTGGAAAACATCCGATATGGCTCTTTGGTTCCCTTGGTGACTAGATCGTCGATCAATACACCCAAATACGCCTCGTGGCGCTTGAGCACTAATGGCTCACTGCCGCGCAACTTCTGCACTGCATTCACGCCCGCGATAAGGCCCTGGCCTGCCGCCTCCTCATAGCCAGACGTCCCGTTGATCTGGCCGGCAAAGAATAGATTCTCCACCTTCTTTGACTCAAGTGTGGGGAAAAGCTGCGTTGGCGGCGCAAAGTCATACTCGACCGCATACGCCGGGCGGAGCATGTGAACCTTCTCCAGACCGTCGATACTGCGCAGCATGTCCAACTGAACGCTAAAAGGTAAGCTAGTTGAGAGCCCATTGATATACCATTCGTTGGTATTGCGCCCTTCTGGCTCAAGAAATAGCATATGCCGCTCCTTGTCGGCAAAGCGGACGAACTTATCTTCAATACTTGGGCAGTAGCGCGGGCCGGTGCCCTCGATCTGACCCGAATACATCGGCGACAAGTGCAGATTATCCGTCACCACCTGCCGCGTCTCCGCCCCGGTGTAAGTCATCCAGCAAGACACTTGGTCTTTACCCGGCAACCACCCCAGCTTGCGTTGGCCCGGATGTTCCACATGGAACAATTCATGCTCCGACTCACGGGCGCCCTGCTCGGATTGTTCCACGTGGAACACATTATCCACCCCGCGGGTATCGTAAAAAGCAAACAACGTCGGCTCAGGATCGCCCTGCTGCTCTTCAAGTTGGCTAAAATCGATACTGCTACCCAAAATGCGTGCTGGCGTGCCAGTTTTTAAGCGCTCGAGCTCGATGCCCGCCTCTAAAAAAGATCCAGACAGCCCCTCCGCAGAGAAATCGCCCATGCGCCCGCCCTTGTTGGTGTTCTTACCGACGTGCATCAAGCCGCGCAAAAAGGTGCCCGTGGTCACAACCACAGTCTTCGCGTAGAAATCCACATCCAAATTAGTCTTCACACCCACCACGCGCCCATCCTTATAGATCAGGCGCTGCACCATTGCCTGAAACAGATCCAGGTTGGCCTGCAACTCTAGCACGTGTTTCATGCGATACTGGTACGCTTTTTTATCACACTGCGCCCGCGGCGCCTGCACCGCAGGGCCCTTAGAGGCATTCAATAGCCGGAACTGAATGGCCGTAGTATCCGCATTGATCGCCATCTCACCACCGAGCGCATCGATCTCACGCACCATATGCCCCTTGGCTTGACCGCCAATGGCTGGATTGCAGCTCATTTGAGCAACTGTATCCAAGTTACCAGTCAACATCAAGACATCGGCACCGAGACGCGCAGCGGCAAGGGCTGCCTCACAACCCGCATGGCCCGCACCACAGACAATCACATCGTAGGGCTGATTCGGCCCAAATTTTAATCCACCACTCATTTTCCGATACAAAACTGTTTAAACAGGCTGTCGAGCATACGCTCGTTATCGACCTTGCCGACAACCTTGCCAATGGACTCCACCGCAGCACGCAGATCCGACGCAATCAACTCCGACAAATCACCATCCTTCATCTTCTGCGCGGCTAACTCCAACGAATCACACGCTTCGCCGAGGGCACTGGCATGTCGCGCATTGACGACCACACCGTCCGTGGCATTCGGTTGCTGTACGGCAGACTCAATCGAGTTGGTCCACAGTTCGCGAAATGCCTGCATGCCTTCGTGCGCCTGCAGTGAGAGGCGAGCGTGCTGAAACTGGCTCATAAAGTCGTTGTGGTTTGAAGCATTCGGCAGATCGATCTTATTCTCAATTACGATTGTATTCTTCGGCGTCATACGAGCCAACAGAGATTCAGGCAGGGCAGGGGAGGGCAACGCCGCATCCAACACCAACAAAAAGAAATCTGCCGTTTCGGCCTGTTCAATCGTATGGTTGATGCCAATTTGCTCAATCGCATCACCTGCCTCATGTAGGCCGGCTGTATCCAAAATCTCAATACGCCACGGCCCCAGCATCAAAAACGCCGAGATATAGTCACGTGTCGTGCCGGGAATCTCGCTGACAATGGACCTATCCGATCCAGTCAGCGCATTGATCAAACTACTCTTACCAACATTCGGCTCACCAACGATAAGTGTTTTCACACCCTCGTGCAATAGCGCCGTATAGCGTTGTGTATCAATAAGTTCCGTTACCTCTATTATGAGCTTTCGCAACTCAGATGCAGGTCCATCTTGATCCTCACTGGGCAAATCTTCTTCAGGAAAATCAATGTATGCTTCAAGATGCGCCATTACGCTCAAGAGCCGATCAGTCAACTCACTCATTTTGCGCCCAACTGAACCATGCAACTGGCGCTGCGCCACCTCGATACTACGATCCGAGCGCGCTCGGATCAGATCAGAGACTGCCTCGGCCTGACTCAAATCCATCTTACCATTCAGAAAGGCAGTGCGGGTAAACTCACCCGGCTCCGCGGGTCGGCAACCACGTGTAAATAGATCTGCCATGATCTTTTGAACTATCAACGGGTTTCCATGTGGTGCGATTTCAAGCATCGCTTCACCAGTAAAAGACTTACCCAACTCGAAATAAGTAAAGACACAGTCATCGATGATCGAACCAACGACATCCTTGTAAGTGCCGAAATGAGCGTAGCGTGGCGGCAGTGCTTGCTCACGCCCGAGAATTTGAGCCGAGAGTTCCGTACAAGCGGGACCACTCAAGCGAATCACCGCGATGGCTGATTCGCCGGCGGGAGTTGAAAGAGCAACTATTGTATCAGTAGCGGGCATAGTGCCGCAAAGTTCGTCACTTATGCGGTGGCGTCAAGTACACATCTAAAGCGCTTCATTTGACGATGAATGGGAGCCAATCTGGAGTAGGGCACACATAGTCGAAAATAAATACACTTCTGGAGGCTTAAAATCACAAAAAAACACCCGCTAGCCCCGATCAATACTGACATACGCTCCTTTTTTTAAAAGTCATGATTTGAGTACGATCATACGTAAAGAACTGGCGCCATCGAAGTCCCGCAAACCACTACAGGATAGCAATTTACAGATTATTTATGCTCATTTATTACCACACGCAGCAGAACGTACAAATAGACTCTACTGAATCTAAAAATTTGTAGCTCAGTGACAGACCAAAAACGTAAGCCGTTTACCAATCTTGATCATAATCACCCGCTTTGATTGAAACATATAAAATAACTCAAGCCTGGTTTGCTTATTAATACTGCCAGTTACTTTCAATGGCTTGAATCGATTTTTCAATCAAGCGATCTGCTGTATAAATTATAGAAAACTCCTGTATCCAGTCCGAAGCCTGTCCATCAACCCAGATCCGCTACTATATAATTTAAACTAAACGAGGACGACAGACCGGTCGATTATCTAAAGACTCTATCACACGCAGAGCTAGCAGATGACGCATCGAAAAACTGATTTGATCATTTATCTTCCATTGAGGGGCGGGTAGAAGGGGGGGGGGATTAGGCACCCGCGTATAGTCATCGCCGGCTTGCCGCCCGAACATACTCAAATAAGTAAGTGACGCCGATAGCTAGGTGCGGATGGCACTTATACTCAACGAATGGATTTTAACCAAGTTACCAAGAAACTGCTATCGTCACACTAGCGTGCCCGTGCGGTGCCTTTTAAGCGCTAGGCTTCACCCTTCGTAAAACGTAAAGC
>DJBY01000138.1:0-17207 GCA_002430605.1 Opitutia bacterium UBA5964 | reverse complement strand
TGGACTTAGAATTCCGACGATAACAAGAGCGCTTAAGTTGAGAAATCGGCAATGTTTTCAGAACTGCGAATTCCATTATATCGCACGCGCTCAAATAAACGGCTTAAATTGATCCTGAAATAAACCCATATAAGTTTAAGTTCCCAGCAAGCTGAGCAATTGACGGCATAAAACCTAACATAAATACGCCTCTAGCAGCCTATTCAGGGGCCAATCACAATACGTCGTAACTGATACGCCTTCCACCTAAGTGTGGAGGTGGAGGGCGCTGCAACTCGATGCCTTAAGCTAGATCCTGTGCGCCGTGGCGGCAGGATCAGACTTACGCGAAACGCAGTCAAAAGTTCGCACAGTTCGATTTTATTAGAGCAATACTACTCGGATTCGCCTGTTTCACCAGCTAGTGACTCACCTGTGAGTGATTCACCGGCACGTACGTGCACTTTGGACATGATCAGTTCTGTCAACTCCGCGGCTAGTTTCGGATTATCTTTAATGTGTTGCTTCGCAGCTTCACGGCCTTGACCGATCATCTCACCTTTATATGAAATCCATGAGCCCTTCTTATCTAGCATCTTATGCTCGACACCCAGATCGACTAGGGAACCTGAGTGAGAAATACCTTCGTTATACATGATATCGAATTCAGTCTCCGTGAACGGGGGAGCGACCTTATTTTTGACCATCTTAATACGTGTTCGGTTGCCTACCACTTTGCCCGACGATTCCTTAATCTGACCGATTCGACGAATGTCCATACGAACCGAGGAAAAGAACTTAAGCGCACGGCCACCTGGCTGGGTCTCAGGGCTACCAAACATAACCCCGATCTTCTCGCGAATCTGATTTGTAAAGAGCACCACACATTGTGATTTACTGATACACGCAGTCAGGCGACGCATCGCTTGACTCATCATACGTGCTTGAAGGCCGACCGTCGTGTCACCCATCTGACCATCCAACTCGTGCTTCGAAACTAGGGCCGCGACCGAATCGATCACAATAATATCGACCGCACCTGAACGAATCAGTGTTTCAGTAATATTCAGTGCGTCTTCGCCACTTTCAGGTTGCGACACCATCAAATTATCAAGATCCACACCCACCACCTTGGCATAGCGTGGGTCAAGCGCGTGCTCCACATCAATAAACACGGCGTTCCCGCCTTGCTTCTGAGCTTGTGCGATGATGCTCAAGCAAAATGTCGTCTTACCGGAACTCTCCGGACCGTAGATTTCACAGACTCGTCCACGGGGGAGACCGCCAATCCCGGTCGCTAGGTCAATGGCGATCGAGCCAGTGGAAATGACATCAATCTCCATTTTTGTCGCCTCACCCAGTCGCATGATCGCGCCGTTGCCGAATTGTTTATTGATACCAGAAATTGCAAGATCCAAGTTTTTGCGATCAGCTTCGGGGTTGCGTGCGACTTTTTTAATTTGTTCTTTTACGGCCATATCAGTAATGAGTGAGTTGTTTCGAGTTAATCTACTAATCAAATTGAGCACGACTTTGAGTATGGCAAGTTTAAATGATAATTTGTTCACTACATTTGTGGCCAATGCGCATTCGCAGCAATTCGAATGCTACCTACAGACTCAGTCTCCGTTACATGATTGCTAGCATCGCACGCAATGGCATCGGGGGCTTATTTTTCGAAGATGCCACTCACCCCAGGTCCAGCGATGCAAGTGCCTTCCATCGCGATTTATACATTGCTTACCAGCCTTTTAAGCGATGGCTTCAAAGGTCCAGTGGCGAGGCTTATCTCTCACCGGCACTCACTTTCCAACGATCCACCTAGCGTGCGCTATTCGAAATCCCATTTGGTAACAAACGACTTATAAACAAAATTTCACATGAATCAGTTCGCCAAGCGCAGCCGCGCTGCGATTGCTACCCATTTCATTCCGCCACTCAGCCCATGTCACCAACTAGTATCTCACATAAAAGAAAGCAGTCGCGATAGAGCGGCCCCTGTCCGCAAACGCATACTGCTGCAATCTGAGCAGTCAGATAGAACCAACTTATATCCACACTTTCAATAAGACCATGCCAACGAATGAACCAAATCCACCAGTGCCCGATGGGGTGCGCTATGCTCGTTGGGCAGGGCATGCACTTGGCTGCATTTTAATCTGCGCAGCAATTGTCTCTGCGATCCGTGGGCTAGAGGGCGCTTTCAATCACATCAAAGCCAGCTACTTCATCTTATACGGTATCGTGCTAAATCTTCCGTTCATGCGGATCTCAGATGCTCGGTGGAAATTGATCTACGGCCTGCTGGTTTTTTGTTCGGTTGCCTTCGTGTTCGTGATGGTAGTATCGGTCATGTTTAACTACATGGATGCGGCAGATCGCGGCGAACGCCTCGGCGTTCCAGGGCTTGAGGGCACTTTGATCTTTCTGGCGCTCATGCAAGTGCCGGCAGTCCTCTTTCAACGTAGACCTGACTTAATCGACTAAATGACAGCACGGTACAAACACGTCATCTGGGACTGGAACGGCACGCTACTCAACGACACTGGGCTCTGTGTGGATGTGCTCAACGAACTGCTTGCCAGACGGGGCAGGGCGCCACTCTCTGAGCAAGACTATCGTAATAATTTCGGTTTTCCCGTGGTTCACTTTTACGACTACCTCGGCTTCGATACCGATAAAGATAGCTTTGATCGAGTCAGCCGTGAATTCATTGACGACTACGAAGCACGCTGTTTTGAGGAATGTCAATTACACCCCGAAGCAGTGCAGGTTCTCACTGATCTAGCGCAACTCGGCATGAGTCACTCAGTGCTTTCGGCCGCAAAACAAGAGGCACTCAACGAAGGCATACACCACTTCGGCATACGAGGTCACTTTCTGGGCCTGATGGGGGCAGATAATATCTATGCCGCAGGTAAGGTCGCGCAAGGCCACCACTGGATGGAGCAACTCCACTGGCAGCCAGATGAGATCGTCTTGATCGGTGATACCTTGCACGACTTTGAGGTAGCCGAAGCCATTGGCACGCATTGCATCCTGATGGCGCATGGCCACCACACTTACGAGCGGCTAGTCAAGACAGGTGCTCCAGTGGTGCATTCGTTGCGAGAGCTAGTGCAGCTGCTACGCTCGACCTGATGAATTCGCAGTCAGGATATTGATCAGATCTGGTCAGCGCGCCTAGTGCGGCAATTAATATAATACAGGCAGGCATTTAAAAAATACGATTGCCACGAATCGTTTTAGAAAGTGGGCTAGCCGACAGATTGAACTACGGCTGCCCACAAGCGCCCAAGCAATCGACACACTCCAACGCGTCTTTGACGAACCCCACTCCGGGTGTTCTCCGCGAGCAGAGCCACTTTCATCATTTTATGGACATTGCAATTGTCACTGGCGCCGAAACTCCACTTGGACTTCGCTTGGTCGAAGATCTTATCCGCCAAGGGTGCCGCGTGCACGGGATCGGCAACAACTTCTCACGCGTCACTTTCGCAGATAAACATTTCATCGCCCATGCGATCGACCTAAGCGACCTCGAAGCAGTCGCTCGCACTGCGGCAGCCATTATCGAACAGGAAAAGGCGATCCACATCCTGATTCATGCGATCGATGTCACCCCTGGCGCTGCCTTTGAACTGCTGCCTGTCGGCAATCTTGAAGCCATTTTAAAGGTCGGACTACTGGGGCCAATCATGCTCACACGCATGGCTTTGCCTAACCTCCTGCGCTTTCGCGGCCAGCTCATTAACATCATTCCAGCCAACAAAAGCGGCCACATCGCCAGCGCAGTCAACGCCCTCATCGAAGGTGGTCTACGCGAGATGAACAACGCACTGTTCGATCAGGCCCGCGATGCTGGCCTGCGTGTGACAAACCTCATCCTTCGCCAAAATACAGTGACTGATGATACGACCTTCACGGACAAGCACTTGCAGACTCGTATCGACGCCGAGCACGTCGCTCGCACGGTCGAACAGCTCCTCAATCCGAACGAGCCGAACGTCCCCAGCGAAATCACTCTGTATCCGCGCCTCAGCGGCGCCGCCGAAGAAGTTTTACCCAAGACTGGCCTACCTATCGATCCATACCATGCGGTCGTGCTCCCTCCGCAGGAATACTGCCCACCAGAGCAAGCGCCCATTACCACCAAAAAGCCCGATCAGATCGAGCGCACCATCCCTTACACGGATGAGGAAATGGAAGAAAAAATCGCCGCCGCAATCGAGGACTACGAATCTCAGCCTGAGCGCCACCAAGAGCCGATCCGAAATAAAAAGAATCCGCGTAAAAATCGTGATCGCGAGCCCCAGCAAGCACGCGCCGAATCCAGCGCCCAGTCAGACGATTCGCAACAGGACACTATAAAAGACGGCGAGCAGTCCGAGCAGTCTAAGCCCCGTCGTGGCCGCCGCCGTAGCGGACGCAATCGGAATCGAAATCGTGACCAGGAAGACGGTCACACCTCTAATCGCGCGGATGAACAACCACAGTCCAGCTCTGCTAAAACAAAGTCTCATGGTGGTGACAATAATTCAAAAATATCTCCCCTCCAAGCCAATCAACCCGCGAAGACGCCACGTGTTGGCCGAAATCGCAACCGCAAGCCGGTAGTTGGCTCTGAGCAAAAATACGCGGCCTACGAACAACCCAGTGTTCCAGTCGGCAAACACTCGAAAGCAAGCTCAGCAACTGCGAAACAAGATTCATTTCAACCTAGAGAAGTCGTGGTGGACGCACCGAAGCCTAAAAAGGCCACACCGCCTGCCAAATCGCAGAGAAAGGCAGCAGCCAAAGCACCACTCGAATTTGTTTCGGAGGCTCCGACGGTGAAGAAAATAGCCGCGAAGAAGGCGGCTAAAAAGGGCACGAAGAAAGTAGCCGTCAAAAAAGTCGCCGCGAAGAAAATAGCAAAAAAGGTCGCCGCAAAAAAAGCGGTGAAGAAAACGGCTGCTAAGAAAGCCACGTCGGCAAAGACCGTGAAAAAATAAGGTTGATCGTCATTTCCGAGGAACCATCGATCATCACGGCACTAAGCGGGCATAGCTTATTATAAGTTTTGCCCGCATGCTTCTCCTGCTTGCAGGCGAGCATGCCCTCGACCAGGCAAAACAGGCTCTATTCGAGAAGCCCGCGCCACAACAGAGTCGAACTTGACTCCATCGCAGAGATTACCTGCCGATGCGACCATTTCACGCGCATCGACGATGAACCATAAGTAATCGCACCTGAATAGAGCAGGGGACTTGCAAGTTACCATTCAAAATCAACTGCGTTGAGAAACGCACTGGCAATAATGTTATGCCCGACGGCATTGGGATGCACTCGGTCACCACAAAGCTGTGACGTATGGTTATGCACCAGCCACGCATTAAATGCTGCCTGCACATCCACAAAACGTAGCTCATTTCGCTCAGCAATAGCCCGAGCCGCCGCTCCATAGCTGTCCATCAACTCGCGCATCGGCTCCTCGACATTAGTCTCCAGGAAGAACGGTGACATCACGATCATGCCTTGCACCTGGGGCAATGTGCGCTGCACCAACCCCTGCAACTTCTCGCTGTAGGCCTGCAACGACACCTGCTCCACGAGTGGATTATCAAACTGACGCCATACATCGTTGATCCCGATCATCACCGACACCCAATCTGGTTGATGTGCTAATACATCCACATCCCAACGCGCTTCTAAATCCGTCACACGGTTTCCCGAGATGCCCATATTCAAATAACGAACCTTTGCCTCAGGGTGATGCGCGTCCAATAGAGCCTGCACCTGCGCCACGTACCCAGCGCCAAGGTCGGCGCCGCCCGATTCACGGTCGCGGCCACAATCGGTGATTGAGTCGCCGACAAACAGTAGGGTGGTCGGTTTGGTAAACAGCATATGATTTTAAAAGTTGTATTTCACTAATAACGCAAGCGATCAATCAGGCCAGTTACCACTTTCAATACGTGTTGATGAGAAGCGCTCGAAGGTCGCTTCCGTCATTTCATAAGCCCACGCCTCACCGAGACCCACGCCGTCCTCGTTAAAGTAATCGACGCGTACCCTCACATATTCGTTACGCTCATTTGATCGATTCGGCTTAAACCCTTCCAGCACATCGAGTTGTATGAAGTCCGCTTGACGGAGGAATGACAGCACATAGCCCTGCACCCACCCCTCGCCACGTAGAAAAACCCCGGGGTAGCCAACATGCAGATCGTAGAGCTCACCACGGATCTTGGCTGGAATCGCCGAGCTAACCTTACCCTCACAGAACTGAGGCCAATAATGGCCGCCAGGCTTGAGAGTGCCATATACAAAGACTTTTTGCGTACTATTCTGCATAACTTCTACGGGTACCACTTCAGCGGCCGCTCACAGAAAAACATATCCCTGCTAAACTGTGGTGACAGAGCCATCCCACACTAGTTTTCCAGCTTTTACCAGAATCAGTTGCTGGGGGATAATTTCGACATGCTGTTGATGTCATTCGACACGCCCAATCGGTCAAGTTCTCACCACCGTTTAAACAACTCTTAACCGGTTCTAACAAATCTGTTACACCTGTCTGCACATTCTAGGTTTACAATCCGCTCTAGCTCAACATTCTCCGCACTCCTCATGAACCGGGTCTATATCAAAACCTACGGGTGCCAAATGAATGAACGAGATTCCGAAGCGGTCGCTGCGATGCTTCGGGGGAAGGGCTATGCCTTGGTCGACAACGAGAAGGAGGCCGACGTCGTTCTACTCAATACTTGTAGTGTGCGCGATCAAGCCGAGCAAAAAGCCATTGGTAAAGCTGGCCACCTCGCAAAGCGTAAGCGTAAAAACCCCAACTTCATCATCGGCGTAATGGGCTGTATGGCTCAAAACCGTGGGGGCGCGCTACTTGATAGCTTGCCAGATCTAGATCTCATTATTGGCACTCAAAAATTTCACCGCGTGCCCGATCATTTGACTAATATCATCGCTACGATGCAGGGGCAGGGTCCACGCCCCAGCTCTATTATTGATCTTGAAGATGAGGCAGACTCACAAAACACGATTAAATCACACACTAGTGATACGCGCCAAGTCACAGCCTTTGTCAGTATCATGCAGGGCTGTAACATGAAGTGCTCGTATTGCATCGTGCCCAAAACACGTGGCGTCGAACGCGGTCGGCCAATGGACGAAATCATTGATGAAATCGAGAAGCTGGCTGCCAATGGCACGCGCGAGGTAACCCTTCTCGGACAAATTGTGAACCAATACGGCATTCGAGAATTCCCATTCGTGGACAAGAAAAGCCCCTTCGTTCAATTGCTGGAACGCGTCCATGAAATTGCAGGCATTGATCGTATCCGTTTCACGAGCCCACACCCAGTCGGCTTCAAACAAGACTTGATCGACTGCTACGCGCGCCTGCCAAAACTCGTCGAATATATCCACTTTCCGATGCAAAGCGGAAGCAATCGTATTCTCAAAGCGATGCGTCGCCCTTACACCATTGAGAAATTCAAGAGTATCATCGCCGAGCTGCGTAAAGCGTGCCCAAATATGTATATTTCGACGGACATCATTGTGGGCTTCCCCGGTGAAACTGACGAAGATTTCGAGCTGACTCGCCAAACCTTTGAAGAGGTGGGCTTCGATATGGCCTATCTATTCAAATACAGCGTTCGTCCAGGCACCACAGCCGAACCACTGGGCGACCCGATCACGAAAGAGCAAAAAGAAGAGCGCAATCAGATCCTTCTCGAAATTCTCAGAAAAAGTTCACTCGCCCGAAACGAAGCTCTCATTGGTACAAACGAGGATGTTCTGTTCGAAGGCCCTGCTAAAAAAGGCGAAAGTATGTTTGTTGGCCGCACCGCGGGTAATCGCGTAGTTATCGTCAAAGCAAGCCCGCGCCTAATCGGCCAAATCGTGCCAGTTCGCTTCACCCGTGTCACAGCAAGCACACTGTTTGGTGAACTTGTCCTTGAAGGTGTGGAAACGGCTGTGAATGAGGCAATGGCTGTTGGCATTTAACGGTGATGCCCCGATTTGCCTTGCTGGGCAACGTAGGCACCTTCTTTGAGCTCCGAGAAATAGCTGCCAATCTGAGGGTGATCGATCGGTTGCCCACTCACATCGCATTCTAAATTGGACTGTGCCACGTAGGTACTGAGTCCGCCACTTTCGTTCACTAAAACATGGTACCATGGTTGTTCACGGGGCGGCTGTGTTTCATTTCCTAAATACCATTTATCGCCGGCAGCACACTGCATATCATACGCTACAACCACGCCGCGATAGTGGTAGAGTTTATGTTTCACCACAGCACCGAGCTCAAAATCGACTTGAGGGACGCGATTACCTTCAAGGTCTGAAATCACGATCAACATAATTTATAAGTTAGTCGAATCTCTGTATTCCTCAACTATCTGCCTCAAAAGCTTCAAGAATCGATTCGATCGATCGAATCGATTGCGGGGGGAAAAAGCTGTTAATCTTATGAATCACTTGCTGGATCAAGCCGTCCGGGCACGATGCCCCGCCTGTTAGTAAAATGCGCTTTGGCTTAGACATCTCATTGAGAAAAGGCCGAACCACTTCGCTTGCTTGGGGTGCCTCGGTTAAATGGTACGGAAAGATGTAATGTCGTATTTCGGCCGATGTCAGAATATTCGCCTCGGATTGAATATAATGCGCATTTTCACCAAAACGTCCCTCGCAAACACGGTAGAGCTGAAAAGTGTTTGAGCTGTTTTTGCCGCCCACCACCAGCGCTGCATCGATCGGTTGCTCAACCGCCTTTTGGAGCGCATCCTGATTCACCTGGGTCGCATAACAGAGCGTATCGCCTTTACCTTTGGACCATAAATGTTCAGCCACCTGCGCTTCACCATAGCACTGCACCATGAACTCCCGCAGAAATTCGATAATGGCGAGCGTCTCATTGCGAAGTAAGGTGGTTTGATTCACCACCGCCAACTTGTGAAGATCTTTCTCCGGATCGAAGCCTTTCGAGTATAGGCCCTTAAAAGAATCCTCAAATAGTCGCTTTTTCTCAACACCTTGTGCCTGAATGACCTGCGTTAAAAGTCTAGCGTGCTCCATATTACGAATCATCAGAGCCGGACCATGGCTGGAACTATTCGAAAAAGTAGCCTTGGTTTCTTCGTGTTCCGACTTTCCGTGAATGATCACCGTGAAACCTTCCCCGGCATAACGTCGCGCGGCCTTCCAAACCTTCTCAACCAGCATGCAGGTAGCGTCATTCTCTCGAATGCTTAGCCCGCGGCGCAATAACCGGACTTTATCCTCATTGGTCGCGCCAAACGCAGGAATGATGACAACATCATCCGTAGTTAACTGATTCCAAAGCGCATTCGGGCTCTCTGGGTCTGAAGCGATACTTCCGTCGAAACAGAGGGGTACACCCTTGTCAGTCTGTAAGTAGCGAAGCCCTCTCGCCAACAAATCTTCATTCACAAAGGGATTATGAATCAACTCACTGAGCATAAAAACCCGCTTCGTTGGATTGGCTGCCACGGTCTCGTAGGCACGCTCAATAGCGTTCTGAACACCGAGACAAAATCCAAAATGGCTCGGAATCACGTAACTCACAGCTCCAAAATCCAGCACTGCCGGCGCGCCGGAAGTTTTTTCCTTGGTGCGCCGAGCCGCTTTGATCGCACGGCATAGCTCACTTTGATATAATTCTTCTGATTGCTGATCTACGTAGATCCCACTATTTCGCTCTTTCGCAGTTCGAAACCGATAGATGTATTCAGTTTCGGTAAATTCTAGATATGGTATTCGAACCAAATCGGGTTCTATCGTTTGTAAAACTTCAGCGAGTAGTGGCGAAACATTTAACTGACCATTTGCCGATTCTACCTGAATCTCATCCAAGCTGCAATAACGCCCACCCTCGATGACTGCATCACTTTGAAGTGCGCAATAAATCAACAATGATTTATCCACGGCTGTCCGCTGACTCAATAAATACGCTTTACCGGCGGCACCAGTTACCCGTTCGACACAGTCCTCTGTAAACACGCACGCTTCCCCCGCTTTACTTGTATATGTCGGTTCCGCGCACTGATCCGCGTTGATACGCACTAATAAACGATTGCGCCGATCAAATACAAGTAAGACTAAAAGAGATTCTACTGAATTTTCCATACTAGTAAGCTATTGACTAACAACTACTTCCAATGAAATATTAGTGGTTTCTCAATTTCCGCATTTAGACTATGGTGCACGGGGCAATTTTTTGCCGCGATTTCTACTTGCCACTTTTGATCGTCATTCAGTGCAATCGGCAGCCAAACCTCGGTCGTTAATTTCGCAATACGCCGAGGTAGATTCGCCGTCATCTCTTTTTGCACTTCTATCCGCATACCATTCAAATCCAAGCCTAGCGCCTCCATTTGCATACCAATAATTGTAGCAATACAGGAACCTAAGGCCGACGCACACAAATCGGTCGGCGAGAAACTCTCGCCCTTGCCATTATTATCGACTGGTGCATCCGTTTTAAACGTCTTACCTGACAACTCATGCTCTAGTTGACAGCGCAAACCACCTTCATAATTAATTTTTACTTTCACCATTTCCGGAGCACAGTGTGCAAGCACCTCGCGGAGGTCAACTTTAGGTAGCGACTCAGTGAAATGTATTCTGCGATTGCACAGCGAGTGATCTATTCTAACCTACAGTTCTTTTACAAACGGTCAGCCGCCCATACTTAATTATGTTTCAGGTCAATTTTAGCGAACAAAGCATGCACGAGCTCAACCAGCTCGAGACTCGCTCACAGATGCTCCTCATTGAGGTCGTCAGTAGTTTAAAACAAGAACAGCTGGATCATCCTAATGATGAGCTTGGCCGCTTTAATCGTAATGGTAAAACCTACTACCGAGTGCGTGCCGGCGAATTCCGTATCTATTTCGAGCAAGATAAAGATGGTTTATTCGCCCACTATATCCTTCACAAAAACACCCTTTCTGACTTTATCTTTCGATTTAAACTCCCTGTATCAGAAGAGTTTATGGTCGAACAGCACGATTCCTTTTGGAAGTATCTAGAATCGATTCGCCATAAAGATGATGTTTCCGAATAAACGACTCAATGAAAGATCCTGAAAAACCGCCCGCGCATCAATATGCTGACTCGAGTGAGGCCAGCCATATCTATTTACTCCCCAATAGCTTAACAGCTGGAAATCTTTTTTTTGGATTTTTAGCAATTATGCGCTGTATTGAGGCTAACTACGCGACCGATCCCACAATCATTAATGGCCATTTTACCCAAGCGGTGTGGTTTATCTTCTTCGGTGTGGTCTGCGATGCTTTTGACGGCCGGGTCGCGCGCATGGGTGGTCGCGAATCTCTCTTTGGTATCGAATTCGATTCCATCGCCGATGTTATCTCGTTTGGTGTCGCGCCTGCGATGATGATGATCTTTTTGATCCTAAAACCAACAGAGCAATACGATGGCGTCCTGCCAGTTAGCCAATTAATCGGTTTTATTTATCTGCTCTGTGCCGCTGTGCGCCTGGCTCGGTTCAATGTTTTGACCCATCCTATGCTCAAGCCCTCAGAGCGCTTGAAGGGCACCAAGGACTTTATTGGCCTCCCAGTACCCGCCGCCGCTGCTATGGTCGCCTCGCTAGTGCTCGTTTACACTAGTTTCGAAAAGTATGGCTATGAAATGCATGGTTTTGAGTTATTGATGCCGCCATTGATGCTCGCAGTCGCCTTTTTGATGATCAGCAACATTCCTTATCCAAGCTTCAAGCAAATCGATTGGCAGACTAGCACGCGCTTGCAGACCTTTATTTTATTCATCTTTTGCCTAGGCATCGGTTTCATCTTTAAAGAGCTGTTCTTCGCCATCTTTTTCTTCACTTACATCAGCTTTGGTCCGATTCGATACTTCTTCCGCCTCTACCGTGCTAAAAAGCACTTAAAGGCAGTAAAATCATCGGCTGGTGAATAACTCGTTAACAACTGTGAAATCACTGTGGAATAAAAATAAATTCAACTATTCATTCACCTTCCTACCGAACACTTCACCGCGGTATTCACAGCAAAAATATAGCCTAAAGCCTTACTTAATAATTACTTGTTGAGTTATTATAGCTCATCCACACACATATTAAGAAGAAGAGATTTATATATTAAAAAAGAGACTAATATATAAGCATTGCCAGTAACTCCAAAATCCCAAAAATTTAAGCCATGAAGTTCAAGATCAATCAGGATCATTTTAGCAACGGCCTCCAACAGGTTCTCAATGTTGTCGGTGCGCGAGCCACGATGCCAATCCTCAGCAATGTGCTGATCGAAGCAGAGGAGGGGCATATTTCGTTAACCACGACTAACCTCGATCTCGGTATTCGCTGCCGAATTAAAGCAGACGTTTCTGAGCCAGGTGGCCTCACGCTGCCCGTCCGTAAATTAGCAACCATCATTCGTGAATTGCCGCAAAACGAAATTTTCATCGAAACTGGTGACAACAACCAAGCGAAGATCACTTCCGGTGGCTCGAACTTCAAAATTATGGGTATCAGCACGGAAGAATTTCCACCGCTGCCATCATTTGAAAACCGACACGTTTTCGAGCTCTCTCAGACAGAGCTGGTTAGCATGCTGAAAAGTGTATCTTACGGTCAATCCAATGACGAGAACCGCTACATCTTAAACGGCGTGTATTTCAACTTTGCCGACGAAAAACTCACTCTCGTCGCGACTGACGGGCGCCGCCTAGCGTTAACCGCGCTCGACACAGAAATAAGCGAAGACAACGCAGGTAGCCTTATTCTTCCTGCCAAAACAGTCGCTGAGCTTGAGCGTCTGATGGGTAAGGGGGATAAGGTCAAAATAGCTTTTAATGATCGTCAGGCGGCATTTGAAATCAGCATCGATGATTCCACTGATGCTGGCTTGGTTGATCACCTGTATCTTGTTTCGAAGATAGTTGAAGGCAACTACCCGAATTATCGACAAGTCATTCCAAAAGAGACAGAGCACCGCGTTAAAATCGAACGTGAACTCATGCTAGAGTGTGTGCACCGTGCAGCGCTGGTCACGTCCGACAAAAGCAATTCTGTGAAGCTAAAGGTTAGCAAGAACCTCCTTGAAATCTCCGGTTCAAGTACCGAATACGGGGAATCGCATGAGTCGATGGCCATTGCTTACGATGGACCCGAAGTCCAGGTAGCATTTAATCCTCAGTTCCTCATTGAGCCACTGAAGGCGTTGACCAAGGATGAAGTCTTTTTTGAGTTCAAAGACGAGCTCAGTCCAGGGCTCTTCAAGACACTCGATAACTTTATCTGTGTGGTCATGCCTTTGCGCTTGAATTAAATCTTAGGCCACTGAGGCCATAATTGTTTATATCATTCATTGCCGAGCGAGTGAGCTATTGTCTCCCTCGCTCGTTTGTGTTTAAAGAGCTAACACAGATAAAAATGGAACAAGCGTCGCCATTTAGTATCATAATGCTACAGTCAGTTATAATCAAAAACTGATCTATTTATTAAAATTTCAACATGTTTGGTACCACACAATCGACCTTTCAGGTAATCCTCTTTGGGATAGTAGCTCTAGCAGTTTTATTGTCACACATCGGCCTACGTAAAGGTATCCCAATCTTCACAGTATTTGGTCGCTGGTTACGTTGGATCCTGTTTGCCAGTATATTTTCGTATTTTCTCAAAGCGTTGAATATCTCATTCCGACCGGATTGGGTGCATTTTATTACAGGACTAGCGTTCTGGTTCATTTTGGAAACTGGCTATTATTGGGTGGCGATTAAGGCGCTCAGCCGTAGCGAGATGCCTCTATTTCCTAATTTTAAACTCAATACCGACGGCGATGAATGGCCGGCTGATCCATTATTAATCAAAGTTAGGGAATGGCTTCGAAGTGTCGAATTCACCCGCCTCAGCGCACTGAAAGCAGAGCTATTTGAGGAGACCTTTCTACGTGCGTCGATCTATGAGAGCGCCGATAAACTGACACGGCTACAAATATTATTCATCCCAAAGCGAAAGGGTGGGGCGACCGCCTGCTATACCTTAAGCACTAATGGTGAAAATGAGCGCCGCCTCATTACGGATAATTTGTTTTTGCCCTTTGGTGGTTATTATCCTGAAGGTTGGAATATGATGCGTAAGCCATTAATCGGTTCACTGAAGCGATTACTCAAATTACACCGACTTCGCTTAATCAACAGCACCCTGAAACCGATTCCTTTCGAAGATGCACCACTTGAGGAGTTGAACGATCAACAGCGCATTTTAGAGCGGTTCAACCTAGAAAACGGTTTTTTAAACCCGCGCCAATTTCAAGCAGAGGTGGGTAAAATATCTTACGATGGCCGCTATCGCTTATGGAAAGAAATGTGGCTACTCGCTTATCTGGGTAGGCCAGTTTCTTGAATTTAACCACGCTTAAAAATCCGCGACATTTTATAATAGCTCAGAAATACGTCGGCTCTCATGAGCTCATTTATAATTGAGAAGACTGTTGCTGAATAAGAGGGAGCAGTCACAAAAGAGCCTAAAGATTGACGCCATGAAGAAGACATTTCCTATAAACGACCCAAAAAATACGCCCGCCCGCGTGATCGAAGCGATTAAATCGGAACTTCGTAAATATGTGAAACGTGAGCGTAAAAAGAAACTACCCGAAGGTGTGGATTTTTGGGATTTTGACTGCAAAGTGGGCGAGACTGAGGCAGAGGCGTTACCGCTGCATGTGGCCGAAATTAATGAAGCGATTGATCATGCACTAGCAGAAGGCTGGCAAGCGGTGCATTTCGAGATCTTCGCAAAACCTGGCATACGAACTCACAAAGCTAAAGAGTCCACCAGTGACCTGTAGTCGCTCGTAGCAAGTGGGGTTGATTAATAAGGAGGCCACCCTACGCACGGCTTCTAAGCTTGTCTAATAGTGGCCTATTTGGCCAGGCGAAGTCTCCTTCGTTGACATCCGTAAGAATTCTATAGCGATAAAAAAGGCCTCCCAGTAATGAGAGGCCTTTAGATTATTTAAGGGGTTGGTTGCTCTACATTTCCAGTTGCGGGCGGTCTGCCTTTGGCCAGTCGATGTGGTAGAACTTGCCACGCGGCTCATCTGTGCGCTCGTAAGTGTGCGCGCCGAAGAAGTCGCGTTGTGCTTGCAGAAGATTCTGCGGGAGGCGAGCGGTACGATAGCCATCGTAATAGGAGAGCGCTGAGCTAAACGTCGGGATCGCTACACCGTGTGTGGCTGCGAGTGCCACCACTTTACGCCAGCTCGCTTGTGCCTTGTTGATCGCACCGGTGAAGTAAGGATCGAGTAGTAAGTTAGCGAGTTCTGGATCGCGAGCAAAGGCTTCTGTGATCTTCTGCAGAAACGCCGCACGAATGATGCAACCACCGCGAAAGATTTGAGCGATTTCGCCGAAGTTCAGCTCCCAGTTGTATTCTTTCTGTGCTTCGCGCATCAACTGGAAGCCTTGAGCGTAGGAGCAGATCTTAGACGCGTAGAGGGCTTCGCGGATGGCTTCGACCATCTCAGTCTTGTCGCCGGTGAACGCTGCTGCTTCAGGGCCGCTGAGGATCTTGGAAGCGGCAACGCGCTCATCCTTCACTGCAGAGATGCAACGTGCAAATACGGCTTCGGCAACCGTCGGAGCAGGTGTGCCCATGTCGAGTGCGTTGACCGAGGTCCATTTGCCAGTGCCTTTTTGACCAGCGGTATCGAGCACGATGTCGACGAACGGCTTGCCTGTCACAGGATCGGTTTGCTTGAGAATGTCGGCGGTAATTTCGATCAGGAACGAGTCGAGATCGCCCTTGTTCCACTCACTGAAGATGTCGCCCATTTCTGCGGGATTGAGACCGAGCACGTTTTGCATCAGATCATACGCTTCGCAGATCATCTGCATGTCGCCGTATTCGATACCGTTGTGCACCATCTTGACATAGTGACCGGCGCCATCTGGGCCGATGTAGGCGGTGCAACTGAAGCCACCTTCGACTGGCTTGCCAGCTTCAGCGCCTTCGATGGGCTTGCCAGTGTCAGGGTCAACCTTGGCGGCGATCGCCTTCCAGATCGGCTCGATGTGCAACCAGGCTTCTTTAGAGCCACCCGGCATCAGCGAGGGACCGAAACGTGCACCTTCTTCACCTCCGGAAACACCCGAACCGATGAAGCGCAGACCCTTTGCGGTGAGTTCTTTCTCGCGGCGGATGGTGTCATCCCACTTAGCATTACCACCATCGATGATGATGTCGCCTTCTTCCATCAGTTCCGCGAGGCCTTCGATCACCTTATCAGTGGCCCAGCCAGCTTGCACGAGGATGATGACCTTGCGTGGACGCTTGAGCGATGCGACAAAACCTTCGAGCGTTTCACAACCTTCAAGACCGCCCGGTGTATTCGGGTTGGCGGCAACGAACTCTGCCATTTTGGAAGTCGTCCGGTTGTAGACGGAAATTTTGAAGCCGTGGTCGGCGACGTTGAGAGCCAAGTTTTGGCCCATGACTGCGAGGCCGATCAGGCCGATTTCGGATGTAGCTTCTGACATAATTATTTCTGGGTTTAAAATAGGGAGGAAATTTACTCGTGCTGCTGAGGCAAGGTTAGAGTCAGATATCCCACCGAATAATGGTCATGTAAGGCATGAGACAAATAGAAACAGCCACTTTACTGAAATCTGCGGTGTGGGTAAAATTGTAAAATAGGGAAAATAATTGCAAAAATGAGCAACACGGGGCGGCTTATTTTTTGGTGTATCGTCATTCATCAAAAAGGAGTGTGTGCGACTCGCACACAGTATCTATACATTCCATATTGAGGGCGTGCTTGTTATTAAGCCCTTGGGTGCCGCGTCTCCGTGTGAGCAATAACGTCGTTCTGGTCTTTGGTCACTGAGCCAATGGGTGCAGGGGTTTCACACGGGGGCACGGAGGCACGGAGCTTGGGTTCTGCCCGGTGGGTGAGCCTCCGTGTCTTCGTGTCTCCGTGTGAGCGATAGCGTCGTGCGGGTCATTGAGCACTACTTCCCCGGTAATCGACGATGAACCTTATTTTTTGGTGCATCGTCATTTACCAGAAAAGGAGTGTGTGCGACTCGCACACGGTATCTACACATTCCATAATGAGGGCGTGCTTGTTATTAAACCTCCGTGTCTTTATTATGCCCTTGGGTGCCGCGGCTCCGTTTGAGTAATCGCGTCGTGCTGGTCATTGAGCACTGAGCCATCA
>DJBY01000099.1:19273-21490 GCA_002430605.1 Opitutia bacterium UBA5964 | reverse complement strand
CAAAATGGAAAACCTGATTAGGATAACGATGCAGGCTTGCTAGCTTGCACAAAAAAATCGCGACCCGTTGCTGGATCGCGATTTATTTTAAAAATTGAGGTTCGTCTACGCGCTAGTAAGCGCGACCATCTTTGTTCTCGAAGTAATTGATGAAGGCTTTGTTCAACATCACATAGCCACCTGGGGTCGGATAATTACCGGTGAAATACCAGTCACCATTATTGTTAGGCAGCGCTGCACGCATCTTCTCGACTGGCAAGAATACCACATCTAAATCACCCTGCCATGGAATGTTTTTGGGATAGACAAGATCACCGATTTTTTTCGATATTTGCTCTTCGGTGTAACGATCATACAAACGCTTCACGTGGTTGACTTGCTCGACTGCTGGAAGGTCGACTTGCGCCAAACAATCGCGATAGACTTCCTTCAATAGGTCAGACTGCCCATCGTCTTTAATCAGTTGGACCGTCGCCTTAAAAGCGATGAACTTACCTAGCTCCGACATATCGATGCCATAGCAATCGGGGTAGCGAATCTGTGGCGCAGTCGATGCGACGACGATCTTGCGCGGTTTGGTGCGGCTAAGAATCTTCAGAATCGACTCTTTCAGGGTGGTGCCGCGGACGATCGAATCGTCGATACAGACGAGGCTATCATTGGGTTTAACGACCCCGTAAGTGATATCGTAAACGTGAGAGACGAGCTGCGCACGGCCCTTTTCTTGCGAAATAAAGGTGCGGAGCTTAACATCCTTGTGGGCAATCTTCTCGCCACGTGGCCAGTTGCCCATGATCAATTTGTCGATCAGTTGCTCATCCAGCGTGCCATCGGCATTTGCTTTAAGTAGTGCGTCCTTCACTTCCGTGCGACGATGTAAGCGAAGCGCATCGAGTAACCCATAGTACGCGGTCTCAGCGGTGTTAGGCACGAAGCTGAATACGCTGTTGGCAAAGTCATTATCGATACACTTAACTACCTGCTCCAACAATGCGCCACCGAGAGCCTTACGCTCGCGGTAGATGTCGGCATCGTTGCCTCTAGAGAAATAGATACGCTCAAACGAGCAAGGCGTGATGGGACGCTCTGGGGTGAAGCGATCTGAGTAGATCGTGCCGTCGGCCTTGATCACCATCGCGGTACCAGGCTCGAGCTCGCAGACATTCTCGATCGGCTGATCAAAAATCGTCATCAGTGCCACGCGCTCGGAGGCGTATGCCACAACTTCATCGTTCTGAAAATAGAAACACGGTCGGATACCTTGCGGATCGCGCATCACAAACGAGTCACCATTACCGATCAAGCCAGCGATGGTATAGCCACCGTCCCAAGTCGCCGCAGCTTTTTTCAGGATCCGGATGGGGTCGAGGTCTTTGCTAATGATCTTAGGGATGAGCTTCCCTTCGATATTCTGATCGCGCATCTGGTGGTAGATCGCGTCGTGTGCTTCATCGAGATGGAAGCCGATGTCTTCGAGAACCGCCTGTGTATCAGTGCCGAAGATCGGGTGTTGGCCACGGTTGATCAACTCGTTGTTGATGTCTTTCTCATTGGTAATGGTGAAATTACCAGCGAGCATCAGGTTCTTGGTCGGCCAGTTCGACTGGCGCACGAAAGGGTGACAATTCGACGAGGAGTACACGCCTGAAGTGCCGTAGCGCAAATGCCCGAGCAGCACCTCACCCGCATAATCGAAGTGCTTCTTCACCGTATCGGGAAACTCTGGATGGATCACACCCGCATTGATCTTCTTCTGATAGTCCTTGAGTTGCTCCTGAAAAATGCGCGACAAAGGGTTGGTCTTAATACTGCGCTCGCGCGCCATATATGCCTGGCCCGGATTGACATTAAGCTTTACACAGCCGATACCCGCACCGTCTTGGCCACGATTGTGCTGCTTCTCCATAAGGAGGAACAACTGGTTAAAGCCATACAGCGGTGTGCCGTATTTTTCTTGATAGTAAGCCAAGGGCTTTAGGAGACGGATCATTGCGATGCCGCATTCGTGCTTAAGGAAGTCGCTCATAGATGGGAAAAGACAAGCCGAGGGTAAAAGGCTTTTTTCCTCTGTGGCGATGCTAAGTTGTAAATTTGTTTTAATTCACCGCTCAAGCCAGTCATACAGAAGCACTTCCAGCGTCATGTCTCATCTGGATACAACACCACACCAGCGTCGGAAATACCGCGATTCAACAGATGCTCTGCATTCGCGGGCTC
>DJBY01000099.1:13946-19058 GCA_002430605.1 Opitutia bacterium UBA5964 | reverse complement strand
ACCGTGACCCGAGGGTCCACTTGCAGGTGTAGATCAATTTCGTAAACATCGCCGACCCGCCGCACCCGAAAGTCGTGATAAGCGAGCGCACCGGGCGTTGGCAAAATATGTTCGCGTAAATCCTCGATCACTTCGCGCTCTGGTGCCGCATCGAGCAGGTCTGAGCACGCCCGCAGAAAGATCTTCGCTGCCTCAAACACCAAATAACAGCCTAACACCAACGTCACCGCACCATCCAAAAATGCCCAATCCGCACCGCCGAGCCACACGCCCAACAGCGCCACCGCCACGCCGACCGATGAGATGCTATCCATACGGTGGTGCCATGCATTCGCCATCAACAAGTCCGAGTGCAAGCGCTTCGCCACCCGGCGCGTCCACCAAAATAGTGCCTCCTTGACTAGAATCGAAACAATCGCGACACAAGCCGCACTTCCCGCAATGGGTGCCACACGCGCGCCCGAGCGAAAATCTAACAGCGAGGACACCACCAACGAGATCGAAAAAACAATCAAGATACCGCCGATAAAGAGTTTCGCCAAACTCACAAATTTGTGATGCCCAAAGTGGTGATTCTCATCCTCCGGACGACGCGCCATTGATAGTCCCAGCAGCACTGCGATATCGCTCAACAGGTCCAACAGACTATGCATGCCATCAGCAATCAAAGCCATCGAACCGAGCGACCATCCCGCCAGTGTCTTGATCAGCCCCAACAACAGATTCACCCATAAGCCAATCCATGTGATCCGCATGCCATCTTCTGTTTTCCACATCGCACTGATTGCTATCAAAGACGTTTCGAGATGTCGCGATTATTCCACCTCGCGACAAATAAACCTAATTTTCGGAAGTCGGCTTAGGTTCTGTCTTAGAAACCACGAATAGACACTAATTTTGCACGAATTCAGAGCGTCGCCAATTTGGCGAAGAAGTAATCTCATGGACTGGGCTTTTAATGCACACATCTAACGATGCCTGAGTATAATGGTGAAAATATATTCGTGTGGGTTCGTGTCCATTAGTGGCTCCAACTGCTCTTTTCAGGATAAAGCGTGAAAATATTGAAGCAATCATGGTAGGTACGCTTGCCCCGCAGGAATAACGCACCCAATCGATTAATAAAACGCCACTATCTGATTGCCAGTAATCCTGTGAACCACCAGAAATGTTACCTTATTCGTGCCTAATCCTAGCAAAGAACTCTACGGCCTACGAGCGACTCTTGATCGCCTCGTCTACTTTCGCGACCCCGATAGACTCGAAGCAGATGCGCCGCACGCCTTCATCTACTTCATCACCATCGCCAATCTCTCGAATACCACGATTACCCTCAACGGGCGGCGCTGGGTGATTCGAGGCGAAGACGGCCATCAAAACGTGTTCGAAGGCCAAGGCATTGTCGGTAAAGAGCCCACTCTTGCCCCCGGCGAATTGTTCTCCTACAACAGCCACCACGCAGCGCAGGGCAACTGCAGCGCGGCCGGCTCCTTTCACGGCATTGACAGCGCCGGCGATCCCATCCATGTCCGTATCCCATCTTTTGAAATGACGGTTCCTCCTGAATCCCCGCACGGCCAGACAGAGCTCGACCTCAAATAGCAGACATGAAACTTATCGACCTCAATCGCCTCGGCGGCATCGGAGCCAACTCCACCTACGTCCAAATCGGCAGCTTCAACATCCTTATCGATGCTGGCCTCAATCCCAAAGAACTCGGCTATCAAGCGATGCCCGACTTCGGGCCAATCGAAGACGTGGAAATGGATCTGATCATCCTGACCCACTGCCACCTCGACCATCTCGGCTCTCTGCCTGTCGCATCCGCACACAATCCGGACGCTCCCGTCATTACTTCGGTGCCAAATATCGAACTTGCGCCCCGCATGCTGCGCAACTCGATCAACGTCATGAAACGCCAACGCGAGGAGCACGGCATCAGCGACTACCCTCTTTTTCTACACCGCGACGTCGTGGAACTCAGTAAACGACTCGTCGCCCAGCGCTATGAACGCGGCGAGATCTACACCAAAGGAGACGACAAGATCGAGGTCATCCTGCACAGCTCCGGTCACGTGGTTGGTGCCGCATCAGTTGAAATCATCCACGCAGGCCGCCGGATCGTCTTTTCTGGTGACGTACTGTTCGAGCATCAACGCACCCTGCCCGGCGCGAAACTGCCAACCGGCGACATCGACACGCTGATTCTAGAAACTACCCGCGGCGCCAAAGCCCCTGTCATCGGCCTGTCACGCAAGAGCGAAGTCGACCGTCTGATTGAGCAGATTGACACGATTCTTAAGCGCGGCGGCAGTTGCCTCATCCCAGTCTTTGCGCTCGGGCGCATGCAGGAACTATTCAAGATCATTTACGAAGCGCGCAATAGCAACCGCATCCCGAAGGCACCGATCTACGCAGCCGGGCTGGGTATGGATATTTGCAACTATTTCCATAAGATCCACGAACGCACCAAGCTTATCGATTTCAGCTTCAAGATGATGGAGAAGCTCAACGTGCGGGCACTCGACCCGAATATGCGCGCTGGTCGCGATCTCCCACGCAAAGGCATTTACATAGTGAGCAGCGGCATGATGGTGCAACACACACCCTCCTATAAAGTCGCCGCATCGCTGCTGCCGCATGCCGACAACGGCCTCTGCTTCGTCGGCTATTGCGATGGAGATACCCCTGGCGGCAAACTCCTCGCCGAAAAAGACTCAGGCAGCTTCTTTTTCGAGACCCTCGACTACCTCGCACCGATCCGCGCCTCGATTGAACAATTCGATCTCAGCGGCCATGCCGATCGCGATCAACTCTCCGACTACGCCATCCAAAGCAAAGCTCGGTCGATCGTGCTCACACACGGCGATCCCGATGCCCGCGCATGGTTTGAGGCGACACTGAGCCAACGCATGCCAAACAGCACCGTGCTCGATCCGGAACCTCTGATGGAGTATACCGTCTAACACTTTTAGTGCTGAAAGCATCTGGTCCGTTTGCGGAGTCACCAAACTTAAATTGGAGATGAAACCAAGCAGAGTATCGGATACACCTGCCAGATGATTTCTGAGTAATTACTGGACATCGAAAAGAGCTGTGGCACAGCGACGCTCGATTGAATTAGCTGCGGAACGAAGAGCACTGAGGATTTCCGTTGACTTCCTAGAATCGTCTGCGCGTTATCGCGCGCTGAAAAACACCCCGCCGCAGATAACCACGGCGGGTTTTTCATTTTTTCTCATGAACGCTAAAAACATCCGTAATATCGCCATCATCGCACACGTTGATCATGGCAAGACCACACTCGTCGACTGCCTGCTACAGCAGAGCGGCACCTACCGCGAAAACCAGCAAGTGCAAGAGCGCGCGATGGACTCGATGGATCTCGAACGCGAAAAAGGCATTACTATTAAGGCCAAGAACCTCGGAGTGAAATGGACCAACCCGAAAGACGGTGAAGAATACACGATCAACATCGTCGACACTCCAGGTCACGCCGACTTTGGCGCCGAAGTGGAACGTGTGATGAAAATGGTCGACGGCGTGCTCCTCCTCACGGATGCCGTCGGTGGCCCACAGGCGCAGACTCGCTGGGTGCTGCGCAAGGCACTCGATCAAGGCCTCAAAACAATTTGTGTGATCAACAAGGTCGACCGCGACACCTCTCGTCCTGAGTGGGTCCACGACAAGGTGCTCGAACTCTTCCTCGACCTCGAAGCCGACGAAGACCAATTCAACGCCCCGTTCCTCTATGCATCCGCCAAGATGGGCTTCGCCGACCGCGAAGTGAATGGCCCTCGCGAAAACATGATCGATCTGTTCGAAACCATCGTTGAGCGCATCCCGCCTCCGGTCATTGAAGAAGGTGAATTCCGTATGCTCGCGAGTAACATCGACTGGGACAACTATGTCGGTCGTATGGCGATCGGCCGTGTCCTTTCCGGTCAGATCAAAGTCGGTCAAACTATTTACGCACTCCGTAAGGATGGCAGCAAAGACCGCGTTAAAATCACTAAGATGAAGAGCTTCTCCGGCGCTGGTGATACTGATGATGTGATCGAAGCCGTTGCTGGTGATATCGTCGGCCTTGCTGGTTTCGACGATGTGGACATTGGTGATACACTCGCTGCTAATCCAGACGCAGAAGCCCTTCCTTTCGTTGAAATCGATCCCGCGACCGTGCAGATGGAGTTCTCCGTCAACAATGGCCCACTCGCAGGTAAAGACGGCAAGAAGGTAACTTCCCGCCAGATCCGTGAGCGCCTGATCCGCGAAACCCAGTCCAACATCTCCATCAGCGTCGAAGATACTGACGACGGCACACGCTTTCTCGTCAACGCACGTGGCTCCATGCAGATTGCCGTTCTCGTTGAGACCATGCGCCGCGAAGGTTTCGAGCTCCTTGTTTCCCGCCCGACCGTTCTCTATAAGACAGTCGACGGCAAGCAACACGAGCCATTCGAGCAAGTTTGGGTCGAAGTACCCGAAGAGCAACTCGGTGGCGTCATGGAAAACCTCAGCAAGCGCAAAGGCAAGGTCACCAACATGGAGCACCACAACTCCGGCGTAACCGTCGAAGCTGAAATCTCCACTCGTGGCCTGATCGGCTTCGAGAGTGATCTCGTTACCATGACAAGTGGTCACGGCGTAATGAGCCACTCGTTCCTCGAATATCGCCCATTCTGTGGCGAGATCGTCACACGCTTGACAGGAACACTCGTCAGCATGGAGCAAGGCAAGACAATGCCATACGCGCTCGAATTGATTCAGAGCCGCGGCAAACTCCTCGTCGGTCCCGGCGAAGAAGTCTATGCTGGTATGATCGTCGGCGAAAACCCTCGCAAGGAAGACATGCCAGTCAACCCTGCCAAGGCCAAGCAACTTGATAACATGCGCTCCTCCGGCACCGACAAGAGCATCCAGCTTTCGCCACCGATCAAGTTCTCTCTTGAACGCGCGATCGAATACATCTCCCCTGACGAGCTCGTCGAAGTAACGCCTCAATTCCTGCGTCTGCGCAAGCGTATCCTCGATGAGTCCGTTCGCCGTAAGATGGCCAAAGCTGGCAAGAAATAAGCGTCGCTAACACCCATTTACTAAGCCCTCGGAGAC
>DJBY01000099.1:2661-13749 GCA_002430605.1 Opitutia bacterium UBA5964 | reverse complement strand
GGTTTACCCCGCGATTTTGTCGCGCAGTCCGCGACCAAGAACACACCAACAGTTTTAGAATGCGAATCTTGATTAAACAGTCATCTCGCCCATAGTGCTGAGACTATGAAACCAAGGAGCCTACGTCATCGCCTCGAAAAAGCCGCCAAAGCATTGGTCTTAATTCATAAATGGACACCCAACGCCGATTGCATCCTTGATGAAGATAAAGGCGAGCACGGCCACTTGATCCTCAAATTTGATGACGGCGACAACAGCAAGATGAACGCCCTAGGCAAAGACCTCGAAAGCAAGGGCTACCGCTTCAGAGTAAAGAATAGCCCATGGCTCGGTCAGGTCACTTACATCGGCAAGGCCGACGACAAACCTGCGATCGTCATTACCCTGCCGATGACGAAAGACCGCCTCGCCATCAACGAAGACTCCCCCGAGCAGCCCTACTCGTTTAAATAGAAGCGACACTCTTGTCGCTTTTTTATCAGCAAGCGGCAAGAGTGCCGCTTCTACAGACCAGCACACACATTTTAATTTCGACACACACACGCACACACATGGCAAACATCGGCAAATTTAATACACTCCGCATCGTAGAACCCTCCGACCACGGGCTCTACCTCGATGGCGGTCAACACGAGACCATCCTCCTTCCGACTCGCTACGTCACGCCCGACATGAAAATCGGCGACGAGATCGAGGTCTTCATCTATAACGACTCGGAAGACCGACTGGTCGCCACTACCGAGACGCCTTTGGCGCAGGCCGGTGAATTTGCCTACCTCGAAGTGATCAGCGTTAACGAACGAGTCGGCGCGTTCCTCGATTGGGGCCTGAGTAAAGATCTGTTCCTGCCATTCCGCGAACAAGGCGACCTCTCTTTCACCGTCGGCGATGGCGCCATCGTCGCCGTCTATGTGGACGAATACACCAACCGTATCGTCGCATCCACCCGCCTGCATCGCCATCTTTCAAACACCACGCCCGCCTATGAGTCGAATGCTCCAGTGCATGTGCTGATCTACGGCGAGTCCCCGCTCGGCTTCAAAGCCATCATCGATAAGAAGCACCGCGGACTACTCTATTACGCCGAAACGGGCGACAAGCTCGAAGCGGGCGATCAATTTACCGGCTACATCAAAAAGGTACATGCCAACGGCAACATCGACCTCCGTCGCGATCCCGCTGGTCGTCAGCGCGCCGACACGTTCTCGGAAGTCATCATGGAGAAGCTTGTAGAAGCCGGCGGCATCATGCCCTTCAACGACAAAAGCAGCCCAGAAGCGATCCGCGACACCTTCAATATGAGTAAAAAAGGATTTAAGCAATCGCTAGCAAAACTCTACAAAGCGCGCAGGATTCTGATCACCGAAACTGGCATCGAACAAGTCGAGTCAGCCGAAGCGGGCAACCAACAATTCTAATTCCTAATTCCTAGAAATGCTTTCATTCAATCTCTTCGGTATCCCTGTCCGCATCCTGCCTTGGTTCTGGATCACTATGGCGCTGATCGGCGGCGGCCTAGGCGCCAATGATTCACTCAGTATACTATTGGTGCTGGTGTTCATCCTCGCAGGTCTCATCTCAATCATGGTGCACGAACTCGGCCATGCGCTGACTGTCCGTAAATTCGGCCTGCCCACCGCGATCACCCTGCAAGCCTTCGGCGGCTACGCCACTTTTCCCGCGGGACAATTAAATCGTAAACAATCCTTTCTCGTTACCGCCGCAGGTCCTGGACTGCAACTGGCACTCGGCCTCGGTCTATTGATCGTTTATCGATTGGTTCCGATCCCCGCCGAGTCCTTGTTAAATGCACTCCTTTTTGACCTGATCAGCATCAGCATTATTTGGGCTGTGCTCAACTGCCTGCCCGTCTACCCAATGGACGGCGGCCAGATGATGGCAGCCGTGCTCGGACCGCAACGTGCCCACTTTGTACACCTAATCAGCGCAACTGCTGCCCTGCTCATCGGTTTAGCCGCTTACTTCTTGTTGAATTCCATCCTTTTGCCGTTGTTTATGGCTCTATTTGCTTGGCAAAACTGGCAATCCTTTCAGACCCGCACCAGTAAGCCGTAGGGGCTTGCGGTGACAGTGGCGTCGCCGCTTGCGGCGGCCTCATCGAGCTCGTTCACATACAACCGCTGGCCGTTGCAAGCAACGACGCCACAATCAGAACTGGCAAAGCCATTTCAGCAGCAGAACATAAAGCCCACTGCATCGAAACCACTGCCCAGACTCCGCACCCAAGGGCATGCTAACCAGCAGAGCCCCGACAATTCACCTACCCGCGCCAATGCGCGATACGTGCAGCGACTTGCTTCGGCCCTGGCATGCCGGGTTTCTCACGTGCATCGAGCGCACGCTTTAAATCAAACACGCTGTCCCAATCCTCGCCCAACTGCGGGTGGATCGGAGCGACTTGATCGTAAGGCAATTTGTTGAGCGGTGTATCCAGCTTTTCTGAAAGTCCCACCAACGCGCCCACCACATGATGCGCCTCTCGAAATGGCACCGCGCGTTCGACCAAATAATCGACCACATCGGTCGCCAAGAGCGCAGGGTCGGCCACGGCTTTCGCGCAACGTGCTACGTCCGCTTCGACACCCACCATACATGCTGCCACACAGTCGAGCATCAGTTGCGTCTGGTCAAACGAGTCAAACACTGGCGGTTTATCTTCCTGCAAATCACGGTTATACGTCAGCGGCAGTCCTTTGACCATGGTCAGTAGCATTTGCAGATTTCCAGTCAAGCGGGCCGACTTGCCGCGGATCAACTCGAACGCATCCGGGTTTTTCTTTTGCGGCATCAAACTAGAACCGGTGGTAAACGCATCCGGTATTCGTACGAAGCTGAACTCCGCACTGCTCCACAAAATGAAATCCTCCGACAGCCGCGAGAGGTGTACACCGATCGTCGCACAGGCCGAAGCAAAACTAATAAAGGTATCGCGATCACTGACCGCATCCATGCTGTTTTGCGTGATCCTCGCCTTGCCAGCGGCATCGACAAAGTTCAACTCACGAGCCACGAATTCGCGATCAATCGGCAGCGTCGTGCCGGCAATCGCACCCGAACCGAGTGGGCACACATTCGCCTCTTCAAACACGTCAGCCATCCGCTTGCGATCACGGTCAAACATTTCAACATACGCGAGCAAATGGTGCGCCATCGATACTGGTTGTGCGCGTTGTAAATGCGTATAGCCGGGAATGATTACCGCCTGTGTGCGATCCGCTAGATCCACCATCGCCGCGATCACTGCAGTGAGCGACGCGTCCAGCTTGGTGCAGGCATCCTTAAACCAAAGGCGCATGTCCGTGGCGACTTGGTCGTTACGGCTGCGCGCCGTGTGAAGTTTCGCAGCCGCAGGCACACGCAATGTCAGCGCTTGCTCGATGTTCATGTGCACATCTTCCAGCGCCATGTCCCAATTAAATTGTCCGGCTTCGACTTCGACCAAGATCGCATCCAACCCAGCATGGATCGCATCACGCTCTTCAGTCGTAATAATGCCGACATGCGCCAGCATCGCGGCCTGCGCCCGACTACCTTGCACATCAAATACAGCCAGGCGCTGATCGAACGAAACCGATTCGCCGATGCGTAGCATCAATTCCGCAGGTCCCTCAGAAAACCGCCCACCCCATGTCGCTTGTTTTTGTCCGTTTGCCATATTGGGGAAGACTGTCCCCTCCCGCCTCGCATTTGGCAAATCTAAAGCATTGCTAGATATGCGATGCGCGACAACGCACATGACAATTGTGCTGCGTATCATCTCGATGCCCCAGCATTGCCCGAGAATCAGAATCACGCAAAGGCACTAAGCCGAAAAAGCCAGCCATTGACACTCACAAGTTACAACTCCCCAACTCTTTCTTTGCGCAATACCCGAAATACCATTGCAACGTAATCCACCACAGACGGCGATCAACTACACTCGCCCTCGAATATTCTCTCTGATGTGCGGCTACCTAATCATTCTTGTTAAATAACAGTTAGCTCGCCCTGCGCTTGGGGATGAAGCGGCGCAGCATTCGGGCAAGTGCATCCAACTCTTCGAACTTCAACAGATATAACAGACCGAAATAGAGTGCCGCGCCACTGGGCACCAACACCCCGACGATGACCGCGGCGTTTAATTTATCGGCCAGATCGAAACTCAGCACGAGCGCGTGGCCCAACACGCAGAACAAGCCCATCGCCACGCCGGCACAGAGCACTTTAGCAAAGGCACCGCGCAGTTGCGAAAAACCGACCTCGCTGCGACGCTTGGATAAGGCACGCCAGAGACAGGCCGACTGCACCACCGCCGCGAGCACATTGCCAGCTGCCAAACCGCTCGCGCCGTAAAACTGCATCAGCACCACGCCGCAGATTAAATTCACCAGCAAGCACAGCCCCGCCACACGGACCGGCGTCTTCATATCTTTACAGGCATGCAACCCGCGGGTGGCAAACGTCGCCGCTGAGTAAAATGGTAAGCCTAAGCCATAGATCGCAATCAGCGGTATGGTTTGCGTGACGTTCTGCGTGCTAAACGCGCCCCATCGAAACAGCAGCTCCAAAATCGGCTGACCGAGAACGACTAACCCGATACCTGCGGGCAGCGAGATCCCCACCACCAGACGCATGCCTTGAGTCAAGGCACCCGCGAAAGCATGGTCATCCTGATCCGACACTGCCCGTGCCAACAGCGGAAAAAAAACGGTAGCCACGGCGACCGTGAAAATGCCCAACGGCAACTCCATCAACCGACTGGCAAGGTAAAGCACCGATACTGCCGACTCATCGAGCGAATACGCCAACAGCCGTGACACCAAAATATTAACCTGTAAGATTGCCGCCCCCATGAGGCCGGGTAAAAATAATCGCCACAACTCACTCATTTCAGTTGAGCCGCGCGACTCAATACGTGGACGCCAACCTTGACGCGCCAAATCCCACGCGGGCACCAGCAACTGCAACAACCCGCCAAACAACACACCACCGCAAAGCCAATACACAATCTGCGCCTGATCCTGACTCAGCCACATCCCCGCGGCTAAGGCAGCAATCATCGCGAGGTTGAGCAGTATTGGCGTACTGGCGGCAATGGCGAAACGCCCGAGTAGATTGAGGCCCGCCGAAACAATCGCCGCGAGGCAGATAAAAATCATATACGGCAGCAACACTACCGCCAGTTCTGCGCCCAGCGACCAACGATCGGACAGCATTCCGCAGCGAGCCAGCGAACCAAATAACACCATTCCACTGACAACGAGAGCCGACAGTATGATTAACAGGCGCAGCAGCACTTGATTAAAAAAGGCAAAGGCCTCAGAGCGTCCAGCTCGATGCAGCACATCGGAGAAGATCGGCACCATCGCCGAAGTCAGCGCGCCTTCCCCGAGTAAACGGCGAAAGAGGTTGGGCAAAGTAAATGCCAAAATAAACGCATCATTCCAAGCGCTCGCTCCCAGAGCCGCAAAAATAAGAATATCACGCACCAATCCCAGCACGCGCGAGCCGACCGTCGAAAGACTGACGACTACGATATTTTTAAGATTTTTGAGCATAATTGGACGTCGGCGACTAACAAAACCGACCAAGCACAAGAAACTACCTCAGAAAAAACTTTGGCAATTGTATATTTCATGCTCTACCAAGAAGATGTTTTTAACTTTCATCTCTCTTTCAGGGTCAATTACCCTATTTAATTTCACCATAACCCATCTCATTTAAATACGATGCCACTTATCGCCAAACTTGCCGAACGCCTCAAACGTCACCCGAAACGAGTGGTCTTCCCCGAAGGCGCCGACCCTCGTATCCTGCAAGCCGCCCGCAAATTTGCCACGCGCGGGCTGGGCATCCCGATCCTAATCGGTGATCGCGCACAAATTAAGTCCAACGCCGAGAAGCTCGACATCAGCCTCGAGCACATCCGCATCATCGAGCCCCGCCGCAGCAGCGAATGGGATAACTTCGTCAGCAAATTCCAAGGGCTGCGTCGCTTCAAGAAGATGAACGACAAAGAAGCCGCGGACTATTTGGACAACACCAACTACTTTGCGACCCTCATGCTCGCCACCGGACAGGCAGACGCCATCGTATCCGGCGCGACCAGCAAGGCATCCAGCTCGCTGCGTCCATTGTTGCAGATCATCCCTCTGCACGAGAACGTCGCCAATATGTCGTCGCTCAACATCTTCGATCTCGAAGACCCAGAGACTGGTAAAGACCGCGAACTCTTCCTAGCCGACTGCGCCGTCATCCCAGATCCGACCGCCGCACAACTCTGTGACATTGCGGTTACCACTGCAGCGCTAAGCTACCACTTGACCAACACGAAGCCACGCGTCGCGCTGCTCAGCTACACCAGCAAGAGTGCTTCCAGTAAAAATCCGACAGTGGCCAAGATGAAGGCCGCCACGATGATGGCCCGCAAAAAAGCCCAAGAGCTCGGCATCCCGATGGACATCGATGGCGAACTGCAGGTCGATGCCGCGCTGGACCCAATCGTGGCTAGAAGTAAGAATATCGAAGGCACCGTCGCCGGCAGTGCCAACGTGCTAATCTTTCCAGATCTACACTCAGCCAACATCGCTTCCAAACTCGTCCACGTTTTGACTCGCGCACGCAACTATGGCCCTATCCTTACTGGCCTAAGCAAACCCGCAGCTGAAATCAGCCGCGGCGCCACTGCCAGCGATATCTTCGGCACTGCCGTAATGGTCGCCTCTCAGGCGATCGATCACAAGCTACTCTATCCCACTGGCAGTGACGACTTGAACGAAGACGTCACCATCATCGACTAATTTCGATCATTCCTCGAACGCTTCGATATCCACAAACCGACTAAACGATGCACCAGTCAGACGACACCGAGCTCCTCACCGCTCCTAGGAATACGACCACCAAGCGTATTTTCATTGCCGCGACGCGAATGAACGATGGCAAGACGACCACCAGCTTAGCGCTGTTTGCCGCGTTGCGAAGTTTTACTCCAAAGGTTGGTTTTATTAAGCCGGTCGGGCAACGCTTCGTAGAAATCGAAGGTCACCAAATCGACGAAGACTCAGTGCTGCTCGATAAGATCTTCGACATCAAAGTGCCGATCGGTGCAATGAGCCCGATTGCGATCCATCCGACCTTCACGCGCGAATTCCTGGACGACCCGTACAAGAACCGTGCCACCGTTATTGATAAAATGTGTCGCGCATTCGACCGTGCCGCTTTTGAGAAAGATTACATCATCATCGAAGGCACAGGCCATGCGGGTGTGGGCTCGGTGTTTAATTTGTCCAACGCAGACGTCGCCAAGCTACTCAAAGCCAAAGTCATCATCGTCGCGCGCGGCGGCATCGGTCGTCCAATTGACGAAATAGCGCTGAACAAAGCCCTGTTTGCACAAGCAGGCGTGGAAGTGATTGGCGCGATTATTAACAAAGTCGAAGCCGATAAATTGGCGATGATCGAGAAATACTGCCAAATCGCTCTAGAGCGGATGGGCATCCCACTGCTCGGCTGTATTCCGGTGGAAAAGAAACTGATCGTACCGAAGCTCAACCAAGTGGTCGAGGAAGTGAATGGCCGCTGGCTAAACGGCCGCGAGCACGGAGCCACAGAGCGGGTCGAAAAAGTCTTGATCGGTGCAATGGCCGCCAAAGGCCTCGTCGAGCTACTGGAGCGAGGTTCACTGATCATCACGCCGGGCGACCGCGAAGACATCCTGCTCGGCGCCATTGCCGCAGAGAGTATCGCCGGCGAAAAAGTCGTTTCCGGCATTATTCTCACGCGCAATGTGCTACCGCATCCGAAGCTAATGGAGATGATCGCAAAAACGAACATTCCCGTGATCATCTGTCAGGACGATAGCTATGCCGTGGCATCGAAAATCACCCAAATGACCGTCAAGACCCAGCCCAGCGATACCGATAAAATTCCGATCATTAAGGACCTAATTTCAAAAAACATCGATCTCGATGTGATCTGCAACGCCTTTCAAACCGAAAGCAGCATTGCGGAGAGTATCTAGTCCGCTCAGTCACCATCATTCCGAACCAGCACAAAACTTCTGGCATCTTTGCTCGACGCATCAGACTTGACCCAATAAAGCTCTCGCTTCTCTTTTAAACATGCCAAAGAAAAACGACACACTCACCTTTGAGGACGCCCTTGGCCGCCTTGAAGCCATTCTCGAATCCATGGAAAGTGGTGACACACCACTTGCTGATCTGGTTGCTAAGTTTGAAGAAGGCTCGAACCTCTTGAAAAACTGCCAACAAAAGCTCAAAGAAGCGGAACTAAAGATCGAAAAGCTCAATATCAAGACCGGCGAGGTCGAGCCCTTCGAAGACGATACCAGCGAGGCCTAGTCTCAAACGGCACACACCGCGCAACGTAACCAGCAAATTTTTTAAGAGTATGGGCCTATTAGAGCGGATTCAATCCCCCGACGACGTAAAACAGTTATCCGAGGCAGAGCTGCCAGTGCTCGCCGCTGAAATACGCGAACGCATCATCTCAGCCACCTCGCAAAACGGTGGACATGTCGGGCCCAATCTCGGCGTCGTCGAGCTCACCATCGGCCTGCATCGGGTCTTCAACACCCCGAAAGACCGCTTCGTATTCGACGTGGCCCACCAAGGCTATGTGCACAAGCTCCTCACCGGCCGCAACGGTGCAGCGTTCGACAAGATTCGCCAATGCGACGGTCTCAGTGGCTTTTTGAACCGTAGCGAAAGCGAGCATGATGCCTTTGGCGCGGGCCATGCCGGCACCGCACTTTCAGCCGCACTCGGGATGGCCACTGCGCGTGACAAGCGCGGCTCGGACGAGCATGTCGTCGCCCTTTGTGGAGACGCCGCCTTCACCTGTGGCATCACCATGGAAGCGCTCAACAACGTCGCCACCTCGACCAAGCGACTGATCATTATTCTCAACGACAACAAATGGTCGATCGCCAAGAATGTCGGCGCGCTGCCACGCTATTTCAACGAGCTGATCACTAACCCGCTCTACAACAGGCTGAATGACGATTTCGAGTCGCTGTTGCAAAAAGTCCCAGGCGGCGAAACCATCATCCAGTTCGGATCAAAGTGGAAGAAGGAGACCAAAGACTTCTTCGTGCCGTCCTCACTGTTTGAGAAATTCAACGTGCGCTACATTGGTCCCATCGATGGTCACGACCAGAAGCAGGTCGAGCACTACCTCGAATTTGCCAAACAATCAGAGCAGCCAATATTGCTGCACATTTTGACCACCAAGGGCAAAGGCTACGACGTCGCCATCAAAAACCCCGAGAGCTTCCACGGCGCAAGCCCCTTTGATGTAAAGACTGGCAAAGGCGCACCAGCGGCCGCCGGTGCAGCGCCAAAATATCAAGACGTAATGGGCCGAACCTTGGTCAAACTCGCCAAGGCAGATAAAAGTATTATCGGCATCACCGCAGCGATGCCAGCCGGCACTGGGCTCAATATTCTAGAGAAAGAACTACCGGATCAATTCATGGATGTCGGCATCGCCGAAGAACACGCGGTGCTCTCTGCAGCCGGCATGGCCACCTCCGGATTTCATCCAGTTTGCGCGATCTACTCGACCTTTTTGCAGCGCGCCTTCGACCAGCTCATCCACGACGTAGCCCTGCAAAACCTACCAGTGATGTTCTGTATGGACCGCGCTGGCCTCTCGCCCAATGACGGCGCTACACACCACGGCCTATTCGACCTCACTTATTTGCGTAACATTCCGGGTGTAGTCGTCATGGCTCCCTCGAACGAAGACGAGCTTGCCGATATGATGGCTACCGGCATCGCCTATCAAGGCCCCTCCTTTGTGCGCTACCCCCGCGGTGAAGGCGTTGGCACGCCGATCAAAGAGATGCCCGAAGCCCTCGAAATCGGCAAAGCCGAACGCCTACAAGAAGAAGGCGAAATCGAGATTTGGGCAATCGGCTCGATGGTCGCCGACGCAGAGCAACTAGCCCAACAGCTTCATGCAAACGGCATTCAAGCCGGTGTGATCAATGCACGCTTCGTCAAACCACTCGACACCGAACTGCTCCTGTCATCCGCGCAAGGCTGTAAGCTTATTGTCACGATGGAAGACAACGTCATCAGCGGCGGCTTCGGCACCGCGATCATGGAAGCGCTGCAAGACGGCCACTGCCTACGCCCCGTCGAGCGTATCGGCTGGCCCGATGTATTTGTCGAACACGGCAACTCCGTGGCGGCACTGCGCAAGCGCGTCGGCATCGATCCCGAGTCGATCCTACAAAAAGTGCTCAAGCGCTACCGCGCATTCGGCTTGACTAATCTCTCAAAAGACGTAAGTTTATAAAAAATGAAGGGAATTCTAATCATCTCAATCAGCCTACTCCTTTTAATTGTTGCAGCAGTTTCGGACCCTTTCAGCATTCCCTTCCAAGACTGGGATCAAATCCAAGAAGAACAGAAGAAAGAATATCTATCGAAGTCTGCCAGATGCACCCAATTAAAGTATGTATCAGGTATTGGAATTCTCATAGGCACTTGTATGAGCCTCAACACATTTATAAAGAAAAGAAGAAAATCAGAGAAAGAAGCCCTGGAATCAAGATGATCCTCAACCTTCCTGTTATCTCCGTCATGCTGATCTTACTTGTTGGATGCCCGGATCAATTCGGATCCGATGGAGGGATGCGCACTATTGTGACTGGAATGACTGCAACGCAGGCAGTCTAGGGAATTGACGGTGGCAAAAAGCTTGGATTCGTCATATTCACGCGCCAACCAGTCGATGGTGACCATGTCGCTTACGCGCCGTGGTTACATCTCTAACGTTCGGTAAGAAATGAAAAGAGACACGACCAATGGAAAAAGAAAAGCCATCTCGAACAGCGCTGAATCCCAAGCGAGTCTTCGTGTACTCGTATATCACCAGTCTCGCGGTTGCTTTCATCGTTGTTGTTATTTGGTTGGTTGTTTTGTTCAATTATTCATCTCTTCCCCAATCTCAGCTCAGAACAAGTCCGCCTGACATTCTCGAGTTAGTCTTCCTTTGTGTAACCACGCTGCCGAGCGTGTTGGCATGCCTGTTGTTTAGATTCTGCTATTGCTCCGTCTT
>DJBY01000099.1:895-2497 GCA_002430605.1 Opitutia bacterium UBA5964 | reverse complement strand
AAGTGAGGAGTAGAAGTGAGTGGCAATAAGGCGCGCCGTTCGCCAATAGCATCGAAGATCGTGGGGTAAACCGGGTCGCTACGAAAAACTGTAGGGACTGGCTTTATGCCATGCCGTGTGTTAAATTGGACTCACTTCGGTGTTTAATCTTCCCAACAACTGCAGGCGGCTTTTATCTGCTCACATGCAGCTATTAAAAACGCCCCTACTCCTCGCATCCATCCTCGCACTCGGCAGCTCGGCGCTGAAGGCCGAAGTCACACTCTCTAATATTTTTGGTGACCACATGGTGCTCCAACGCGAACAAGCGAATCCCGTATGGGGCAAAGCCGACGCCGGCGAGCAAGTTACCGTATCGATAGGCGGTCAATCGCATCAAACGACGGCCAACAAACAGGGACTCTGGCGCGTTAAATTGGATCCAATGGAGGCAAGTGATCAAGCACTGGTGCTTCAGGTGTCAGGTCTCAAAAATCAGGTCTCTATTGCAGATGTCCTAGTCGGTGAAGTCTGGATCTGCTCGGGCCAATCCAACATGCAGTGGCCACTCACTAATACCTACAATGGAGCTGTGGAGATCGCATCCGCCAACCACCCGCAAATTCGTCTCATCTCGGTGCCGCAGGTCGGCACACAAGAGCCACAAGACAACTTCAATGGCGCATGGAGCATATGCTCGCCAGAGTCTGTCGGTAACTTTTCGGCAGTCGGTTATCTCTTCGGCAGTCGCATCCACAGCGCACTCGGCGTGCCAGTCGGCCTGATTGACAATGCGTGGGGCGGCTCAGCAGCCGAAGCATGGGTGCCGCAAGAGGTGCTCGCAGCCGACGGCGGCTACGCTGAGCTCCTTAACTCTTGGGATGCAAAAGTCGCCGCTTATACCGACGAGATGCACGCCGCGAAGGTCGCTGACTTTCAGACATGGCAGAAGGTTGGTAAACCAGCGCCAGCACAGCGTGCCCCCACAGATTTCCGCGCGGGCCAGCATCGCCCAGGCAACCTGTTTAACGGCGTATTGAATCCAACTATTGGATACGGCATGCGTGGCGTCATTTGGTATCAAGGCGAGACCAACGCTGGCCGCGCCACCCAATACCGCGACCTCTTCCCGCTAATGATAAGTACGTGGCGCGACCTCTGGCAGCAAGGCGACTTTCCGTTCTACTGGGTGCAACTCGCCGACTACATGGCAGAAGCCTCCGAGCCAAGCGACAGTGCTTGGGCCGAACTGCGTGAAGCACAAACAATGACCCTCGCACTGCCCAATACCGGGCAAGCGGTGATCATTGATGCCGGCGAAGGACGCGATATCCATCCACGCGATAAAACCACCGTCGCCAATCGCCTGGTCCGGCTCGCACTCGCCAACGATTACGGCTATCCAATCGACGCGCTCAGCCCACGTTACGCATCCATGCAGGTCAAGGACAGCGCCATCGCCCTCACCTTCGATCATGTCAGCAGACAAGGGCTTTGCTCCTTCGACATCAAGCAGCCGATTGGTTTCGCGATCGCCGGCGAGGACCAGATCTTCGTCAAAGCCGATGCCAAAATCATCGGCAAAAATAAGGTACTGGTCTCCAACGTAAAGGTGTCGAAACC
>DJBY01000099.1:0-677 GCA_002430605.1 Opitutia bacterium UBA5964 | reverse complement strand
CCAGTCACTCCATTTCGCACGGATGAGTGGCCGGGCATCACCGCCAATTCAGTCAAATAAGATTTAAACGGGTCACACTCTGCGCAACAGCCCAAGGTCATCAGCACGCTGCACCTGAAGCTCGGCAAGCTGAAGTAACTCAACCCGATACGATGCAAAACGATTGCACATTCTCTAAGTGTCGTAGCTATCGCTACACGCTGCTGCATCGCTGGGATGAGCTATTTGAGCGTCGTCGCGCGCTCTTCATCTGCCTCAACCCATCGACCGCTGACGAGAATCAGCTCGACCCGACCCTCACACGGATCAAATCCTTTTGCGGACGACTCGGCGCCAACGAGTTTTTGATGCTGAACATCTTCGCCTACCGCGCCACCGACCCAAAAGAGATGATGATGATCGAAGATCCGGTCGGCCCAGAGAATGACGCGCAGATCAAGGCCGCGATCAACGAAGCCTACGTACTCAACAATGGGCACTTGGACATCGTCGGTGGCTGGGGCAACCACGGCCTGCACATGGATCGTCAAAACGCCTGTTTGGCATTGCTCGAACCGTTCCGAGAGCTACCAAACCTAAACATTTCCTGCCTCGGTAAGAACGCGAATCAGACACCGAAGCATCCGCTATATATCGCCGCGAATCGAGCGTTTGAGGTGCTGTAGGTGGATAGCTTT
>DJBY01000002.1:1164-9910 GCA_002430605.1 Opitutia bacterium UBA5964 | reverse complement strand
GCGCACCAAGCGGGTTTGTTGCAGGGGGATCATCTTGTTTCGATTGCTGGATATACGATCGAGAATGTGTCCGATGTGCCAGGTGCAGTGTTTTTTACGCGGGCGAATCAGTTCACCACGATTGAGGTGCGACGCGGGGGAGAGCTGATGGAATTCTCCGTCAAGACCTTACCGCGACCAGAGACAAGCCCGATCATTCAGCATGCCTCAGTCTCGACCACTGAGCAATCGGAAGAGTCTGCGGTTGAGCGAGTGTCAGCGATTGCGCCATAGGCAGTTTCGACCGTAACGGCGCTTGGCCGCGATGACAATTAAGGCATCCTTCTTTGATGGTGGGTCGCTTAACTATGACTGGCAGGTGCTTTAACGACCGATGAGATGGTGGAGGATTATACTTTATGCAGTGGCAAAGTCGCGACTTCTAGCGCGATGTGATTGCCGCGCAGATCGACGAACAGTGGCGCATCTTTAGCGGCGGTGGCGACGATTGCGCTACCGATGGGGCAACCAAGCATGGGCGAGAGCGTGCCGGAGAGTACTTGGCCGACGGCTTTGCCTGCGGCATTAACGACTGGGGTGCCTTCGCGGGCGATGCGGCGGCCTTCGAGTTTGAAGTGAACCACGCGCCGCGGGATGCCATTCTCCTTCTGCTCACTTAAGGCATTTTTGCCAATGAAGTCCTCTTTCTCCAGTTTAACGGTCCAGTCTAGGCCGGCTTCGAGTGGAGTAATCGAGTCGCTGAGCTCATGTCCATAGAGTGGATAGCCAGCTTCGAGACGTAGGCTGTCGCGGCAACCTAGGCCGCAGAGTTGCACGCCGAAAGGCTCGCCTTTGCTGATGATCTCGCGGGCGAGCGCATCAGCTGCTTTGGGGGAGGCGTAGATCTCGAAGCCGTCTTCACCAGTGTAGCCAGTGCGGCACACACGCACTTTTTCGCCGGCGAAGGGAACCAGCGCGTGCCAAAATTTCTTAATTGTATTAATTGAGTCGAAGCCAATGGCTTCCATGATTGCGGCGGCTTTTGGCCCCTGCAGCGCAAGGAGGGCATAATCGTCGGAGTGATCCTCGATCTGCACGTCGAGGCTCCAGCGCTCCGATTGTTTAAGGAACCAACCAAAGTCTTTCTCGATATTGCCTGCATTCACGCAGACGAGGAAGGTCTCGTCGCCGATGCGGTAGACGATCAAATCATCGACCACGCCGCCATCGCTGGCGCACATCGGCGAGTAAACGGCTTTGCCTACGGGTGCTTTCGCGATCGAATTGACCAGTAGTTTGTCGAGAAACAGCGCGGCATCGACACCAGTAACTAGAAACTCTCCCATGTGGCTGACGTCGAACAGGCCCGCCGCGGTGCGCACCGCTTTATGTTCTTCGAGAATGCTGGTGTATTGCACGGGCATGTTCCAGCCGCCGAAATTGACGAAGCGCGCACCTTGCTCGGCATGAAAGTCGTGTAGTGGGATGTGTAGAATGTCGGACATTAAAAGTAATGGTGATGAGTTGTTTGCGCCGATCGAAATGGTCGGTGATATAGAAAATTTGGTAATTCGTGTAAAGAAACTTGCGAAGGGGGAAGAGTCGGCTTGTCTGAACAGCTCATCTCATCCAGTAGCAATGAATGCTTATTTTTGTTCGTTGTTAAGCCTCAGTTTCTTTAAAATGCAAAATACTTCCGTCGATCAGCGCGAACACGCGCGTCACTACATTCCAGCGAGCGATGCCGATATCGATGCGATGCTGAAAACTGTCGGCAAGGCGTCGCTTGATGAGCTCTTTAGCCACATTCCGGCAGACGTTAAATTCGAAGATGGCGTCGCGTTGCCCGAGGAACTCGGCTACGACGACCTGTATACCCGTCTCGAAGAGATCTCGAAGATGAACCGCATCGGTACCAGTTTCCTCGGCGATGGTGTGTCGGACTTTGTGCCGTCGCCTGTAGTGGGGCCGATCTGTGCTATTCGTAATCTGACCACTGCCTACACGCCGTATCAGCCTGAGCTCAGCCAAGGCACGCTGCTCGCGCACTGGATCTATCAGTGCTCAATGGCTCGTTTGACGGGCTTCGAAGCGGTCAATGCATCGCTCTACGATCGATCCACTTCAATTTTCGAGGGCATCTGTGCGGCGATTCGCATGGGCCGCGGCAAATCGGTGGCGATCATTCCTGATACCTTGTATCCCGGAGATCTTGAAGTGCTCGAGACCTTGGCAGAGGGCACTGAAGTTGAGTTGATCCGCGTGCCAGTCGATGCTGCGACGGGTCTGATCGACCAAGTCGCACTGCAGGCGGCGACTGCAGTTGCGGGCACTCGTCTTGCGGCGATTGTGTTTCCACACGTCAATACTTTTGGCCTGATCGAGGCCGTGGATACCCTGACTGACTTGGCGGTTGAGCTGAAGGTGAAGAGTATCGCGGTGATTGATCCAATGCTGCTTGGCCCTGGCGGGCTCAAGGCGCCCTCTGAGTTTGGTGCGAATGGCGTCGATATTATTGTCGGTGAGGCGCATCACTTGGCATTGGCGCCGAATTTCGGTGGCCCGGGCCTCGGTTTGTTTGGTGTGCGTTTTTCGGCTAAAGATCGTGCCGGCGTGCGGGCTGCGCCGGGTCGTTTCATTGGCAAAGCCAAGGATAGCTCGGGTCGTGACTGCCGTGTGGGCGTGCTCTCCACCCGTGAGCAACATATCCGTAAGGATAAGGCCACGTCCAATATTTGCTCCAATCAAGCGTTCGTGGCGACATTGGTCGGCGCTTCGCTTCTCGAGCGTGGCGATTCCGGCCTGCAAGCAATTCTAGCTGGGCTACGTGCGCGTTTGGCTGAGGCAGTTGAGTGCTTAACGGTATTCGAAGGCGTGTCGCTCGCGTTCCCGGAGTCTGCATCTTTTCATGAGGTCACCTTTGAACTGTCTACGCCTGTCGCTGATGTGCTGGCAAAGGCGCGCGAGAGCGGTATCCTTGCCGGGGCAGACGTTTCCAGTCGCGTGGCTGGCGGTCGCCAACTGCTGAAGCTGTCGTTCTCCAATCGTGAACAAGCGATTTCCGAGCTGGTCGCTGTGTTTGCCGATATTTTTGGTGCTGCCTGCAGCGCTGAGCCTGCTGCTTTAGCGGCGGTTGCTGATCAAGATATGCGCCAACAAGACCCAGGTTTGCCGACGTATACTGCCGATGAGGTGATCGCTTACTACAAGCGCTTGGGTGATCTCAATGTTAGCCCAGACGACGGCTGCTATCCGCTCGGCTCGTGCACGATGAAGTATAATCCGAAGGTCAACGACTGGGCGGCAGGATTGCCCGGCTTCACCGATGTTCACCCGCAAGCTCCAGTGGAAGATGCGCAGGGCTGTCTCTACGTACTGCATGAGATTCAGGAGTGGTTTAAAAAGATCACCGGCCTAGCTGCGGTGACGACTCAGCCACTTGCCGGTGCACAAGGTGAGTTGGTCGGCCTGAAACTCTTTCAAGCCTACCACCGTGACCGCGATGAAGTGCGTGATGTGATTTTGATCCCGAGCTCTGCGCATGGCACCAACTTTGCCACCGCCACCATGGCTGGCTTCGCGGGCAAGAAGGGTAAGATCGTTTATCTCGACGCCGATATTGAGGGCCGGGTGCTCAACCAGCATCTGGATCGCTGCATCGAAGAGTATGGCAACCGTATTGCGGGTGTGATGATCACCAATCCGAATACTAGTGGTATTTTTGAGACCTCCTTTAAGCAAATCGCGGAGAAAATTCACGCCATCGGCGGCCTCGTCTATATGGACGGTGCGAACATGAATGCAATCGCTGGTTGGGTCGACCTCGGCGCGTTGGGAGTCGATGCGGTGCATAACAATCTGCACAAGACTTGGACGATTCCGCATGGCGGCGGTGGCCCGGGTGACGCGATTGTTGCGGTGAGTGAGCGTCTCACGCCGTATCTACCGGGCTATCAAATCGAGTTTGATGGTTCGCTCTATCAACCCGTGCGTGCGCCGAAGTCGATTGGCTCGTTCCACCGCCACTGGGGCAATTTCGCCCATAAGATTCGTTGCTACACGTATTTGCTGCGCCTCGGACGCGAAGGTGTGCGTCGCATGTCGGCGGTGGCGGTCTTGAGCGCGCGGTATCTTCAATCACAACTCACCGAGGATTACGCCTTGTTGCCAGCGGGGGCAGATAGTGAACCGCGCATGCACGAGTTCATCCTTACCTTGAAGGAGGCAGATTTCGGCCTGCTCGACTCGGTTGGTCTGCGTAAGACCGATGCCGCGCCGCGGATTGGCAAGCTGTTCTTGGATTTTGGCTTCCATGCCCCGACAGTTGCATGGCCGGAGCCATTGGGCCTGATGATTGAGCCGACCGAGAGTTATACCAAGGCCGAACTCGATCGCTTTGTCGAAGCGGTGCAGGCGATCATTAAATTGGCGAAGGAGCATCCCGATGTGCTCAACTCCGCGCCGCACTTTACGCCGATCGACCGCGTTGAAGAGGTTGAGGCGAATCGCGATGTCTGTCTTTCCGAGTCCCTCGATACCTTACCAGTAATCAACCCCGCCCGTGTTTCGACCAAGGAGTTGGCAAAGCTCACGGTACCGGAGATTTACGCCAAGATAGTCGCAGAGTTGTAGTTTTATTCAAAATCCCGAGGCGCTGCGGTGCCTCGGGATTTTTTGTGCCTATTTAGTTGGAGGGAAATGCGCTGTCATTTCCATGCGCAAGTATCAGAATTTGCTCAGGATGTAGGTGGCAACGACGGAGCGTTGCCCTCCTGAAATCAGGCGCGTATATACTAAATACTCGTTATATACCATGCTTAGCGTTTCCTTGGGTAACTTAGCGGGTAAAATAGATTTTTGGCTACTCCCAGCCTGCCGAAATCGAAGCTTTCCCGGCGGCACTCAACCCGTTATTCTATTCGACATTATGAATGAGATAATGGCACTTTTTGCGGGCGTCGGCCTGGCTGCGGCCTGTGGCTTTCGTGTATTCGTTCCTCTTTTTATCACTAGCCTCGCGGCCAGTGGAAATCTGGAAATATTTGGCGAGGTAGATGTGCAAGCGATGCTTGGTGATCAGGAGTGGCTCGGCAATCCATGGGTCACGCTAGCCCTCGGTATCGCCACGGCGCTGGAGATCGGCAGCTACTATATTCCGTGGTTAGACAATGCACTCGATACGGTGGCGACACCTGCTGCAGTGGTTGCTGGTACGTTTATTACTGGAACCATGATGCCGGACATTATGGGCGATGGCTCATTCAAATGGATCGCAGCCACCATCGCGGGTGGTGGCACGGCTGGCCTGATTCAGGGGGCGACAGTGATTACACGCGGCACATCGACTGCGACGACTGGTGGTATCGGTAATCCGGTGATATCGACCGCCGAGCTAGGCGGCTCGATTCTGACTGCAGGACTGGCGCTTCTAGTGCCAATCCTGGCAGGTGTCTTGGTGCTGGTCTTAATGTATTTCGTGATCCGCACGATCGTCCGCTTTTTCAAGAACCGCTCGCAGGTTCCGAAAATTGATGGCGCGGCAGGCTAGGTCGAACCCCCCGTCTGACGATGGAGGCCACATCTGTAGAGTGTCGCCTCGATCGTGAGATCGGGGAGCATTGGCTGAGTCGCTACACTTGCTGTGGATACTCTCCGCTCGCGATCAGCGCAGCGATACTGGCCTGCACAAAGGGCTTGTCGTCTGGGTAAGTCACGCCGAACCACGCGCCGTCCGTTTCGATCACGGCACATTCAGTTTGCTCGGATTGAATTAAGGTATCAATTACAGTCGGGATGTAGCACTCCGACTTCATTTCCTGACCGTACGCTTCGAGGAACTCGATAAATAAAGCCTCTAGGCTGGGGAACAGCGCCGGCGTAAAGCCCCAGAAATTCATTGAGACGATGGCTTCGGGTGCGATTTCGACCGACTCGCCTGCTAGATTGTCGCCACGCACGATGCCGTCCGCACTGCGGGCGATGGTGCAGTGCTCTTCCACTTTTTGCAGTGCGCCGCGTTCGACGCGGCAGATGCCGCGATTCACGCTGCCGTGCTCGGAGAGCGTGTTTTTTAGCGGGTAGCCGACCATACAGGTGCGGAGTTCCGGCTCGTTGGCACTTTGGGCAAAATACTGTGCCAGCTGCTTGTAGGCATCTTGTCCGTAAAAGTCGTCGGCATTGATCACGGCAAAGGGCGCGTCGATCTCATTGCGCGCGGCGCGCACGGCATGGGCTGTGCCCCAAGGCTTTTCGCGGCCTTCAGGAATGCAGAACCCCTCGGGTAGATCGGCCAGGTCTTGAAACGCATAGGCCACTTCGATGCGACTCTCGAATTTATCGCCTACGGCCGATTTGAACGCCTCGGCGAAATCGCGGCGGATCACGAACACTACCTTGCCAAAGCCTGCGCGGATCGCATCAAACACAGAGTAGTCGAGCACCGTTTCACCGTTGGGTCCCATCGGGTCGAGTTGTTTGAGGCCGCCGTAGCGGCTGCCCATTCCGGCTGCGAGTATCAATAGTGTCGGTTGCATGGTAGCTGTGTTTAAGCGCTACTGAGCAAAGCGCAAATGCGATTTACCTTTGAGAACCATCAAGTCATCGAGGCTTAAGCGTAACCCTAGCCTCATGCACATTATCTACGTCGCATCAGTCGAGAACGGTTTCCAAATTCGCGCTATGTCGAAAATCGTCGCAGCCACTTTTATTCAGTGAGTTCGAGTCGGCAGAACTTCGTGGGCGATTTAGACCCGCCTCTGATTTGGCTGCCGCAGAATGACTTACGGAAGAATGGGTTTTCTAATTTCAGTCGGAGAGTAATTATTGCTAGGCCGTCTTCGTTTGCGGGAATATTCGAGTTGTATGATATGCACGTTACGAAGAGTGCTATAGTGCTACTTTTTAAATAGTTAGATGGATCACCTAATTAAGTTTGCTTTCTATATATCCGGAGTACCAGTGATCTGCCGATCGCAAGCGGCTGAGCTTTTTTAGCTGTGATAATCGCCGCACTGGCGGATGATTCAAAGTGAGATAAAAATTAGAAGAAATAATTTATATGGAAATAGTGTCTATGGTTTTGGTGATAAATGGTGCGGTAATCGCGCTCGTTGGGTCGATCTTTTTTTTGATTGAGAGCTTTCGCGCAAATGTTTGGTGGGGGCTTGCGTGTTTGTTGTTATGGCCAGTTCAATTGGTCTTTTTGACCAGGTATTGGGGTGTGGCAAAACATCCATTTCTTATTCAAATGATCGGCATCCTCTGCATTCTAGCCAGTGCCATTTTTGCTGGGCCCGAGGCGATGCTGGTGATGTGGGGTGGTTCTTTTTGATCGACTGATTTGCTTGAAGACCGGCGCGCTAAGCGGGGTCTTGCCGTTCGGATCAAAGATCATCGACTGGCTAGACTGCCAGAAAGGCTTCTCCCTCGACTTAAAAAGGCGAGGGGTGGTGATTATTGAGCGGATTGTTGTCGGAGCCGTGCTAGTTCGGCGCCTGTCTGCTGCTCCACGATCTTACGATCGATGCGATGTGGGATCCGCGTCGTCGCTACATGCTGCGCATCAGCTCAGTATATATTTCTTCGATTGTGCGCAGTGCTTCGATGCTGGCGATCGTGAGTAGCGATGAGAGGACGAGCACGATGACGGTCACGATCGCTTTTCGCTTGGCGTCCCAGCGTGGATTCCACCAGATGAGTGGTAGTGCGAGCGGGCCAACACAGAGCAATGCGATGACGACACTGGACGTGTTGAAATACCATTTACCTTTGGCGGGCGCGTCGGGTGGAAACGCGGGATGGCGCGTGGCATCATCGAGGAATTCGCCGCAATGCTTACATTTGATGGCGGCGTCTTGGATCTCTTCAGCGCAGTAGGGGCAGTTTTTCATGGGGATTGGTGGTCTAATATACTGTCGCATGGTAGGATGTTACATTCTGCTTAGCTACATAAAACAGCATCTAGAGCTTCGAGTGGTTGAAGCCAGCGACTGATCTGATTCTGAGTGTCACTCTTCTTCGAACCTTCCCCTCTTTCGAAAGCAAATTGTCAGGCCGATCGCTTCGTCGTTCTTCATACTATAAGGGGAGTTCTCCGCGGGTGTGATCTTTTTCGACGAGCCACTGTGGGAGGGCTGCGACTTGAGGGCGAGGGGAGTGGTAAGTGGGCTATTGTAGGCCGATGAAGCGCACCGGGCATCGGGTGCGCTCGGTGATGCTGGCGCCGTGCCTTTGGTATTGAATGAGTTGCTGCGTCTCACTGGGCATACCCACAGGTGCGAGACAGATGCCACCTTCGGAGAGTTGGTTGAGGAGTCGGATCGGGCGATAGGGAAACGCCACGGTCGCGATGATACGGTCGAACGGCGCGGCATCTGGCCAGCCGCGTGTCCCGTCGCTGATGCGAAAGTGGATGCCATTATAGCCGAGCGCTTGCAGTCGGGATTCGGCGCGCTGGGAAAGTTGTTTGCTGATTTCGATGGTATAGACGGCGGCAGCCAGTTGGGCGAGGAGAGCTGTTTGATAGCCAGAGCCAGTGCCGATTTCAAGTACGCGGCAATCGGGAGTGAGCTCGAGCCATTCTGTCATTTTAGCCACGAGGGAAGGCTGCGAAATGGTGGCACTGCCGCCGATCGGGAGTGGGTGGTCCGACCACGCGCTCGTTTTGAGGTGGGGTAGGACAAAACGACTGCGGTCAGTGTGAGTAAAGGCCTTGCGGACTGAGGCGGAACGGATTCTTTTTGCGAGCGGTTCAGCTTGTGGGTAATAG
>DJBY01000002.1:0-982 GCA_002430605.1 Opitutia bacterium UBA5964 | reverse complement strand
TGAATTCGCTTGGCGCGGGAGGGGAACATAATTGCTTCGCCATCTACGGCAGACCTCCGTCTAACTACAGTTTTCAAACTTCTTTTTATAATGTCGTCTCTAAATATCTGGTTCGAAGCGCTGCGTCCGAAGACCTTGCCGGCGGCAGTGGTGCCGGTCTTACTGGCCTCGAGTCTGGCGTATGCGGATGGACACTTTGATTGGCGGGGGGCGGCTATTTGTTTGGTCTTTGCGCTGTTGATTCAGATCGGCACGAATTTCGCCAATGACTATCTGGACGGTATCAAAGGCACCGATACCGAGGCGCGGCTTGGCCCGCGGCGTGCAGTGGCGGCGGGATTGATTGCCCCGAGTACTATGCGGCGCGCGACGATTCTGGTGTTGGCGGGTGGGTTTTGCGTGGGGCTCGGGCTGATCCCATTTGGCGGGTGGTGGCTGTTGGTGGTGGGGGTGACGAGCGTAGCTTGCGCGTGGCTTTATACAGGCGGGCCGTATCCGTTGGCTTATAACGGGCTAGGGGATGTGTTTGTGGTGTTATTTTTCGGATTCGTGGCAGTGGCTTGCACCTATTATGTGCAGGCGGGCGCGATTTCGGGTAAGGTGTTGTTGTTGGGGCTCGGTTGCGGCTTGCTGGTTAATAATATCCTAGTGGTGAACAATTACCGAGACCTCGATGAAGATCGTGCGGCGCGAAAGCGGACGCTAGTCGTGGTTTTTGGGCGACGCTTTGCGCAGATCCAGTATTATGCTTCGGCGCTGTTGGCGGGGGCGGTGGTGCTCAGCTTCTGGGCAATCGGCTATGGCCCGTTTGTGGTTATTGCGCTCCTGCCAGTAGGGTATGCGGTGTTGCTAGGCGTGCGGTTGCCTGTCGCCGAGGGGCCTGTGGAGTTTCTGGAAGCGTTGAAGGGTTCAGCGAAAGTAGTCGCGGCGTATGGTGTGCTGTTTTCCGGCGGTTTGCTGCTCGGAGTCCTTTTGTGAAAGG
>DJBY01000045.1 GCA_002430605.1 Opitutia bacterium UBA5964 | reverse complement strand
CGCTGCGTCGAACCCGATGGTTCTCATCTCATCCTTCTTACCGCAATTTTACGGCTTCGCCTTAAATGGCGGAGAAGGAGGGATTCGAACCCCCGGTGCCATTTCTAGCACAACTGATTTCGAGTCAGTCACATTCGGCCACTCTGCCACTTCTCCTAAAATGGAGATACAGAAGCGGTTCAAATCTACTTGGCAAGCCTGGACTGAAAACAGTCACATGTTCTGCTTCGCTAAGCGCTCGGTCTTGCCGTCGCGCTGCTGCTCGCAACAGCCACTCTGCCACTGCGCCTTAACTAAGGTGTTGCCGTCGTGAGAAGGGTTTGAGTGTGAGAGTATCGCGCCGCACCAGCCAATTTCAGCTCGCGGCGCTTTCTTGTCGATAAAGGCGGTTTTATTCATACGGTGCGGTATTGATCGAAACTATGAGTCACACAGAATTCAAAGACCTGCCCTTAATCGAACCGATCCAGCGCGCGCTGGCGGAGAAAGGCTATGTGGAGCCGTCGCCGATTCAGGCGCAGGCGATCCCCCTGTTGCTCGAAGGGCGCGACCTGTTGGCCTGTGCGCAAACTGGCACTGGTAAGACCGCGGCATTTGCTTTGCCGATGCTTAACCGTATCGCGACCCAGGGCCGTAAGCCCTTTCGGCGCGGGGTGCGTAATCTGATTCTGGTGCCGACGCGTGAGTTGGCGGTGCAGGTGACCGAGAGTTTTCGCACCTATGGGGCACACTTGGATCTAAAGATCGGGATGATCTATGGCGGTGTGTCGCAGACGCCGCAGACCAAGGAGCTGTATTTCGGCTTGGATGTGCTGGTGGCGACGACCGGGCGCTTGCTGGATTTGATCAAGCAGGGGCACGCGAATTTGAGCGGTGTAGAGTGCTTGGTGCTCGATGAGGCGGACCGCATGTTGGCGATGGGCTTTATTGATGACTTACGCGAGATTGTCAGTGATGTGCCTAAGGAGCGACAGACACTGCTTTTTTCTGCGACGATGGCCAAGGGGGTAGCGAAGTTGGCTGCGGGACTGTTGAACAACCCGGAGGAGATCCGAATCACGCCAGAAGGCACCACCGCTGAGAAGATTGATCAGTCGGTGCTGTTTGTGCGACTGCGCGATAAGCCTGCGTTGTTACTGGATCTATTACACAGCCAATACTTTGAAAAACAAGAAGAGCTGTGCCTTATTTTTACTCGGACCAAGCGTGATGCACGGTTGATTGCGACGCATTTAAATCGCGACGGGATTCGTTCGGATACCATCCACGGGGATCGCACACAGGCGGCACGTGAGGATGCATTGCGGCGCTTTAAGCTCGGTGAAACGCCAGTGCTGGTCGCCACGGATGTGGCCGCGCGTGGGATTGACGTGAAGAATATTGGCTTGGTAATTAATTACGACCTGCCGATGGATGCGGAGAATTATGTACACCGTATCGGGCGCACGGCGCGTGCCGGTGAGAGTGGCCGGGCGATGAGCTTCTGCACTGAGATTGATCAAGATGTGTCGCGATTTAAGGCAATTGAGCGCTTGATTAAGCAAACGATTTCGACGGTGCGAGAGCATGACTTCCATGACGAAGCGATCGAGGGGCTGCACCGCGAAGGCATCCCGCTGCCAGAGGATGCTAAGGATCGACGTCCAGCGCGTGGTGTGCGTGCCTCGGGCAAACGAGTTGCCAAGAGCAGCGAGGAACCGCAAAAGCCAAAGGACAGTTCCGATGGTAGAGCCGCCAAGCAAAAGCGTGCGGGCCGTCCGTTTCGAGGTTTTGGGCGCGGGCGTCCGTAGTGCAAATTCTGTCGCGGTTTGCGCTTGTCCCTGAGTGCCCTCAGACTGATTGATAGCAACGATGAAAAAATCACTCAACCGGCAAGCACAGGCGCAGTTTGATCTGCAGCTGCGCCACCGCATCAATGCGGGGCGAGTGGCAGTGAAAGCGCAGACGGCGTTTTTTGGCCGTCAGTTTGGCCAGGTCGCCAGTGAGTGGAAGGAGGACGACACTCGGGTGACCTTTGCTGACTTTGCGATCTCGGAGAATGTGTTTGCGGCGCTGCGGCGGGATTTTGCGGCAGATGACTATTGCAGTGAAGAGGCGAGCCCGCTCGATGAGGTGCTGACACTCGGCGCTGGATTCGCGTGGCTGATCGATCCGATCGATGGCACCAATAATTATGCGCTCGGCTTTCCGGTCTGTGCCATTTCGTTGGCCTTACTGCACGATGGGATGCCGGTGTATGGCTTTATTTACGATTATAGCACCGACGCGTTGCTAGAGGGTGGCGCTGGTTTTGGCCTGCAACGCAATCAAAAGACGGTGAATCGCGATCGCATGGCGGCCGATGCGCAGACGATGTTAGGCCTGCATTTTCCGATCGATGCTGAGTTGTTGGATCAACTCAAGCCCTTGCTGGCAAAATACCGCGTGCGCTGCCTTGGCAGTGGTGCGCTGAGCGCTGCGTATGTCGCGACCGGCTATTTGACCGGGGTGGTCGATTTTCGCGTCAAGGTCTGGGACATCGCCGCGGCCTACGCGCTGTGTGCCGGCGCGGGCGTCGCGTTTAAATTTCTCGAACCGAGTCCGTTTCCATTAAGGGCGTTTCACCCGCAGATGGATTTCTGTCCGTATCTGGCGGGCACGGATGCGGTCTGTGAGGAGCTGCAG
>DJBY01000139.1:21536-22523 GCA_002430605.1 Opitutia bacterium UBA5964 | reverse complement strand
GTGCCGGTGATTCTCGCCACGCTGCTGCGTTGGTGGGTGATCCCTAAATTAAAGGATCAAAAGCAGATGTTGAGCGCGCTAATTGTCGGCCTCGTATTGACGGAAGCGCCGATCTTGTTCGAGTTGTTTCTGATCGGCTCAGATTACCCGCAAAATCAGATCGTGGTATTGATGATCGCGGTGTTCAGTTTGATCCAGTTCGCGCCGATTTATGCCACCCCGGGGGTGGATGTGGAGAGTTGAGGCTGGGGCCTGAGAGTGGGCGCCCTTTAGCTGCGTTCGAAGATCGCTGCGTTCGGAGTGTCGCGCTTGGGTTTGCCGAAGCGGCGCACGATTTTCCAGCCCGCGATCTCGGGAACGAGGTTGCCAGGCAACTCGAGGATAACGCGGGCGTCAGGGCTGCCGAGTTCATCGGCTTTGGCAAAGATGCGTTCTAAGTTGGCTTCGATATTGTCGTATGGTGGGTCGATGAAAATCAACTCTGCGCGCTCGCCGCCGGCGGTGCGTGCATACAGATCGCGGGCGATGGTGTTGACCGCGCTCTGGGCGAGTCCACAGCATTTGAGCACCGCCTGCTGGTTCTTCTTCATACAGGCGAGGGCCTGCTTATCGATTTCGTAAAACGTGGCTTTGATCGCGCCGCGGCTGAGCGCTTCGAGGCCGTAGGCGCCGGTGCCTGCGAAGAGATCGGCCACGCGGCTGCCTTCGACGCTGGCGCCGAGGCTGGAAAAGATCGCCTCACGCATCCGATCCGTCGCGGGACGCGTGGTGTCGCCTGTGGGCGCTTTGATTTGAATGCCGCGTGCTTTACCGCCTGTGATTCGCATAATTAGAGAGATGAGAGATGAGGGCTGAGAGCTGAGAGCTGAGAGCTGAGGGCTGACGAAGCACGACAGTGCGAAGATGGTGAACCGAAGGTTTGCCCTGAGCGAAGCGAAGGGTGACTGAACTGGGTGCCCTATGGGCAAGTGAAGGAACAGAGCTGAG
>DJBY01000139.1:19893-21372 GCA_002430605.1 Opitutia bacterium UBA5964 | reverse complement strand
AACCAGCAATAGTCAACTATCGCACTGCGTGCCAGACGCGCAGCAGGCTTTCGATTAGCTCGGGAAGTTCGTTGAGTGGTACTTGGCTGGCGGCGTCGGAAATCGCTTTTTCTGGATTGGGGTGGGTTTCGAGGAAGACGCCATTGGCGCCAGCGGCGAGTGCGGCGCGGGCCAGGGCTGGCACGAATTCGCGCTGGCCGCCGCTGATGCCACCGGCCGCGCCAGGGAGTTGCACGCTATGCGTGGCATCCATGATGGTCGGGTAGCCGTTTTCGGCCATGATGCTGAAGCTGCGCATGTCGACCACAAGGTTTTGATAGCCAAAGGTGGTGCCGCGCTCGGTCTGCCAGATCTCGTTGGCGCCAGCTTCTTCGAGCTTATTAGTCACGAAGGTCATTTCGTAGGGGGAGAGGAATTGGCCCTTTTTGACGTTGATCGCGCAATCGGTTTTGGCGGCGGCGACGAGTAGGTCGGTCTGGCGGCACAGGAAGGCGGGGATTTGCATCGCATCGACGACGGCACCGACGGCGGCGCATTGGTCGGGTGTGTGAATGTCGGTGATGGTTTTAAACCCGTATTCTGCTTTGATGGTTTTGAAGATTTCGAGTCCGGCGTCGAGTCCTGTGCCACGGTCGCTAGTGATCGATGTGCGATTGGCCTTATCGAACGAGCCTTTAAAGAGAATGTTCAGCTCTGGGTGCTTTTGCTGAAGGGCAGCGAGGGCGTCGGCGACGGGGCGACAGGTGTCGAGGCTTTCGAGCGAGCAGGGGCCAGCGAGGAGGAGTAGCTTTTCGGAATCGTAAATCATGGGGTGTATTAAGTGTGAAGGATTGGGCTTCGCCAAGTCGCAAAGCAAAAAGTATGTTTGAGGGTTTGTTGGAAATGAGTTGCACAGCTGGGGGGAGATCCCCCATTTTTTCGAAATGATGTGGCGTCGGTTTGGTTGGTTGATCCTAGGTGTGTTGCCTTTATCTGCGCATGCGGAGGAAACAGTTGTCCCCGTTCAGCAAGTTGCAACGCAGGATTTGACAGCCGCTTTAAAGAGTTATGAAGGCCGCTGGGTGGGCCACTTTACCATCCATTCAACAACGTCTGGCTATTCCGAGACGTTTCCAGTCGAGCAGCAATACTGGTGGGAAGATGGCGTGCTGCATGGCGTCGCGGTGTCGCAACGGGACGTGGGCATGTCGAGTGCACGCTCTAAGTCGGTGATGCAGGATGGTAAGTATTTCTCGGAGGTGAAGGCCGGCGAGACGGTCGAAAATTACTGGGGCGTGTTGCATGATGGTGGGCTGATCTGGCTTTCCTCGAATTTGAAGCGGACCCAAGATTATCAAATGAAGGAGTCCATCGTCGAGGTGGATGGCGAGCGAGTGCTAAAGACCGAAGGCTTCGATACCTATGTGACTGGCAATGGCCTCGCGCATCTGGTCTATCGCGGCGAGCTGAAGTTTGTCGAGTAGGGGGAAGAGACTTGAG
>DJBY01000139.1:18846-19760 GCA_002430605.1 Opitutia bacterium UBA5964 | reverse complement strand
GCTTAGTGGAATTTTTAGTCCGTGCCGATCTGGCTGGCTAGGGCATTGCGCAGGTCGGCTTCGAGCTCCGCTTGTTGGACCCATTGTAGTGCTTGTTGAGGCTGGGCATGGCTCCAATTTAGGATGGCGCGGTTGAGCTGTTCAACACGTTGGTTCGGCTCGGAGATAGTGTTGCTCCATGCGGCTGCGGCTTCGGGGTCGAAGTCGAGCATGGTGGTAGTGAAACCAACAATCGCGGCATCGCGCTGGTCACCTGCTGCGGCATCGTTGAGCCAAGTGGAGGCAGCGACCGAGTCGGTGCGGCTCCATTCTTGCATGATGACTTCCGAGTTTTTGGGATTGTTGAGGGGGTCCGTCTGCGGGAGTTGGATTTGCCATTCCATCGCATCCATAGGATTGATTTGAGCACGGGTGAGAACATAGGTTTCAATCGCAGCGGGTGCCTCGTAGGCTTCGTTGACACTGCGCAGGAATTGTTCGGCCTCGGCTGGGTTGGCTTGTGTGTAGTGCTGGATGCTGAGGTTGAGCAGATCGGAATTGACGTGATATTCTGCCTCGGTGAGCGCCCAGATGGCGGCGGCTTCAGGGGCGCTGGCGGCCCACGACTCGACAAGGGCACTGGCGGCATCGTTGCGCAGGCTGCCCGCCGGGAGTTGTTCGACCCATTGTGAGGCTTCATTTGGATTTTGGCCGGCCCAGTTGGCGGCGAGTGCTTTGGCTGCGGTGACCTTACTGCCGTCGTTGGCCATGCCGTCGATCCATGCCGCGGCGGCGGTCGGGTCCTGTTGGGCCCAGAGTTCCATGCCGCTTTGGATCGTGGTGTGGCGGGCGAGGCCTTGGGCGTTCGACTCTAGCCAAAGAAGGGCGCTTTCGGAATCTTCCGCGGCCCAGACGGCAACGATTTCCAGCATCCC
>DJBY01000139.1:14738-18608 GCA_002430605.1 Opitutia bacterium UBA5964 | reverse complement strand
GAGAAAGGGGTCGTTGTCGGCTGCCGACTTCGCGATAAACGCTCTGTCTGCTAGCGCGGGCTTGAGCACGGTGCGGCCACGGTCGGATTTGCGGGGCGTTTCGCTCTGTTCAATCGCTTCGGCTGGCTGGCCCGGTGCACGGTTGCGGACGATCTCCCATGTCTCGCGCAGATGATGCCACTCGTTGCGAATCGTGTCTGTGTGAGGCAGCACCGCAAGCGTGGCTAAGCCAACAAAGGCGAGCGTGAGTAAACTTCGAAAGATCCAGCGCATACAGAGAGTTAGCTTAGGTTGAAGAAGGCCAGGGTGTTGGCGGTGGTGCGTGCGGCCAATTCCTCGGGAGTGAGCGCGAGCGCTTCGGCGCAACGCTTAGCGATGTCGGCGAGGTAAGCGGGCTCGTTCGGTTTGCCACGATGTGGCTCGGGGGTGAGGTAGGGGCAATCGGTTTCCAGCATCAACCGCTCGATGCCTTGCGTGCGCAGGGCTTCGCGGATGTCGGGGGCATTTTTATAAGTGACCACCCCGGTAAAGGAGGCGCGTCCGCCGCGTTGCTTGACTTGGGCGATTTCATTGGGGCCGTACGTGAAGCAGTGGAACACGATCCGCGACCAATCGATGCCAGACTCGTCGATCATCCGTAGGCTGTCGTCGAAGGCATTGCGGCTGTGGATGATCACGGGGCAGTCGAGCTCGGTGGCGAGCATGAGCTGCTGGCGAAAAGCTTCTTCTTGATAAATCATGGTTTCGCCTGCTTGGATCGGATCTTTCGGCAGGTGAAAATAATCCAGACCGATCTCACCGAGGGCGACGGGGCCGTACGGCGGCATGAAGAAGGTGGAAATTTGACTGACGTCGTGGTGCCATTCGGCGTCGACGTAGCAGGGGTGTAGGCCGACAGTGTAGTCGATCCGCCCGGCGTAGGCCGCATGCATTTCGCGGTAGGGCACCCAGTCTTTTGGCGAAGTGCCGACCGTAATAAAGCGCTGCACGCCAGCTGCGGCGGCACGTTTCAGTGCCGGTTCGAGTTCGCCTTTATCCTTGAAGCCGAGTAAGTGGCAGTGGCTGTCGATCAGTTGCATGACTGCGAAAATGCCGAAAAATGATCAGACTGAAAGGCTGAAAATGGGCTCGGGGGCAAGTTCGTGCGGTTCGAGGCGGCGCTTTGGCTGGTCGACGTTTCTCATTCGAAAGTTCTTGAGAATAAAACGGGCGGCTCCATCGTCTGGTAACTTTAGAAAATCCAAACTCCACATTTAGTCAAATCACTATGGAAGACGTCATCATTTTAGGAACCGGTTGTGCCGGACTCACTGCAGCCATCTACACGGGCCGTGCTCAATTGAATCCGCTGGTGCTCGAAGGCACGCAACCAGGTGGGCAACTCACAACGACTTCGGAGGTTGAGAATTTCCCTGGTTTTCCTGAAGGGATCGATGGCTACACCATGATGGACAACTTGCGTAAGCAAGCGGCGAAGTTCGGTGCGCGCTACGAGCATGCCAAGGTCGATAAGATCGAGGTGGATGGCGCGGTGAAGAAGCTCTACGCAGGCGATAAAGTCTACGAAGCCAAGACCGTGATCGTCGCGACTGGTGCGCGTCCACGCTTTATCGGTGTTCCAGGCGAGCAGGAAATGTTTGGCGGCAAGGGTGTCACAACTTGTGCAACTTGCGATGGTGCCTTCTACCGCGACATGGAAGTCGTGGTGGTTGGTGGCGGCGATTCTGCTGCCGAGGAAGCGCTGTTTTTGACTCGTTTTTGCACCAAGGTGACTTTGATCCATCGTCGCGATGAGCTACGTGCTTCGCAGATCATGGCCGACCGTGCGACTTCGCACCCGAAGATCGAGATGGCGTGGAACTCCTTGCCACAAGAAATCCTCGCCGACGAAAAGGGCTTTACTCGTGCGATTCGGGTGAAAGATGCCAAGTCTGGCGAAGAGCGTGAAATTCCTTGTAAGGGCGTCTTTGTCGCCATCGGCCATATCCCGAATACTGACTTTGTCGAAGGCGTGTTGGAGCGGGACGAAGACGGCTACATCATTCCTAATCATGGCAGCCAAGTGAAGACTCAGCATGACGGTTTCTTTGCTGCGGGCGACTGCGTCGACCATGTGTATCGTCAAGCGATCACCGCTGCCGGTATGGGTTGCCAAGCCGCAATCGAGGCCGAGCGTTATTTGTCAGAGCTTTAAAATGTTTGAAAGTGTGAAGGTTCGAAGGTAGTAAAGTTAGCCTACGGCTTCTCATTTTTCACTTTCCCACTTTAATACGTTCTCACCTTCCCACTCCCAATATGGATCATCTCTCCGAGCTTAGAGCAGACTACACCAAGCATGCGCTGCGTGCGGCGGACTTAGTGGCGGACCCGTTTGCTCAGTTTGAGCAGTGGTTTAAACAGGCCGAGGAATGTGAGGTCAATGAGCCCAATGCCATGTGTCTCGCCACTGTGGCTGCGAATGGGCAACCCTCCACACGTGTGGTGCTGTTGAAGGGGTTTTCCAAACAGGGGCTGGTGTTTTACACCAACTACGAGAGTCGTAAGGCAATCGAGTTGGAGTCGAATCCGCGGGTCTCAGTGAATTTCCTTTGGCTGCCACTGCAGCGCCAAGTCAACATAACAGGCCGCGTCGAGCGTGTTTCGAAAGTCGAGGCCTTGAAGTATTTTATCTCCCGCCCGTTCGCGAGTCGACTCGGAGCATGGAGTTCGCCGCAAAGCCAAGTGATTACATCGCGGCAAATTTTAGAAGCCAAGCTCGACCAGATGAAGCGTAAGTTTGCCGATGGCGAAGTGCCGCTGCCGGATCACTGGGGTGGTTACCGCATTGTGCCTGAAACCTTTGAATTTTGGCAAGGCGGCGGCGGGCGGTTACATGATCGTTTCATGTATCGACTCGATGCAGCTGATCAATGGTCGTCCGTTCGTTTGGCTCCGTAGGCGATCCACCTTCTCGCTCCACTATGCGTGTTGACTCACATATGCACACCACTCTTTGCGGCCACGCAATCGGTGCGCCGATTGAATATGCGATGGTCGCGATGGAGCAGGGCATTAATGTGATGACAATCACTTGCCACATCCCGATGGAATGGGAGGCATTTGGCCAGGCGGGAATTCGTATGCGCCGTGATCAACTCGATCAATATCGCAGCTTAGTTCACGACACCGCAGAGAAGGCCAAGCCACTTGGTGTTGAGGTGCTTTGTGGGATCGAAGCGGAGGTATATCCAGACGAGGCGCAGATGGAGCCAATGGATGAAATTCTCGCAGAGTATGAGTGGGACTTTGTACTCGGATCGCTGCACGCGCAGTGCCGGAGTTATTTAACGTGGTTGAAAAAAAACAAGGTCAATGACGATGCGATGCGTATCGATAGTTACTTTCGCCATCTTAAAGACGGCGCGCAGTCGGGCCGTTACGATAGTATGTCGCATCCCGATGTGATCCGTACCTATGGCGTGGTGAGTGGGTTCAAGCCCGCTGAGCACGAGGACGTAATCCGTGATTTCCTGCAGGCCGTGGTGGATGAAGACATCTGCATGGAGGTGAATACCAGCGGCTTGACTAAGGGCGACTTCGAGGTGCACCCCGATCCCTTGATTCTTGATTGGGCCAGCGAGATGGGCGTGAAGCTAACGATTGGTTCTGATTCGCATCGGCCGAATTCGGTGGGGCAGTTTTTCGATACGATTCAACCGATGCTTGGTGAGAAAGGCTTTAAGGATCTGCACTATTTCCGCGGACGTAAGCGCATTCGGATTGATATGCCGAAATGGGATTGAGTTTACGGCGTGGCGGAATATCGCAGAAACAATTAATTCATCGTCGACTAGTGAGAGCAGGGTAAAGGAGGGAGGGCGACTCGCCCTC
>DJBY01000139.1:0-14571 GCA_002430605.1 Opitutia bacterium UBA5964 | reverse complement strand
GGATGAATGTGGGCGAGTCGCCCGCACTCCTATCACGGTCAATCGTTTCAATCGAGACTTTCCGACTAATCGACGATGAGCCGAAATTAAGCCCAGTGCGTTTTCTTTTACGCTTATTTTGTGGTCAGCGGTTGGCGGATTGGTTTAACTACTGGGATGCAAAAAGTTGGCTTAGTGTCTTTCCTTACCCTTGCTTTAACTTCGTTACATGGAATTCACTCGATTGAGCTGAAGGATGGTAGTGGTATTCGCGGTGCTATCGTATTGGAGCGCCCTGAGGTGTATTATGTGGATTTGGGCTTTAATGTAGTTGCCGTGCCGAAGGATGCGGTCGCAAGTCTCGGCGAGGTGGATTCAGTCACAGGCGAGGTCGCGGCGGCATTGGTTGAGGACACACTCTATCGTGTCGCGGCGGATCGTGGCGATCAGCCGATTCTGAAGTGGGTGGATCAGTTGGGCGAGGCGGTGGCACTGGTGCAAACACCGACGGGCCTAGGCTCTGGGTTTGTGATCCATGGGGATGGCTATGTGGTGACGAATGACCATGTGATCGCGGGCGAACATCGTATCTCGGTGACGATTTTTAGGGAGGGTGAACGCGAGCTTTCGAAGGTGACGTATAATAATGTGCGGATTGTGGCAACGAGCACGGAGTTAGATTTGGCTTTGTTAAAGATTGAACCAGAGTCGGAAGAGGTATTTCGCAGCGTCACGTTAGCTGCTGGTGCCGGCCGAGTCCGTGAGGGGCAGACTGTGTTTGCGATTGGTAGCCCTCTAGGGTTGGATCGGACGGTTTCGGAGGGAATTATTAGCGTCGCGAATCGTGTGATCGAGGGCCGTCTTTATTTACAGACGACGACTCAGATCAATCCTGGTAATTCTGGTGGCCCGTTGTTCAACCTGAGCGGTGAAGTGGTGGGCGTAAATAATATGAAGATTGCGGCTGTGGGAGCTGAGGGCTTGGGCTTTTCAATTTCTTCAGGTGTGGTGAAGTCATTTTTAGACAATCGAGATGCGTATGCATTTGATCCACGTAATCCGAATACAGGCTTTCGTTATTTGAGCCCGCCTAAAATGGGTGAGAGTGAGAAGTGAATCGAGATTTCGAGTATGAATAAATTATTATTATCTTGTGTGTGTGTGTGCATCTCGGGCGCTGCGGTGTCTGCGGTGCCTTTTCAGGAGATCATCGGCGAGGATGCAGAGTTTTTCTGCACGGTGCGCAGCCTTTCGGAAACGCGAGCGCAGTGGGCGACGCATCCGATCCTAGCTTTGTTCGAAGACGAAGAGTTACTCGCATTTTTTGATGCGATCGAGGGTGACGATACGCATGCGGTTGACGGCAGTGCTGATGAACCCTCTGGTTTTACCGAAGTGATGGAAGACGTGTTTGGTCTGAGCTACGATGAGTTGTTTGAGTTGTTTCCGGGGCAGGCGAGTTTGGCTTTTTATAATCTATCAGAGCAAGCGCTGGGGCAAGCAGAGCGCGAGGAGATGGTGTTGATGGCTGAGTTTTCGGGAGATGCCGCACGGCTCGATGCGTTGATGCAGATTCAATTTGAGCGTAATATGGCAGCGCATCAGGCGATCAATCCGCTGGTTGAGCATGAGATGATCGAAGAGTCGTTCATGGGGGAAACGCTCTATTTCGATGAGACCTTTAATGGGGTGACTACTTATATTGAAGATGGGTACGCGTTTGTGGATGGCATTGTGGTTCTGGCGTTTCCCGAGAGTCGGTTACGTGCGGCAGTGGAGTCGATCAAGGAAGGTGCCAGTGCGCCGATCGCAGACTCTGAGGTGTATCAACGTTCGCGAGAAGAAGGCGGGCGTGGTGACCTGGGGGTGTATTCGAATTTGGAGAAGTTGATGCCGACTTTGAATCGCGCATTGATGGCGCATTCCGCGGTGAATAAATTGGCGATGTTTGGGGTGACTGCGCAGGGCTTGGATAGTGCGTTGTCGCTGCAATCACTGCAGGCGTTGTATGCTGATTTTGATCTGATTGATTCGGGGTTGCTGTCGCATTATGGATTAATCTATCGTGAAAAGATGGGCTTCTTGAGCCTGATGAGCTACGCAAATACTGAACTTCCAGGGGCCGGTTATGTGGCGGAGGGGGTCTTGAGTAGTTCGATTTCGACCTTCGACTGCAGTGCGATGCTTGCAAATTTCGAAAGATTACTGACATCAGTTAGTCCGACATTGCCGCCGTTGATTGATATGCAACTGCAGATAGCGAAGGCGAAGACGGGTGTCGATTTGCGTGCAGCGCTATTGAACAACTTCGGGTCTCAGACCGTGAGCCTGTCGGTTTTGCCTGAGGCGGATCTGGGCAACTCTGAGATCGCGCAGCCGCAGCAACTTTTTGTGATTGAGGTGAAAGACGCGCAAGCACTGGCACAAGCAATCGAGGCCTTTAAGGATCTGATTCCTGGGGTACGCGCGATGATTGAAGAGCAGATGTATGAAGGGCATACTATTTATACAATGAGGGATTCGAGTGAGCCGAACCTTCCGGAGGGCAATGCCGTAAGCTATGTGATTCTACGTTCGAGCTTGATCGTGAATGTCGGCGAGGTGGGCTTACTGCATAAAGTGCTCACTCGCATGAATGAGGGGGGCAAGGGTTTGTGGCAGAGTCCCGAGGTAGAGCAATTATTTGAGCGTATTGAACGCCCGAACGCGGTGACACGTTCTTTTATAAATGCGGAACTAATGGTTGAACCATTGTTTGAGTCACTGCTGAAAGTGGGTGAATTGAGTGGTTTGATGGGGGATATGAGCCAGGCGAAAATCCCGTCTGGTTTGGATACCGCCTACCGCATGATTTCTGAGTTAAATGAAGCGCCAGATGGTTTTTTTGGGCGCACGTTAATTATCAAAAGTGAGGACAGAAAATGAGTACTGGTTTGAATCGATGGGGAAGTTTTCGCGGCGTAGGGTGGTGCGCTTTTTATGTGAGTAGCGGGTTGATGACGTGCGCGCCTGCATGTGCAGAGGTAGCGCCGTTTTCGTTTTCAGGACCAGAGGTGCTGAAGTTGGACTGGGGCACACGTGCGCTCAATGTAAGTGATGTGAACCAGGATGGGTTGAACGATTTGGTAGTGATCAATAATGATACCGCACAGATCGAGATCTTGTATCAGTTGGCAGAAGATGCGCCGAACACGAATGGTAAGACACGTTTGAATCGTAATCGTTGGGAGCCGCCGCTTGAGGATGCTCGTTTTGAGAGTGAATCGATTACGATCGGCTTCCCAGTATTTGATTTGTCGGTGGGGGATTTGAATGGCGATGGGCGCGATGATCTGGCCTACACTGCCCGAGAGGTGCCGTTGACAGTGCGCTATCAAAATGAAGCGGGGCAATGGACGGATACGCATGTGTTTGATGATTTCGAGGCGCTGGGATGGACGGGCACCGTTCGGATTACAGATGTGGATGGCGATGGGAGTGCGGAGTTAGTCGTCGTGGCCGCGGATGCCCTACGAGTCTTTCGTCAGGATCCGCATGGCCATCTCGGTGAGGCGGCGGTGTATTATGTGACGGGGGAGAATCCGTTTAATTTGTTGCTGGAAGATGTGACGGAAGATGGGCGCAAGGACGTGCTCTATATTTCAGCGAATGGGGATCAGTCACTCGTACTACGAGAGCAGTTGAGTGATGGTGGATTTGGGCCTGAGCGGCGTTTTGTTTTTGAGCGGCCGGTGCGTGGGGTGCGTGCGATGCCGCAAGCTGATGGTGCGGGGCTATCTTTTTGCTCGGTTGATTCGCGCAGTGGAGGGGTGGAGTTCTTCCGCCTGACACAGGCTAAGGCGGTACAGGAGGTCGGCGGCTTTTCCGCGGCGCAACCGGAGATTTATCCGATCTTCAAAAAGGGGCGTATGGCTGCGAGCTATGCACTCGGTGATTTAAGTGGCGACGGGCAAGATGACTTGCTGGTCGCAAATCCTGCGGGTGCGGAGTTGGTGCTGTTCTTGAAAAAGTCGGGGCATTTTGATTCGCCACAAACCTTTCCGTCGTTTTCGGAAATATCCTCGATCGCAAGTGGGCGCTTCTTTAAAGATGATCGAGAGGCTGTGGTGGTCGTGAGTGCTGGTGAGAAGACGATCGGGCTGTGCCAGATGGATCGCGGGGGTCGGCTTTCATTCCCCCGTCAACTAGTGATTGGAGCAGGAGAACCATTGGCCTGTGAAGCGGTGGATCTTGATGGTGATGGCTATAATGAGTTGGCACTGGTCAGTGAATTGAAGGGCGAGATGGCATTAACGCTCGCTCGACCCGAGAATCGAAAAAATACCGATTCAGACTGGGTCGTACTTTCCCGCACTGTGCTGACTGGGGTGAAACGTAAGCCGGTCGAGATCCGTGAGGTGGCGGTGTTTGATGACAACCGCAGTGGGCTGATGATCTTTGTGCCGCGTGAGGCACCCGTGTTATTATTTTCAGAAGAGGTGGATGGCGTGGTGCTTAAGGAAGTGGCACAGGCATCGACGATTCGTGAGAGCCTGTTGAAAGACATACAGCCTGCGCAGGTCAGTGTGTTTGATGTCGACGGTGATGGCAGGAATGAACTGGTCGTCGGTCGACCTGGCTATGCACGTGCGCTGCGAGTGAACAATGATATGCTCGAAATGGTGGATCAATTTAATGCACGGCGTGGTGACGATGTGGTGTCGGCCGTGGTGCCATTATATCAAGACGGCGAGGTGAAGCAGTTGTGTTTCTATGTATCGGCTGCTGGGGAATTTCAACTGCTTGAGCGTGATCAGGATGGTGTCTTTCGTTATCGCACAACGGTCGATGCGGGGAAGATCAATTTAAGTGAGTGGTATCAATTAGAGGAGACTAAAGGAGCGCCGGAGTTTATTTTTGCAGGGGAAGATCGCTTCTGGCGTTTGCCTGCGCAGGCGGATGTGTGGACGCGCGTAGTTGAGGAAAGCTTCGAGACAAATCTTGAAGACGTGCATTATAGCTATGTGGAGGGAGCCGACTTTAATCAAGATGGTCGCTTCGATTTACTCGCGGTGGATGGCCAGAGCAATGTGCTGGAGATTCTAGTGAAGGAGGAACTCGATTGGCAGAGCCGTATGTTTTGGGAAGTGTTTGAGCAGAACTTACATTACCAAGGGCGCACGGGTAGTAATGTGGAGCCGCGCGAAGTGGTGATTGCGGATCTGACCGGCGATGGAAAACTCGATTTTGCATTTTTAGTGCACGATCGGATTTTGTTTTATCCACAAGAATGAGGCATTTTATCCGCCAGTTTTTCCCGCATAGTGCGCGGCATTCATGTTGCTTCTGATTGTCGGCTATTTCCTGTCTTTATACTGGAGGGTGCCAGTTGCGGCGTCGCAGTTGACGCGAGATTCTGATAATTCTGAATAAGCTAGTAGAGGCGGAATTGCATGTGGCTGCTTTGAAAGGCTTGTGCCTGCGCTGCCCATTTGCGCACGAAGTCTTTGGTTCTGGCCTGAGCACCACGTTGGCTTATTTCATCCCACCACGCCGTGCTGCCGACGTGCTTATTAAATAAAGCGGGGTTCTTTGCGTTGGCGAAGGGATTGCCCGAGGTCCATGCGGCGGTGAGTTGCATCATATAAAAACTAATTTCGGTGGGGCGCACTTTGGCCCAATCGCTGACATTAATATAGACGCCTTCGACGCTTGCGCCCGATTTTGTTTTCGTGCGGAGGATACGAAAGCTTAGGCCAGGGATGTGCTGTGCGCTGAGTGCTTGTTGCACTTGAAGTGCGGATTTCCCTTCGTAGCGAAGTAAGCGGAATGGATAGGGTGTGCCAATACCGTGCGAGAAGCCTCCGACTTGCGCGCCGAGTCCTGTCATGGCATAGCCGAGGACGGCTGAGAGGTCGGGAATATAAGGTGAGGTCGGCACCCATTTGAGCCCTGTTTGTGGCCACAGCATGTCGCGCCGCCAGCCACGCATCTTGATCACGGTGAGCTTCCCTTGCTGGCGCACTTGGTTGGTCACTTCCATGGTGCCGGATGTATACTTCGCGATTTGCGCGAGCTCACCGATGGTGAAGCCATGGACGTAGGGCACGTGGAAGGCGCCGACGTAGCTGCGCCATGTGCGGTCGAGTGGCGGACCGTCAACTTTTAGGCCGCCGAGTGGGTTCGGGCGGTCGAGCACGACGACTTCGACGCCATTCTCGAAGCATGCTTCCATCGCATAGCGCATGCAACTGACGTAAGTGTAAGAGCGCACGCCGACGTCTTGGAGATCGATCACAAGCGCATCGATCCCGCGTAGCATCTCGGCGGATGGCTTGCGGTATTTGCCGTACAGTGAATAGACGGGGAGCTTGGTGCGGGGGTCGATCTTGTCGTCGACTGGCACGTTGGCCTTTTCGTCGCCGTAGATGCCGTGCTCTGGACCAAACAGTGCAACGAGTTTCACATTTTGCGCGCGGCGTAGCACGTCGATACTGCTGACTCCATCACGGTTGACGCCAGCTGGATGGGTGAGCAGCCCGACTCGTTTGCCTGCGATGGCGCGAAACCCAGATTGTTGCAGTGCGTCGATGCCTAGAGTGATACGGTCAGCTTGTGCGATGAGCGCACAGGTTGCTAGGAGTGTGATTGCGAGGAGACGGAAGAGTTTAAGCATCTAAATTTGAGTCGAGGGTAGGGTCTGATTTACGCGCTTTACGGTCGTGGATCTTGTGAATCAAACGCGCGTAGCTTGCGGCGGTTCTTTTGGCTGCGAAGCGATAGGAGAAGCTAGAGATCAGGCCGAAAAATACCCCCAAGACGATACCACCGAGGCACATGATGCTAAAGGTGGCCAGTAGGGGTTCAATATTGCTGCTCCATTCACCGTTTGTGAAATTATGCACGATGGCTTTGACGTCGTTTTGGCCTAGTGGCGGTGTATCAACGCTGACGATATGGAGCACGCTGCTGCCGACTTGATAGGCGGCATACCAGAACGGCAATATCGTTAATGGGTTGGAGAGCATTTGTAACCCGACGAGAATCGGCAGATTTGCCCGCAGAAGTAGCGCGAGGCAAAGTGCGATCGGGATCTGTATGCCGTAGAGTGGCATGAGTGCGAGGATGAAGCCTGCATAGATTGCGGGCACCGCGTTCTCGACCCGAAAGCTCCAGAGATAGATGCGTTTGCGCGCACCTTCGGAAAAGCGCCAGAGGATGGGGTAGCGATGAATGTTGGTGCGTCGAGGCAAAAGCCTGAGCCAGCGCTTCACCCTGCGGATGCGGCGCGTTCTCGTCTCTCTGAGTTCATTCTCTTCAATAGTCATTGTTGAGTCTGTTGATGGAGAACTTGCGCGGTTTTATTTTGTAAATTGTCTGGGCCTTGTGCGAGTGCCTGTGGGAGTGGGCAGCCTTCGGGGGTAATTGCTGCGATGGTGCAATTGGGAAACTCTCGGTGCAGTTGCTCGGCTGCTGGCGCTTCGATGCAACCCGCTAAGAGTATAATTGGTTTGTGGGCGAGATTGGCCGCGATCGCGAGTGCGTAGGGGCCTTTGCCGTTAAGTGAACTGAGGTCGATCTTGCCCTCTCCGGAAAGGATTATATCGGCTGCAGCAATCTTGCTCTCTAGGTCAAGCCAGCTGCTGACGAGTTCGAACCCCGCGACGTATCGGCTGCCGCAGGCCACATTCAGGCCAAAGCCTATGCCTCCCGCTGCGCCGCTCCCAGGCGATTCGCGGAGTGCTTCAGGTTGCTTGAAGTATGCACTGAGCATCGAGGCGAGACGCGCGGACTCTGCCTCGAAGCTCTCCAGTTCGTCTGCGAGTAAGCCTTTCTGTACGCCATAGACTGCGGCGGCTCCGCGTGGGCCGAGCAGTGGGTTGTCGACATCGCACGCTATGAAAATCGGCGGTGTTACGATTTCGAGACTGCCTGAGATGCGGGTGACCTGTGGCCAGTTGGCTGGCAGGATGCGTTCGATGGCGTGACCGTTTGAACCGATAAACTGTAAGCCTAGTGCTTGCAGTAGGCCGAGGCCGAGGTCGCTGGTGGCACTGCCGCCGATGCCGAGTAGAATCGCATCCGCACCTTCTGCGACTGCGATACGAATCAGTTCACCCACTCCGTAAGTGGTGCACTGCTTTGGGTGACGGCGGTCGGCAGGCACTTGTTCGAGGCCTGCAGCAGCGGCCATTTCGATGATCGCGACCTTGCCTAGGGGAAGGTCGAGTCGCTCACGCACTGCAGTGGGCAATGCGGTGCTGTTCACCCAGCCTAAGGGTGCTTCGAGGTCCTCTCCGAGTGGGCCGCAGACGGTATGTGTCTCAATGAACCCATTCGCGGCATTGGTTAAAATACTACAGAAGCCTTCGCCGCCATCGGTCAGTGGTGCTTGAGTGATGTGCGCAGTACTACCCAGCGCTTGGCGTGCGCCAGCACTAGCCGCTGCGCATGCAGCGATGGCCGTCATGGAGTCTTTGAACTTATCGAATGCAGCGAGGATTTTCATAGACTGCGTAGATGTAAATCCTGTGCCGAACGTCAGATTTTGAGTATTCTCATTAGTTGACGTTCGGCATGGGAAAGGCTAGCGCTGTTCCTGCCCAGTTTCGACGTCGAGGATCTTGAAGTTTTCGACGTGATAAATCGGATCGGCGCGGAACGAGAGCCGTGCGCCGTAAGACTCTTCGATGCCGAGCAGTAGATCTTCGTCTTCGTTGCGCAGGCGTTCCAGATTGGACGGGTTGAGTAGCACGCGAAGGTTGATCTCCTTGTCATGGCCATCGCGTGCACGAATGTGGCGGATGATGCTAATCAGACGACGCTGGATCTCAACACTCATGGTACGGGACGATTTGACCGAGCCGCGACCGTGGCAATACGGGCAGTCGGTGTAGATGCCGCTGGAGTGGCTCTCGGAATGGCGCTGGCGAGTCATTTGCATGATGCCGAGCGTTGAAATCGCGAGGATGTGATTCTTCGCCTTGTCGTGCTCCATTTCACGGCGCATGCGGTTGTACACGGAGTTGCGATCCTTCTTCGCCTTCATGTCAATGAAGTCGAGAATGATCAGTCCGCCGATATTACGCAGGCGCAGTTGGCGTGCAATCTCGGTGGCTGCTTCGAGGTTCACCTGTGTGATGAAGTCTTTGCCGTCCTTCTTGGTCTTGTTCTTGTGCGAACCTGTGTTCACGTCGACCGAGATCAACGCTTCAGTTTCTTCAATCACAATCTCGCCACCACCTGGCAGTGGCACGCAGCGCATGTAGGTCTGTTCAATTTGGCGCTCAATGTTAAAGCGCTCGAAGACTGGAATGTCTTCCTCGAAAATATGAATTTTGGACTTCGAACGAGGCGAAATAGTCGTCACTTCGGCAATGATGTCCTCATAATCCTGCTTCTTATCAACCATGACACGGTCGATGTCTTCGGTGAGGAAGTCGCGCACGGTGCGGCCGACGATGTCTGGCTCTACGTAGAGGCAACCGGGCTTGTTGGTCGCGTCCATGCGTTGGTTGATGACTTCCCAGCGTTTGAGCAGGATGTGTAAGTCGCGGATAAAGAAGCGTGCTTTTTTACCTTCGCCCGCAGTGCGGATGATCAGGCCCATCCCTTCGGGCAGGGTGAGATCGCGGAGGATGCCTTTGAGGCGGCTGCGCTCCTTATGATCGTCGATCTTACGAGAGATGCCGAGTGTGCCGGCGTGCGGCATGAGCACGAGGAAGCGTCCCGGCAGGGCGATGTTGGTCGTGGTGCGTGGTCCCTTGGTGCCGATTTGGCCCTTGGTGATTTGCACGATGATCTCGCTGCCGATCGGGTAGAGCTTCGGAATGTCTTTGACTGAAACCTTCTCGCTCTCGCGCTTGCGCTGCTTGTCGGTTTTGTTGTCGCGCACGATCTCAATGCCGCTGTCGTTGGCAGCTGGAAGGATGTCCCAGTAGTGCAGGAAGGCATTCTTGGGCTCACCAATATCAACGAACGCAGCCTTGAGGCCCGCTTCGAGGTTTTGGATGCGACCTTTGAAAATGGCGCCTACTTCGCGAGCTTCACCAGTGCGTTCGACTTCGAACTTCTCAAGCACGCCGTCCTTGAGCAGGGCGACGCGTTTTTCGAGCGGCTCGGAGTTGATGATCAGCTCTGAGTAAGACTTCTTCTCATTCTTAATCGCTTTGATGATACGAGTCACCAAGGGCTGTTTCTTTGCTCTTTTTGCGGCTTCGTTTTTGAGCTCTTTGTGATCAATTCGCTCGGTCTTCTTTTCTTTTGGAGCAGAGATGAGTTCTTCAGTGTATTGTGAATCGGAATTTTCAGTGATTGAATCTGGCATTGGTTTTGGGTGTCCCTGGTTGAATTGGGGATCCCGTGCTCTGATAGCTGCTGCAGGTTGATGTGGGTGTGTGGATCGTTTTCAGGATCATGTATGATCCTTTCTGTGGCGATATACACTTTGCACTAATCCTTGCAGAATAAAACAGCTCAGAACAAAGGAACCTCCGTAACTTAAAAACGGAAGCGGTAGTCCTGTAATCGGAGTAATGCCGATAGTCATGCCAATGTTGATGAAGAAGTGGACGAGGAACAGCACACTGACGCCGATGGCCAGTTGCATTCCAAATCGATCTCTTGCGAGTCCGGCAATACGTATGCCGTTGGCGACCATCAGACAAAAGAGTCCGACGACGAACGCGCTTCCAAGAAAGCCTGTTTCCTCCGCAATAACGGAGAAAATAAAGTCGTTGTGAGCCACCGCTTGAGGGAGGTAGCCGAGTTGTGCCTGTGTTCCTTTGAACAGGCCTTTGCCGGCGACTCCACCTGTGGCGGCGGATATTTTTGCTTGTTTGGCGTTCCAGCTTGCGCCGGTGCCTTCCGGATCGACTACGTCGGGAGCGACGAAGGTTAAGATCCGGTTTCGTTGATAATTGTGAATTGGTAGGAGTGAATAATACTCTTGAGAGGGGGGTGTGGCTCCAGTGAGTTCGATTGCGCGAACCTGCTCTAGGTGCTGGCTGTAGGCGTAAATGTCCAAGCCGACGACGCTGACGGCGACGGCAAATAGAGCAAAGGCGCTCACAAAAAACTTCTCCGACAAACGGGAGACATATAGCAGGGCAAAAATCATTGGAGGAAAGACAAGCGAGGATCCTAGATCAGGCTGCAGAAAAATCAATAACATTGGGACTAAAAATACCACAGCTACTTTTGCCAGCACCATTAGGGAGTCTCGTACCGATCCTAGCTCTGAACGCGCTAAAATACTGGCAGCCATGATCAAGGTGCCGATTTTGGCCCCCTCGGTCGGCTGAATGGTGGTAATGCCGATGTCCACCCAGCGCCGAGCACCCATCATTTCGACGCTAATTGGGCTCAGCTTGGTGGCCAACAGTAGGCCGCAAATGCCCGCCCCGTAGATGAAATGCGCGTAGCCAAGGAAAATTTTGTAGTTAATCAGCGACACCACACCATAAGTGCCTAGCCCGAGCGTGACCCAAAAGAGCTGCTTCTTCCAGTCGTCGCCGCCGTGGGTATATTGCGCCGAGTAGATAAACAGAATGCTGATGGCGCACAGCAGCAGTATGCAGAGCGGGCTCACCCAATCGACACGCCGTCGGTCATCGGGGTGCATCATGCTCTGATTTTTCTTACTGAATATTTGGCGGTAGGCGCTCACGTTGTTTGCTTCGCAAGATTAGTAATTAGCAGGCTTCAGTGACTCAACTGTTGCCCATTTTCCTATTAATTGACATCCCCTAAATAATTCGAGCTCGGCTCAAAGCCATCGGTAGTAAAAAAGGGTTTGATCACGTCTGGCAGGAAGCGCCGGTCATTCAGCTCTTCCAACGGGATCCACTCGACGCCGATTTGCTTTTTGTCGTGCTCGGTGCCAGGGCCGATGCCGTCCGGATTCGGCAGTGAGCAGCGAAACACGCTTTCGACTTGATGAAAACTACGATGGGCGTGGCAGAACTCATGGTTCTTTCCGATGTATTCACGCACGTAGAGGAGTTCAGCGACATCGACATCGGTGCCAATCTCTTCGAGGCATTCGCGTTGGAGGCCTTCACTCAAGGTCTCGCCGTGGCGCTGGCCGCCGCCAGGCAGAATATAGAATACGCCGGACTGATCGCGCATTTTGATGGCGAGTAGTTTGCCTTCTAGGACAATAAGGGCTCTGGCAGCTGTGCGGATGGGGCGCATAAGGTCTTACAGCCAAGGGCTGAATTCGCGATGAGCAAGACTCAAGCGCTAGAAATCGCGTCGTGGGCGGATTTAATCGATGAAAATCAGCGCAATCAATTTGTCTCCGGCGTCTTTACCTTACATAACTCGTCAAATGCCAGAATTTGAGACAACCAACTGTTGGGTGCAGTTTGCAGATTCACCCTGTGTGCTCGCTTATTTAGACATTCATTTCAAAGGTGCAGATGACTTGCTGCGTGCCTTGCTGGAACAGGTCGATGAGAGTGCTTTCTCGCTACGCGACTGGATGGAGGCGTTGATCGTGTTGAACCAGTGGCTGCAGGAGCGCAGCTTGAATTTACCGATCAACGATAATATCGGCTACGTGTCTTGTGCGGTAGCGTCTGCGGGTGCGGGAGCGCATTTATCGCATTTGCCGAGCTTGGTGCATGATTTATTGGAGCAGTATGGCTGCGAGCGCGCGGTGAAAAGTAGATAGTTGGGATTTCGCTGCTTTACTCTGAGGGAGGGGCTTCTATTACAAAAGGTTGGATGCGAGAAGAAAACACAGTTACAGACTCGGAAGTCGAGGCACTCGTTGAAAAAGGGCACTTAAAGGCGCTTTCGAAGTCTTTGACTAGCTGGGCGAATCCGGAAGTCGCCGATCTGATTCTGCGCTTGGATAAGCCGCACCAAGTGCTGGTCTATCGTGCATTGCAGCGTGAGCGTGCCGCTGATGTGTTTGCCTATTTTGAGCCGGAGGACCAAGACAATGTCTTGGCCGCGCTGACCGATGCGGATACGCGCGCATTGTTGGCCGACCTGAGTCCCGATGACAGAACGGCGATGCTCGAAGAGCTGCCAGCGACGGTGACTCGCCGCCTGATGCAGCTCTTGAGCCCAGAGGATTTGGCGGAATCGCGCCAGTTGCTGGGTTATCCAGAACAGAGTGTGGGGCGTTTGATGACGCCAGACTATTTGCGCATCCGCGCGGAGTGGACCTGTGAACAGGCGCTGGCACATGTCCGTAAGTTTGGCCGCGACTCTGAGATTTTCAATATTCTCTACGTGACGGATGCTAGCGGGAAGTTGGTGGATATCGTGCGTATGCGTCGACTGATCATGACGGAGCCGTCTGCGCTGATCGAGGGGATATTGAACTATAATTGCGTGAGTATCTCAGCGTATGACGACCGCGAAGTGGCGGTGGAGATGATTCAGCGTTACGACGTCAATGCCTTGCCCGTGGTCGATTCGGAGGGCGTGTTGCTCGGGATCGTAACGGTAGACGATATTTTGGACGTGGCCGAAGAAGAAGCCACGGAAGATATTCAAAAGGGTGCGGCGGTTGCGCCCTTGGAGACGCGCTATAGTGTGGCTTCGCCGACGCAGCTCTTTCGTAAGCGTATCGGCTGGTTGCTGGTGCTGATTTTTGTCAATTTGATCTCCGCCAGTGTGATATCTAGCTACGAAGCGTATGTGATGGAGTTCATTACGCTGGCGTTGTTTATGCCGCTGGTGATCGCTAGTGGCGGTAACTGCGGCGCACAATCGGCCACTTTGATGGTGCGTGCAATTGCCACGGGTGATCTAGGCCTGAATGATTGGCTGATGGCGGTCGGCAAAGAGCTATTCGTGGGGCTATTGCTGGGTATTGCAATGGCGGTGATTGCGGCGGGTGTCGGCCAGCTATATGGGGGTGACTCTAAGATCGCGCTGATCGTCGGCTTGAGTATGATCTCTATCGTCTTCGTGGCCAATAGCTTTGGTGCCTTGTTGCCGTTTGTGCTCAGTCGACTTAAGGTCGACCCCGCGGCTGCGAGTAGTCCGTTGATTACCTCAATAATGGATGTGCTTGGACTGCTTATCTACTTTTCGATTGCGGTGGTGGTGCTGGGGTAGGGAATCGAGGTTCATCCGAAGAGTTATGCAATCACGGCGCTCTGTGGCCGTTTCGGAATCGAGTCCTGGCATAAAGCCAGTTACTACAGATGCTTGTAGAGAGCGGGGTTATGCCGCGATTAAATGGTCGTCGTGTTACTGAGTTGTGGTGCCCTTTAGCAGCGGTACTTCCAACCGCGGCTTGCCGGCCAGTTTGCGGATTCTATTGAGCATCTTGTTGATCGCGGGTTGGCGCATCATGCGTCGTTCGAGGCGATATTTGCCGGGGAAATTCGTCATCGTCAGACCTATTAGGATAGTAAGTGCGCCTTGCCCTGGGAGGACGAGTAGAGCGATGCCGACAAGGATGAAGAGGATGCCCAATAGATTTTTGAGCAGTGATAGCGCCCGCCATGGCAATGGGTGCGGGTGCATGAAGCTGGCTGGTGCACGATGGTCGCGAGTAAAGTAGTCTTCGGGCAGTGTGATCACCATCAGTGCGAGTGCGACGAGAGTGAGTGCGAGTAGTAATAGCGACAGGCTGCCGAGCAACTG
>DJBY01000033.1:35895-44872 GCA_002430605.1 Opitutia bacterium UBA5964 | reverse complement strand
GTAAAGGATCGGTGTGTTCATTGCGAGGGAGGTTAAACTGATACGCTGGGGTAGAGCTACTATAAAATTGTTCGTCGATGAGTCTGCTTGGATCGCCAATCTCCGTATTGGCTCTTTGTTTTGGGAGCACCTATGCTGATCGGTAGGGTGCCAGACGGAGTCTGGCGATCCCTGCTCACAGAAAAGCCTCGGCGTGTGAACGCCGAGGCTTGGTAAATGTTTGAATCGCTGGCGCGGTTTTGACTAGAGCTTCCGGATCTTGAAGATATGCGCGGGGCGCACGTGTGGATTGATCTTGATGAAGTTGCGCGAGCCTTGCCAGGTGTATTCGGCTTCATAGGGATCGTAGAGGTCGCGCACGGTGAAGCCATCGTATTCGCCAAGACCAAGGTGGTCGAGCGGCAGATTAATAAAGCCGCTCTGCGTATGCTCCCAGTCCATGTTGACGACGACCAGAATTTGATCGCTGCGGTCCCAGTTCTGCTTGAGATAGCAAAGGAAGTGCGGGTTGTCAGAATCAGCGAAGAACAGGTTGAAGGTGCGCTGCAGCGCGGGGTGGTTATTGCGGATCGCATTGATGCGGGCGATCTCTCCCTTGAGATTGCCTTGCCGGTCCCAGTCCCACTGCTTCAGCTCGTATTTTTCGCTGTGGTTGTATTCCTCTTTATTCGGATACGGTTCGAAGTCCATCAACTCGTAGGCGGGGCCGTAGATGCCGATGTTGGATGAAAGCGTGGCTGCTAGCACGTAGCGGCCTAGATAAGCGGCGCGGCTATTGACCTGAAGGTCGTCATGAAGAATGTCCGGCGTATTGGGCCAGAAGTTTGGCCAGAAGTAGTCCTTGGTCTCTGAGGTGGTGAGCTCGGTGAGGTATTCACGCATTTCAGAGGGCGTGTTCCGCCATGTGAAATAAGTGTATCCGTGGGTGAAGCCCGCCTTGGCTAAGTTGTATTTACGCTTCGGGCGTGTGAAGGCCTCCGCGAGGAAAATGACTTCGGGGTGCGCCGCTTTGATCTCTAGGATGCACCAGTTCCAGAATGGGAAGGATTTGGTGTGCGGGTTGTCCACGCGGAATACTTTGACGCCAGCCTCGATCCAGTAGTCGAACACGGACTTCAATTCCAGCCAGAGGTTTTCCCAGTCATCGCTTTCGAAATTGATCGGCACGATGTCTTGGTATTTCTTGGGTGGGTTCTCCGCGTATTGGCAGGTGCCATCGGGGCGCCATTTAAACCACTGCGGATGTTCTTTGACCCATGGGTGATCAGGCGAACATTGAAAAGCGATGTCTAACGCGACTTCGATTTCGTAGTCCGCGGCTTCGTCGATAAATGATTTGAAATCATCCATGGTGCCGAGTTCGGGTAGGATGGCTTTGTGCCCGCCCGTGGCTGCGCCGATCGCCCATGGGCTGCCGACGTCGGTGTCTGATGGAGTGAGCGTGTTGTTCTTGCCCTTGCGGAAGGCTTGGCCGATCGGGTGGATCGGTGGGAAGTAAATGATGTTAAAGCCCATCCTAGCGATCTCGAATAGGCGATTCTTCGCATCTTCAAAGGTGCCGTGAGTTTCGGCATCTGGTCCGCAAGAGCGGGGGAAGTATTCATACCAGGTGCTGAAAGCAGCCAACTTGCGCTCCACCATGAGTAGGTGGATCGGCGACTGCGTGGCCAGTTTAAGATCGAAGCAACGGGAGACGAGCCAGCGCAGTTCTTCACTGTGCGCGGCGTCGATCCGCTCACGGTCGATGCGATCAGAATCCTTGAGGGCGTTACCAAATCCTTTAAGGCGAACCTTGTCGTCGCCCTTCGCGCGCTTGGCAGCTTCGAGTACGATGTCGCCGCCGATAGCTAGCTCGACGTCGGCTGGTTGGCCGTCCTCGAGCTTACGGGCGAAGCTGTGTCGCCATGAGCCGAAGTGATCGACGGCTGACATCACGCAATATTCATATAGTCCGATTTCCCATGGTTGAAAATTGTAGGTCCACTCATCGTTGCCGGCTTCGTGCATCGAGTTTTTGATCCACTCTTTCGTGCCTTTGCGGCGATGGCAGAAATCGACCGTAATAATGTCGTGGCTGTCGGTAAAGGCGTGAACGCGGAACTCTTGAGCGTCGCCGATGACGCGTTTGAGTGGATATTTCTCTGCTTCGAGGGCAGGAGAAAGTGTGTCGATAATGACGCGGTTGCGGCCGTTGAATTTTCTAAGCGAACTCATGGGTTTCGGTTTTGGTAGTATAAAAAGGGCGGGTTACTTATGATCGATCAGGCCTTGGTAGAGCGCCTGAGTCTGCTGGGCGATCGAGGTCCAGCTGAAGTGCTCGATCGCGCGTTGGCGGCCAGCCTTGCCGAATGCTTCACGGCGCTCTGGATTTTCCATCAGGCGGTTAACTTGATGGGCAAGGTCTTTGGCGAAGGCTTCGGGATTGAGCGGGCCGAAGCAGCCGTCGTGGCTCTGCGCGAGTGGCACGAGGTAGCCGGTCTCATCATGCACGACGACTTCGGGGATGCCGCCGATGGCTGAGCCGACCACGGGTGTTTCGCAGGCCATGGCTTCGAGATTGATGATGCCGAAGGGCTCGTAAACCGATGGGCAGCAGAATACGGCTGCGCCAGAGTATAGTTTGATGATGGTTGGCTTATCTACCATTTCGTCGATCCAGAAGATGCCATCGCGCTCCAGCTTGGCGGCTTCGATTGCGGTTTTCATTTCCACGGCGATCTCGGGCGTGTCGGGCGCACCGGCGCAGAGCACGATCTGGTAGCCTGGGTGCATGTGCTTGATGGCTTCGACGAGATGAATGATGCCTTTCTGACGGGTGATACGACCGACGAACAGCAAGTAGGGTTGGTCTTTATCGATACCGAAGCGGTCGAGGGCTTCGGTGGCGTCTTGCTTGTAGTATTCGTTGGGGTCAATGCCGTTGTAGATGATGTGTAGTTTGGCGGGATCGACGTTGAAGTGTTGCATCACATCGGCCTTGGTCCCTGCGGACACGCAAACGACGGCGTCGGCCATTTCGATTGCGGTTCTCTCGACCCAGCTGCTGCAGTCGTAGCCGCCGCCAAGTTGCTCGCGCTTCCAGGGGCGCAATGGTTCCAGTGAGTGGGCGGTCACCACGAGCGGGATTCCGTAGTTGAGCTTGGTGAGGATGCCGGCCATGTGGGTATACCAAGTATGGCAGTGGACAACATCGGCATTGTTGCCGTCGGTATTGAAGTCGAGCCCCTGCTGGAGACAGGCAAATACGCTCTGCAACTTTTCTGGGCAAGTATAGGCGCTCTTATCGACTTTATAGCCCTTCGCGGTCAATGTCGGATGTTTGATGTCTTGCTCGCCGAAGCAACGGACATCGACTTCCATGAGTTTCGCAAGTTCGTGGGTCAAGTAGTCTACGTGGACGCCCGCGCCACCGTAAATATTTGGAGGGAATTCGTTTGAGTAGATTAGGGTTTTCATCCGCAGAAAAATGAATGGTCATTATCCGCGCTCTGGGCAATTCAAATTAATGGGTGGTTTTTTTGACCTAGCACGCTTGCTAGCTGTTCCTATTCGCGATACTTTTTATCCAGTAGGTCTAGCACCAATTGGGTAAGCCACACTCGCCGGGAGCATTATTCCCGCGGTTTCGCTATAAAGTCCAACGAGCGTGAGTGCCGATTTTAATACTATAGAAGCGGTTGTCGCAAGAGGTGCGCACCATCGGCGACCGTGCCGTTGCGATTGGAGCAACTGAAGCTCGCCTCGATTGGCACTGTCTGTACGCGTTGCCCGAAAGTTTTCTTAAAATCACTGCGGGCAGGTGTTGATCCGGCAGGCTAGTTCTCGTTGTCGCTGATCCCGAGATTATGCCGGACTTCGGGGAACTCGTTGAGTTCGGCGAGGAATTCATCTACCGAAAAGTCTGCTACGATAAATTCGCCATATTCAAAGGTGGGTGCCTTGGTTTGCCCGCTGATGGAGACCATCGCGTCCATATCTTTTGCATTTTCCGAAATGTCACGCAGGTCGAGATCGACGCCTTGCGAGTTAAAGAAGGAGAGTGCTTCCCGGCACCATGGGCAGCCGGCCTTAACATAGAGAATAGGCTTTTTTATACGACTCATAACTAGTTTAAATATTAAGCGGTTAAGGCGCTCTGACAACGTGAATTGCGACTTTTAGTGACTTTAATTGTACGCTATTGCCTTGGTGTTCGAATCTTTATATAAGCGCCGATTCAATACGAGATATTGGTCAGTTGAATTACGCTTCCATCGGCTTGGCAAAAAAGAAGATGCGGCGAAGTGTTTCTTTTCGTTGCAATTCGGTGCCAGTGAAATTTACTGCCCCGCTTTCCTATGAAAATTCTAGTCGCAGACCGTATCTCTCCCATTGGTGTTGATTTGTTCAAATCTGAAGAAGGTTTTGAAGTAATCGAGGCTTATGGCACAACTCTTGAGCAGCTCCTTGAAATCGTTAAGGACGTTGATGCAATTGCATTGCGCTCCGACACGCGAGTGACTGCTGAGGTTATCGCTGCTGCACCGAAGCTTAAAGTTATCGGTCGTGCTGGGGTCGGCGTCGACAATATCGACATCGAAGCAGCTACTGACGCGGGTGTGATTGTGATGAACACGCCGACCGGTAACACGCTGGCCACTGCAGAGCTCACATTCACGCACATGCTCGCTGGTACGCGTCCGATCGTGCAGGCGTCCGCTAGTATGACTGCGGGTCGCTGGGATCGTAAGCTTTACACTGGTTCTGAGCTTAATGGTAAGACACTCGGTGTGCTCGGAATGGGCCGCATCGGCGCAGAAGTCGCCAAGCGTGCACAGGCCTTTAACATGACGGTCTTGGGCTATGACCCTTATTTGACGGAGTCCCGCGCAAATACACTCGGCGTAAAACTTTCGACTCTCGACGAAGTAATCGAGAATGCCGACTACATCACTGTCCACATGCCGCTGACTGCAGATACCAAGCACATGCTCAATGCGGATGCATTTGGCCGCATGAAGGATGGCGTCCGCGTCTTCAACTGCGCGCGTGGCGGCATCATCGACGAGACTGCGCTGATCGAAGCGTTGAATTCGGGTAAAGTGGCAGCGGCTGGTCTTGACGTTTACGAAGACGAGCCGCCAGCAGCAGATAGCCCACTCCGTAAGATCGATAATTTGGTGCTCACGCCGCACCTTGGCGCTTCCACTCAGGAGGCTCAGGAGAACGTCGGGATCGACGTGGCTAAGCAAATGATCGAAGCCCTCAAGGGTGAGATGGTGCGCAATGCCCTTAACATGCCATCGCTCGATCCAAAGGCACTGGAGCAGATCGCTCCTTACCTGACGCTTGGCGAGAAGCTCGGTACATTTTCTCAGCAGCTCGCGCCTGAAGGCGTCGAGAAAATCACGATTCGCTACTTTGGTAAGATTACTGAGCTCGACACTTTGCCACTCAGCTACGCGATCCAACGCGGCTACTTGCGCGAGATTTCCGATAACGTCAACGACGTTAACGCGCCGAAGAAGATCGCACGCCTTGGTATCGAGACTGAGCAAGTGAAGAGCTCTGCGCACGCCGAGTTTACTGAACTCGTCGAAGTCCAAGTTACCAGCAAGAGCGGCAAGACGCGCACGATTGGTGGTACATTGGTTGGTAAAAACCAGACTCCACGCATCGTCACGATCGACGGTCACGGCGTTGAGGTCAGCACTGATGCGACACTGCTCGTGTTGAAGAATAAGGATGTTCCTGGCATCGTTGGTTTCATCGGGGTCACTCTCGGCGAGGACAATGTGAATATCGCCAACATGTCGCTCAGTCGCGATCAGGGCGAGGGCTTCGCAGTCAGCGTCTTTGAGTTGGATAGCGTGCCGTCTGAGGCCGCGGCGAAGAAGATCGCGGAACATGCTGCGATCGATAAGTATCGCGTGATCCGTCTCTAGCGAATCCCCTTAAGCCGTAGAGTGCGCGCTGGCCGCAGGGATTGATTCTCTGTTGCCATCGCGCCCTCTGCGGCTTTTTTATGCAGTCTCCTTTCGGTTTTCTGCTGCTATCCCCAAATACATCTGATCCTGGCGTAAAGCCCGATGCACAGTTATAGGAGTGTGGGCGACTCGCCCACGTCAACCAATAGCGGGCGGGTCGCCCTCACTCCATTACATTACGAATGCACCATAACTCTTATAAAATATGACTAGTCTAAACATTGCGATCGTTTCCATCGTCGGCTATTTGCTTGGCGCCATTAGTTTTGCTGTGATCGTCGCCCGGAGCCAGGGGGTCGACATCCTAAAGTATGGCAGTGGCAATCCCGGCGCTACCAATGTGACGCGTGCGCTTGGGTCGAAATATGGTAATTGTGTCTTTGCCTGTGATGCGCTCAAAGGGTTCGTGGCGGCCGGTTGGCCGTTGCTTTCGATGGGCGAGGCAGGCTTGCAGCTCGGTATCATTGGTCTGATCGCTTCGATCATCGGGCACAGCTTTTCGGTCTTTTTGAAATTTAAAGGCGGCAAGGGTGTCGCCACGACCATGGGTGGATTGGTGGCGATTATGCCGATTGTCTTACTGATCGGGGTGGCCGTTTGGGCTGCGATTTATTTTACTATCCGCATGGTTGCAATTGCCTCGATCTTGTTTGCGTTGAGTTTGCCAATCAGCGCTTATTGGCTGTATGGCTCGGGAGATCCGCGTTTGACGCTGGGTGTCGTTTTAGGCGTGCTAATCGTGTTGCGACACCGCTCGAATATTTCCCGCATGTTGCAGGGTACGGAAAATAGCTTCAAAAAGTAGGGCGTAGCCGCAAGTTTTCGACGCGCTTAGGAAGTTAGTTTTTATGCGTGGTGTTATGCTGTTTCGTCTTATTTCTCTAAGGTGCGTGTTCGGATGCTCCGTCGGCACCGATGGCGGCAGTGATGCGCCGATCGTGAAACAGGCATTGCAGCCATCTCCAGTAGACCTCCGTTCGACCTGCCTGTGTTCCTGATTCTAGGCTTGCTCTGCTTGCGACAGGGAGGACCAAGATCTATTTCGCAGCTGCGACAGACAGATATCTTGCTACAGACAGAGAGGAATGTCTGTTTCAACCTTGAAACTTATCAGGCCTCATATTGTCTGTGTTGTTTCGCGCATGACAGATTGCGCGTCTCGAGTTCCTCAGGCTAGTTGCGGCACTTTGTTCCTTCACTTGCCCAAAGGGCACTCAGTTCAGTCACCCCTGCGGGGCAAGCCGCAGACGGTTCACTATCTCCGCGCTATTCGCGCTTCGTCACTTTCACCTTTATTCTCACTTTCACTCTTCATATGTCTCAAAAAAGCATCATTCGCATCGGTCTTCTTGGTTTCGGCGTCGTCGGCCAAGGCGTCTGGAAAAATATCGAGAAGAACCGCCAAGCTCTGGAGTTTCGCCTCGGCGCTCAACTCGATATTACTGAAGTGGTGGTCAAGAATGCCTCGAAGCCGCGCGAAGTGTCTGTGCCGGCGGAGTGTTACTCGACCGATCCCTCACGCGTGGTAGACAACCCTGATATTGATATCGTCTGCGAGATGATGGGCGGCACTGGCGAGGCGCTCGAGTTGACACGCCGTGCGCTCAAGCAGGGTAAGGTCGTGGTGACTGCGAATAAGGCACTGGTTTGTGAGCATGGCGAAGAGTTGTTCAAAATCGCGAATGAAAATGGCGGACACTATTTCTACGAGGCGTCCGTTGCAGGTGGCATCCCAATTATCAAGACCATCCGTGAGGCACTGGTGGCAAATCGTTTTAAGCTGATTTTCGGGATCTTAAATGGCACTTCGAATTATATCCTCACACGTATGGAGCGTGAGGGGCTAAGTTTTGAAGAGACGCTCGGTGATGCGCGAAAGCTCGGCTATGTTGAAGCCGATGAAGCACTTGACCTCGACGGAATCGATGCGGCCCACAAGGCAGTGATCCTCGCGTTTCTGGCGCATGGTAAATGGGTAAAGCTCGATGAGATCATTTGCGAAGGCATCCGCGCTATTTCAGGTGTAGATATCGAAATTGCGGGCCAGCTAGGCTACAAGATTAAATTGCTCGCGGTGATTGCGCGCGATTTTGAGGCGAACAAATTGTCTGTGCGTTTACACCCGGCATTGATTGCCAAAAGCGAGGTAATCGCTGGTGTTGATGAGGTTTACAATGGAGTCAGTGTGACGGGCGACGTGGTCGGCACGACGGTGCTGATTGGTCGTGGCGCAGGCCAGGATGCGACATCCAGCTCTGTGATTAGTGATATTGCCGATGCCGTCTTTATGATTCAGGGCGGTCCAAAACCAGTGATCTCGGAGGAGGATGAGCAGCTCTACCGTCAGATGGCTGATGGTCTCGAGCTCGCGGCTCCTGCGGATCTCACTGGGCGCTATTATATCCGCGTTCATGTGAAAGACGAAGAAGGCGTGTTAGCGAAGATCTCAAACATCCTTGCCACGCAGCATATCAGTTTTGCGACGGTTAATCAAAAGGAGTTGGCTGATGGTACCGCTTTGATCATGCTGACTACGCATAAGAGTAATGAGACCGCTGTGACTGCCGCGAAGGCGGCACTGACTGCTGAATCCGTGGTCGTTGAAGCACCAGTGAGCTTCCGCATTTTCGAGCCGAACTATTAGGCGGCGCGTGAAGATGAGTTTGCGCTCAGACATGAGCTTTAGTGGTGGGTAGCGTTTCCCATTAAATTGTCTGATTTTTGTAGTGATCTGTCAATTTGGGCAGCTAGGGTGTGGAGATGAGTCTGCAAGGGATCGGGATTTCTCGCTCACGGACGAAAGTCTGGTCTTGAAACTTGCCATACCTAGTATTCGCTTCGGCTCTCACTTTACTTTCTGATTTTTTAGCTTTAAAAAAAATGGCACTCATCGTTCAAAAATATGGCGGCACATCGGTTGGCGATGTTGATCGCATCAAGAATGTAGCCCGTCGGGTTAAGGAAACGCGTGATGCTGGCAATCAAGTGATTGTAGTGGTGTCGGCTCGTTC
>DJBY01000033.1:0-35615 GCA_002430605.1 Opitutia bacterium UBA5964 | reverse complement strand
CAAGAGACGATCGCTCTAACCGCTATGGCGCTGCATGCCTTAGGTGTGCCGGCGGTTTCTCGCACTGGAGCGCAGGCAGGTATTTTGACTAATCCGGAGCACACACGTGCGCGTATCACCAGCATTTCTGGTGGCGATATTCAAGCCCAACTCGATGCGGGAAAGGTCGTGATTCTGGCCGGCTTCCAGGGCCATTCGCCTGATGGCCAGATCACCACGCTCGGACGTGGTGGCTCCGATCTCAGTGCGATTGCGATCGCGGCGGCGCTGAAGGCCGACCTTTGCCAGATCTGCACTGATGTGGATGGGGTTTACACGGCAGATCCGCGTATCGTCCCGAATGCGACCAAGCTCGACGAGATCTCCTACGAGGAAATGCTCGAACTCGCCAGCAGCGGATCGAAAGTCATGCAAAACCGCGCCGTCGAGTTTGCGCAAAAATTTAATGTTATATTTGAAGTCCGCTCCAGTTTTAATAACAACCCAGGAACTATCGTGAAAGAAGAAGCAGCCTCTATGGAAGACGTCGTTGTGAGCGGTGTCGCACTTGATAAAAACCAGGCAAAAATCGTTGCGAGTGATTTGCCTGATCGTCCCGGCACCGCGGCGAAGCTCTTCAAGGCCTTGGCCGATGCAGATATCAGCGTCGACATGATCGTGCAGAATATCGGTCGTGATGGTAAGGCAAACATGACGTTTACCGTGCCGCGTGATGATATTTACCGTGCCGAGAAGGTCGTGAAAGAATCATTCCCAGACGAAGCCAGCGGCAAACTTTTTGAAGCCAACGATATTGCTAAGGTCTCCGTGGTCGGCGTCGGCATGCGCTCGCACTCCGGTGTCGCAGCGCAGCTCTTCGAGGCACTCGCTGGCGCGAGTATTAATATTCAGCTGGTCAGCACCTCCGAGATAAAGATTTCAGTGGGCATCGATCCGAAGGATGCCGAACTAGCGACACGTGTGGTGCATGCTGCATTCGGGTTGGGGCAGTAGTGCGGTTGTAAGCGGTTCCCGATTTTGCTACAAATGGTGCGTGGACTCCTTGTAGAGAATCGGTGAAGCCGGTCCTAGGCAGTATGTAATTTCGCTGTTGATGCAGCGCTAGCACGCTAGCAAGACTTGGCGCTGACAGTTTTGTTATTGTCGCTGGGGGCTTGAGTGTCATGGGTGATGGTTCGGGTTCTTATTTGTTATGCAGATTCAGTGGAGCAAATCTTTCTCTCTTGGTCTCGTCGCCGTCGTGGCTGCGTTGCTTTGTGTTGCGTGTGGGCAGGAGAAGCGTTCCGAGGGTGGCGGTCTTACCGTGTGGAGCACGGTGCAGCCGCAGAGATATTTCGTCGAGCGAATCGGGGGTGATTTAGTGTCGGCTGAGGTGCTGGTGCGTCCTGGGCAGAGCCCTGAGATGTATGCGCCGGGTGCTGCGCAGATAGCGCAGTTGGCGCGGGCTGATGTGTATTTTGGCATCGGGATGCCGATCGAGGGGCCGTTGTTTAAGCGGATGCAGTCGTCGATGGCGGGTGTGCGGATCGAGCAGACCGGTGGGCAGATTGCGGAGCAGTGTGAGTATGCCGGACATGATCACAGCCACGACCATGGCGAGAATGATCCGCATATTTGGCTCGATCCGGTGCAGATGGTTGAAGTGGTTGAGCAGATGCGCGATGCCTTGATTGAGCTGGAGCCTGAGTCGGCGGATGTCTTTCGGAGCAATGCGGAGGCTTTGATTGCAGAGCTGGTTGCGTTGGACGTGGCGATTCGGGCGCAGTTATCCCCGTATGCGGGGCGTGCGTTTTTTATTAACCATCCGGCGTTGGGGCACTTCGCGGAGCGCTATGGTCTGGTGCAGTTGTCGATCGAGCAGTCGGGCACGGCGCCGTCGGCCGGGCGTGTTGCGGATTTGATCGTGCAGGCGCGTGCGGCGGAGGTGGGGGCGATTTTTACACAGCCTGAGTTTGGGCGCACGACGGCGACGATTTTAGCGGATGCGCTGGGGGTTCCAGTGGTCGAGGTGAATCTGTTGCCGACTGACTATATTGCGGGGCTGGCTGAGATCGCAAATGCGCTGGAAGGGGGCTTTGCGCGATGAGTGATTGTCAGACGCATACTACTTGTGGGTGTGAGCATCATTCCGGGGAGCCGGTGATTTGCTTTGAGGGTGTCTCTTTTAGCTACGGCCGCTCGCTGGTTGTTGAGGATGCGGACTTTGATATATATAAAGGCGAGTCGGTCTGTGTGGTGGGTCCCAATGGTGGCGGGAAGTCGACTTTGTTGAAGCTGATGCTGGGCTTATTGCAGCCAGATCAGGGAAAGGTTCACTTGTTGGGTGATTCGCCGAAACGCTCGCGTTCGCGGGTCGGGTATGTGCCACAGCATATTGATTTTGACCCGCTGTTTCCGGTTTCGGTGCTCGATGTGGTGCTAATGGGGCGGTTGGAGCGGAGCACTTTTGGGTTTGCTAGCCGCAGGGATACGTCGCGAGCGCTGGAGGCGCTGGAGCAGATGGGCTTGGCGGCTCGAGCGCAGGATTCGTTTGCAGCGCTGTCAGGCGGGCAGCGCCAAGCGGTATTGATCGCGCGGGCGTTAGCTGCCGATGTGGACGTGTTATTGCTGGATGAGCCGACTGCGCATGTCGATGTGGCTGCGGAGGAGCGGTTACTTAAGAGCTTAAAGGCGCTGCAGGCGGACTTGACACTGGTGACGGTGTCGCACGATTTGGCTTTTGTGTCGCGTTCGGTGCCGAAGGTGGTCTGCGTGAATCGCTGTGTGCATGTGCATCCGACGGCTGAGTTGACGGATGATCGCTTGCGCCAGCTGTACGGTTTTGAGGTGCGCATGGTGCAGCATGATCATGAGCATCTGGATAGTCATGGGGGGCATCATCATGGTTGAGTTCTTTAAGGCATTGCTGGACCCCGATTTGGCATTTTTACGCTATGCGCTGTGTTTGGGGCTGATTGGTAGCATTCCGCTCGGTGCGGTGGGCACCTTTGTAGTGGCGCGGCGTATTAGTTATTTAGCGGCGGCGATTGCGCACTCGGCGCTCGGTGGCATCGGTGTGGCGCTGTATTGTCGTGCTGTGTTTGGCTGGGATTGGTTGCACCCGATGCTGGGGGCTCTGGTGGTGGCGTTAATGGCTGCGGGCTTGATCGGTTGGGTGTCGTTGCGGTCGCGTCAGCGCGAAGATGCGCTGATTGGCTCGATTTGGGTGACGGGGATGGCGGTTGGGCTGTTGTTTATCGCGCGGACGCCGGGCTATGTGGACCCGATGGCGTATTTCTTTGGTGATATCTTGCTGGTGACTAGGTCGGATCTATGGATTGCGGGGGGCGTCGGCGCCTTGATCCTAGGGATTCTCGGGGTGTGGCACCGGCAGATCATTGCGGTGTGCTTTGACGCCGAGTATGCCTCGATTCGAGGGGTGCGTGCGGATTGGGTCTATATGCTGCTGTTGATGCTGACCGCGCTGACGGTGGTAATTATGGTTTCGTTTGTGGGGATTGTCCTTGTGATCGCCCTTCTGACGCTGCCGCCAGCGATTGCGGCAATCGGGGCGCGGAGCTTGTGGCGCATGCTGGTTGTGGCGATCTTGCTCAATATTGCCTTCGTTTTTGTGGGCTTAGGGCTAAGCTTTTCGCTAGATCTGCCGAGCGGGCCGTCTGTAATTCTGATCGCTGCGATGACCTATTTACTGGTAAACGGCTTTTCGCGGCTTTTTAGCGGGCGAAATGCCTGTAAATAAGGGGTTTAAAAGTAGTGCCGTTTTTTTTGAATTAAGTATTGACGGGTCTATTGGGGGGGAGCATTTTCGCGGACTTTCATTTTCCACGCTGTCCGCGTGGGAGATGGAATAGCTCTTTTCATAGTCTTTGCTAATGCGCCCTTGTAGCTCAGTGGTAGAGCGCATCCTTGGTAAGGATGAGGTCGGCGGTTCGATTCCGCTCGAGGGCTCCAGTATAAACATAATCACAATCTCTTAACACTAAATCACATCAATCATGGCTAAGGAAACATTCGAAAGAACAAAACCACACGTCAACGTCGGCACTATTGGCCACATTGACCACGGTAAAACAACTACAACGACTGCGATCCTCAAGGTTCAAGCAGACAAGGGACTTGCTAAGTTCAAGTCTTATGCGGATATCGCTAAGGGCGGCACTGTTCGTGACGCCACTAAGACTGTCACGATTGCTGTTGCGCACGTTGAATACGAAACAGAAACACGTCACTACGCACACGTTGACTGCCCAGGACACGCTGACTTCGTTAAGAACATGATCACAGGTGCTGCTCAAATGGACGGCGCAATCTTGGTTGTTTCTGCTTCTGATGGCCCTATGCCACAGACTCGTGAGCACATCCTCTTGGCTCAGCAGATTGGTGTTCCTACTATTGTGGTATGGCTTAATAAAGTCGACCTGCTTGACGACGAAGAGCTTCTTGAGCTCGTCGAGATGGAAGTCCGTGACCTCCTTTCTAAGTACGACTACCCGGGTGATGATATCACTATCGTGCGTGGTTCTGCGACTGCAGCTCTTGAAGGTAAGCCTGGTGGCGCTGAAGCGATCACAGCGCTTATGGATGCGATCGACAAAGATGTTGCTGAGCCTCTTCGTGAAATCGACAAGCCACTCCTCATGTCTGTTGAAGACGTTTTCTCGATCACAGGTCGTGGAACAGTTGCAACAGGACGTATCGAGCGTGGTGTTGTTAAGGTTGGCGAAGAAATCGAAATCGTCGGTCTTGGTGATACAATGAAGACAACTGTTACAGGTGTTGAAATGTTCCGCAAGCAACTCGATCGAGGTCAAGCTGGCGACAATGTTGGTATCCTTCTTCGTGGTATCGATAAGGAATCCATCGAGCGTGGTCACGTGATCGCTAAGCCGGGTTCAATCACTCCGCACACGACTGGTCTGGCTGAGCTTTATGTCCTTACTAAGGATGAGGGCGGTCGTCACACACCATTCTTCGACGGTTACCGTCCACAGTTCTTCTTCGGCACTGCCGATGTCACTGGTATCATCAAGTGCCCAGAGGGTGTTGAGATGGTCATGCCTGGTGATAATCTTACCGTTACTATTGAGCTTGGTAAGAAGATCGCGATGGAAGCTGGTCAACGTTTCGCGATTCGCGAAGGTGGCCGTACTATCGGTGCCGGACGTGTGACTGAGGTTATTAAATAATCTAAGCCAGATCGATTCCAGTTTCTGCCGAGGGCTCTAAACGGGCTCTCGGCTTTACTGTCTTAAACAGGACTATAGATAAAAACCACAGGAGAGTAGTTCAATTGGTAGAGCAACGGTCTCCAAAACCGTAAGTTGTGGGTTCAAGTCCCTCCTCTCCTGCCATTTTTACATCAAATGAAAAATCCATTCACAAGCATTCGTCTTTTCTACAAGGAGACGATGACCGAGCTCAAAAAGGCCACTTGGCCGAGCAAGACTGAATTGCGTGATTCGACGATCGTTGTTCTTGTCGCCACTGCAATTCTTGGCTCCTTTATCGCACTGACCGACTTTTCGCTCATGAATGGTGTCGATCTACTAACCTCTTGGGTTCAGTAGCACGTCGCCAATCAATATCGATTTCAGGCACCATTAATTTTTTTAAGATCCAGACGTAAATATGTCTAATTCATTTTCAGGCCCCAATTGGTTCGCTGTCCAAACTCTCTCTAATCAAGAGGGCAAGGCTAAGAAGTACCTCGATAAGTTCATCGCGATCGAAGAGATGGAGGACTATGTCTTTGAAGTGCTCATGCCTACCGAGACGGTTTCGGAAGTAAAGAGCGGCAAGAAAAAGACAATTACGCGTAAATTTTACCCGGGCTATATTTTCGTTAATATGCGCCTGTATGATGATGACGGCAACTTGTTGCAAAAGCCTTGGTATTTCGTTCGCGAAGGCCATGGCATCATTAATTTTGTTGGTGGTGACCGCCCGAATCCTCTCAAGCAGAGCGAGATCGAGCGCATTATCAACCAAGTCCAGGAAGCCGAAGGCAAAGAAAAGCCTAAGATCGAATACGATATCGGTGAAATGGTTAAGGTCAACGATGGTCCATTCATGAACCTAGTTGGCAAAATCGAGGAAATCGACCCTGACAAGGGTAAATTAAAGGTTTCCGTATCTATTTTCGGGCGATTCACGCCTGTTGAACTTGAATACTGGCAAGTCCAGAGAACAGAAGAAAGCTAACAGCCATGTCTAAAAAAGTAATAGGACAAATTCGCTTACAACTGCCAGCAGGTGCAGCTAACCCAGCCCCTCCGGTTGGTCCAGCTCTCGGTGCGCAGGGTGTAAACATCATGGGCTTCTGCAAGGAGTATAACGCGAAGACTAAAGACCAGGCGGGCACGATCCTCCCTGTTGTCATCACAGTCTACGCCGATCGCTCCTTCAGTTTCATCCTGAAATCTCCACCAGCAGCTGTCCTTCTTAAGAAGGCTGCCGGTATCGCAAAGGGATCGGGTGTACCAAACCGCGACAAAGTCGGGACGGTTACACGCAAGCAAATCCTCGAAATCATTGAGATCAAAAAAGACGACCTCAATGCACAAAACGAGGACGCAGCTTTCAAGATCATCGCCGGCACCGCCCGTTCGATGGGTCTTGAGGTCGCGGGCTAATTTTTAACCACTAAATATAACTACTATGGCCACCCAGCAAATTAAGGGAAGCAAGCGCTATCGCCAATCAGCCGAAATGGTTGACTTGGAGAAGACCTATTCGGTCGCAGAAGCGTCTGCGTTACTAAACAAACTACCGAAGGCGAAGTTCGACGAAACCGTTGAGCTCTACGCTAATCTTACGGTCGATCCTCGCAAGAGTGATCAAATGGTGCGCGGCACTCTCCAGCTTCCTCACGGTAGCGGTAAGACTGTTCGCGTTATCGTGTTCACTGAAAATCCTGAAGAAGCGATTGCAGCAGGCGCAGACGAAGCCGGCTTCGATGATCTTATCGAGAAGGTACTCGGTGGATGGACAGATTTCGACGTCGCGATCTCCACGACCAGTGCCATGAAGAGCGTCCGTAAGGTAGCTCGAGTGCTTGGACCTCGTGGCCTCATGCCGAATCCAAAGTCCGGTACCGTGACTGACGACGTTGCTGAAGGCATCAAGCTCGTGAAAGCTGGACGCGTTGAGTTCAAGATGGATAAGACTGCAAATGTCGCCATCGTCGTGGGCAAGCGCTCCTTCACACCAGAGCAAATCGTGGACAATGCTGAGGCGGCAATCAATGCCCTCAATGGCGCACGTCCTCAAGGCGCTTCTGGCAAGTTCATCAAGACGCTCGCATTGAGCTCGACAATGAGCCCAGCTATCGGCGTTGACGCCGCATCTTATAACAAGAGCTAAGGGAGACTGACATCACATGAGACCAGAAAAACAATATCTCGTTGAAGAGGTGAACCATCACCTCGACAAGTCCGATTACGTTTACCTCGCTAATTACGAGCGTATTACCGTCGAGGAAATCGCAGAACTACGCGCCTCTCTAGCAGTGCACAACGCTGAGTTCCACGTTATTAAAAACAGCATTTTCGGTGTCGCAGCCGCAGCCAAGGCACTCCCTGATCTCAGTGAGCACTTGACTGGTCAAAATGCGATCATCGTCGGTGGTGATAACCCATCTGGAGTCGCTAAGATAATTGGTGAGTTCTTCAAGAAAAAGGAAAAGATCGACGTCAAAGCCGGCATCCTTAACGAGAAGGCACTGACAAAGGAAGAGATCGCGGTATTGGCGAGTCTTCCAGGACTCGAAGCGCTTCGTGCTCAACTCCTCGGACTTCTTACACAGCCAGCGACCGGATTCGTCCGAGTCCTCAACGCTGTTCCGCAAAGCCTACTCTACGTTCTCCAGGCCAAGGCCGAAAAAGACGGCGAGTAGTCCTCAAATCAATTTCTGGTCGTCCATCCCTCGGGTGGGCGGCCTTAAAATAACCAAAATAATCCGGTTAGGAGGAGTTCCCCTCTTAAATATCCCAACACTTGGGATGCTAACCAATTGAAAGGTATAACATCATGGCAGATATCACAAAAGAACAAGTAATCGATTTCCTCTCCGCACAAACAGTGCTCGAAGTGGCAGATCTCGTTAAAACACTCGAAGAGAAGTGGGGCGTAAGCGCTGCTGCTCCTGTCGCTGTTGCTGCTGCTGGCGGTGCCGCTGCTGCAGAAGTTGTTGAAGAAAAAGACGAATTTGACGTCATCTTCGTAGCCGCTGGCGCGAACAAGATCGCTTCGATTAAGGAAGTCCGCGCTATCACAGGCCTCGGTCTGAAGGAAGCTAAGGACCTCGTAGAAGGTGCACCTAAGACCGTCAAGGAAGGCGCAACTAAGGACGAAGCAGAAGAGATCAAGAAGAAGCTCGAAGCTGCAGGTGCTAAGGTAGAATTAAAGTAATCGGATACTCATCCCAGCTCATATTCAATAGCCCACAATTTCCACAGTTAGGTGAGCTCATCCAAATCGGGTGAGTATCGCCTAGCTGTTTTTGTCTTTTCGCCGTCACTAGGTCGGCACATGTTAGTCCTCACACTCTTTTTAACCGTCATCGGACATCCGCTCTATGTCAAAACGCATTAATTTCGGTAAGCTCAAGGAAGTTATCCAGCCACCCAATCTGATTGAAAATCAGATCGATTCCTTTACGGAATTCCTTCAAATGGATCTGGCTCCTACGCAACGTAAACAAGTGGGCCTCGAAGCCGTATTTTCCGAGGTGTTTCCCATTGAGAGTTATGACAGCCGCTGCCATCTCGAATATGTCAGCTACACTGCAACACCACCACGCGAAACTGAGATCGAAGCGATCCGCGAGGGTGTTACTTACTCTGTTTCATTGTATGTGAAGCTTCGCCTGCGCGAAGAAGACCATATCAAGGACGAAGAGATCTACATGGGCGAATTGCCGATGATCTCCGAGCGCGGCTCTTTCATCATTAACGGCGCCGAGCGCGTTATTGTTAGCCAACTCCACCGCTCGCCTGGTATCGCTTTCGAAGAGAGCGTACACACCAGCGGCAAGGTTCTGCATGCCTTCCGTATTATTCCGGACCGTGGTACCTGGCTCGAAGTGCAGTTCGATCAGAACGATCTGCTATATGTCTACCTCGACCGTCGTCGTCGTCGTCGTAAGTTCCTGCTCACCACTCTGCTGCGTGCGATGGGTTACAGCTCCGATGCAGACATTCTTAATCTTTTCTACGAGTTGGATGAGATCACGGTCGCTGAGGCGTTGAAGCGTGACTCTGTTTCGAACCTCGTGCTCACCGAAGACATTGTAGATGCGGATAAGGGCGTCGTGCTTGCACGTGCGTTTGAACCGCTCACTAAGACGATTGTTCGATCGTTCGCAAAGGCTGGCCTTAAGAAGGTCACTACGATTGACACAACTGTCGATGATGGTGCCATCATTCGCTGCCTCAAGAAGGACCCGACCCAAAACGAAGAAGAAGCGCTGAAGGATATCTACAAGCGCCTTCGCCCGGGTGAGCCCCCCACAACTGCAAATGCCAAGGCATTGCTCAAGCGCCTTTTCCAAGATCCACGTCGTTATGACTTGGGTCGCGTAGGTCGTTACAAGCTCAACCAGAAGCTTGCGATGAACACCGATCTGGACTTCCGCGTGATCAGTGCGGAAGACGTAGTTGAAGCGACTAAGTATCTCACGCGCCTCAAGCGCGGTGACGGAATGCTCGACGATATTGACCACTTGGGTAGTCGTCGTGTGCGCACAGTGGGTGAACTTCTTGCTAACCAATGTCGTGTCGGCCTGGCTCGCACAGAGCGTCTCGTTAAGGAGCGTATGACACTATACGATCAGAGTGTTGACTCGATCTCTCCACAGAAGCTGATCAATCCGAAGGCTTTGAGCACTGTTATCCGCGATTTCTTCGCGCGTAGCCAGCTCTCTCAGTTCATGGACCAAATTAATCCGCTTGCTGAGCTCACACACAAACGCCGTCTGTCCGCTCTTGGACCCGGTGGTTTGAATCGTGAGCGTGCCGGTTTCGAAGTGCGTGACGTTCACCCGTCTCACTACGGTCGTATCTGCCCGATTGAAACACCGGAAGGGCCGAACATCGGTCTGATTAACTCGCTTTCACTTTACGCTACCATCAATGAATTTGGTTTCATTGAAACTCCATACCGTAAGGTTGTGAATGGTCACGTTACCGACGAAGTCGAATACTTGAACGCCGACCAGGAAGAGCCGCACATGATTGCGCAGGCGAATTCCGAACTCGACGAAAATAGCAATCTCGTTGGCCGCGTCACATGCCGTAAGCGTGATGAGGTGCTCGAAGTTGAGGGTAAAGACGTGAACTACATGGACGTGTCTCCAAAGCAGCTGATTTCGGTTGCTGCGGGTATCATTCCATTCCTCGAGCACGATGATGCGAATCGCGCGCTCATGGGATCGAATATGCAACGTCAAGGTGTGCCATTGCTTCAATCGGAGGCGCCATTTGTTGGCACCGGTATTGAAAGCCGCGTTGCGATCGACTCGAAGACAGTCGAAATCGCAGACATCGACGGGATTATTGCTTCAGTTGACGCCAACCGCATCGTTCTGACTTCGGATGGTGAAATTCCGAAAATGAAGGAGTTGAGTACAGATGCCAAGAAGGGCATCTTTGTCTACAACCTTCGCAAGTTCATGCGCTCGAATGCGGGCACTTGCTTCAATCAGAAGCCAATCGTCGCGAAGGGCCAACCCGTCAAGAAGGGCGACGTGATCGCGGACGGTGCTTCCACTGATAATGGTGAGCTTGCAATCGGACGTAACATTCTCGTGGCGTTCATGCCGTGGAATGGTTATAACTTCGAGGATGCGATTCTTATCTCCGAGAAGATCGTTAAGGACGACATCTTCACCTCGATCCACGTGGACGAGTTTGAAGTAACTGCCCGTGATACGAAACTCGGACCGGAAGAAATCACACGCGATATCCCTAATGTGGGTGAAGAGGCCCTGAAGGACCTTAACCACGATGGTGTCATTCGTGTCGGTGCGGAAGTGAAGCCTGGCGACATTCTCGTCGGTAAGATCACTCCGAAGTCTGAAACTGAGCTTGCTCCGGAAGAAAAACTTCTTCGCGCGATTTTCGGTGAGAAGGCAGCTGACGTGAAGGATTCTTCACTCGTGGTCCCATCAGGCGTTCGCGGGATCGTCATGGACGTAAAGGTTTCGGCCCGTGTCGATGGTGAGCCAGAAGAGCTTTCCTCTTCCGATCGCCGTCGTCAGGTTAAGAAGATCAACGAAGAATATCGCTCGCAGAGTGATAAGCTTCGTGAAGATCTCACTGAGGCACTTTCTAACATCCTCTTGGGGGAAAAGATTCCTCTGGACGTCAAGAATGGCGACACCGACGAAATCATCATCCCTGCGAATCGTAAGATCACGAAGACATTACTTCGCCGTCTTGCAGCCGTCTCCAAGCACATCGAGATCGATCCTTCACCGGTGAAGATCAAGATCATGGAGATCGTCAGCAACTACCAAGGTAAGTTCGACGAGCTAGACTTTGACCGTGAGCGTAAGGTCACAGGTGTTGAGTCTGGTGAAGATGCAGATCAAGGCGTGGTTAAGAGTGTTAAGGTCTACATCGCCAAGAAGTGTAAGATGGAGGTCGGCGATAAGATGGCGGGTCGTCACGGTAATAAGGGTGTTGTCGCTAAGATTGTTCCCGAAGAAGACATGCCGCACCTACCAGACGGCACTCCAATTGAGATTTGCTTGAACCCACTTGGTGTTCCTTCTCGAATGAATGTTGGGCAGGTCCTAGAGACTCACCTCGGTTGGGCTTGTAAGAAGCTCGGCATCATGGTGGCGACTCCAGTGTTCGACGGCATTAGTGAAGCCCGTGTTCGTGAGTATCTCCACGAAGCTGGCCTACCGACGACTGGTAAGAGTGTACTCTTTGATGGTCAGTCCGGTGAGCCACTAGCTCAAGAGGTCGTGGTAGGCTACATGTATATGTTGAAGCTTAATCACCTTGTGGCTTCGAAGATCCACGCTCGTGCGGTTGGTCCTTACTCCCTCATTACCCAGCAGCCGCTCGGTGGTAAGGCACAGTATGGTGGTCAGCGTTTCGGGGAGATGGAAGTTTGGGCACTTGAGGCCTACGGCGCTGCATACACTTTGCAGGAGCTCCTCACTGTTAAATCCGATGATGTTGCAGGTCGAACACGCATCTATGAGTCGCTCGTTAAGGGTGACAATAGCTTGTATGCTGGCACGCCTCAATCGTTCAACGTTTTGATGAAGGAAATTCAGAGTCTCTGTCTTGACGTTCGTCTCAGCTCCGACGGTAAGTTCACATCGAGCACTGTGCTTGATGCGTCCTGCTAAGAGTATCGTTTAAACGCAAATTTCAAAAAAGGTTTTTATTAATGAGTACTGAAGTAGCACGCGACATTCTTGGCTATGAAGCCACCAAGTCCTTCGATCAAGTCGGCATTTCTGTCGCTTCCCCCGAGGCCATTCGTGAATGGTCCCGCGGTGAGGTGAAGAATCCCGAGACGATTAATTACCGTACATTTAAGCCGGAGCCAGGTGGTCTTTTCTGCCAGCGTATCTTCGGCCCTGTGCGTGACTACGAGTGCGCTTGTGGTAAATACAAGCGTATCAAATATAAGGGTGTGATCTGCGACCGTTGTGGTGTCGAAGTGACTGTGTCTCGCGTTCGTCGCGACCGCATGGGGCATATCGAACTCGCCGTTCCTGTTTCTCACATCTGGTTCTTGAAGAGCATGCCGAGTCGTCTCGGCCTGCTCCTCGACATCACTGCGCGCAATCTTGAGCGCGTCATCTATTACGAGAACTATCTCGTGATCGATCCGGGTAAGACTCCACTCGAAGAGCGTCAGCTCCTTACCGAGCAAGAGTATCTCCAAGCTCAAGACGAGTATGGTGAAGATTCATTCGTTGCCCGTATGGGTGCGGCGGGTGTTCGCGATGCTCTGGCACGCGTTGAGCTCGAGTCCACTGTTGCAGAGCTCCATGAGCAAATGCACGCGACTCGTTCGAAGCAGATCAAGAAGAAGCTCTCCAAGCGTCTGAAGACAATTCAAGGCTTCATGGAGTCCGGCACTCGTCCAGAGTGGATGGTCCTCGAAGTCCTGCCTGTCATTCCGCCAGATCTCCGTCCGTTGGTGCCGCTTGAAGGTGGCCGTTTCGCGACATCCGATTTGAACGACCTCTACCGTCGTGTGATCAACCGTAACAATCGTCTGAAGAACCTGCTTCAACTGAAGACTCCAGACGTGATCATTAACAATGAGAAGCGTATGCTGCAGGAAGCTGTGGACGCGCTATTCGATAATGGTCGTCACGGCCGTGCTGTCACTGGTGCGGGTAATCGCCCACTGAAGTCACTCTCTGACATGCTTAAAGGTAAGCAAGGTCGCTTCCGTCAAAATCTTCTCGGTAAGCGCGTTGATTATTCCGGTCGTTCGGTGATTGTCTCAGGTCCTTCTTTGAAGCTCAGCCAGTGTGGTCTTCCTAAGAAGATGGCACTCGTTCTTTTCGAGCCATTCATCATCCGCCGCCTCAAAGAGCTTGGCTTCGTGCACACCGTTCGTGGTGCGCGTAAAATGATCGAGAAGCAGTCTCCAGAAGTTTGGGATATTCTTGAAGAAGTCACGAAGGGGCATCCAGTCCTGTTGAATCGTGCGCCTACTTTGCACCGTCTTTCCATTCAGGCCTTTGAGCCTGTATTGATTGAAGGTAATGCCATCCGTGTTCACCCACTCGTTTGCACAGCGTATAACGCTGACTTCGATGGTGACCAAATGGCGGTCCACGTTCCTCTATCACTCGAAGCAGTGATGGAAGCGAAGACCCTCATGATGGCGACGCACAATATCTTCTCGCCTTCCAGTGGTAAGCCGATTCTGACTCCGTCGCAGGATATCGTCCTGGGTTCTTACTTCCTGACACTTGACCCGCCAGTTAAGCCAGTCGAAGGCAAACGTTTGTCGATGCTCGTGAGCTCTGACGAAGTGGAAACCGCCGTCGCAGATGGTGCGTTTAAGGATCATGATTGGATCAACTACGTTAATCCTGACTTCGGTAAGGAAGAAACACCTTACGGTAACACCGAGAAGAAGATTATCCGCACTACGATCGGTCGTGTGATCTTCAACACCATCTGGCCAAACGAGCTCGGGTTTATTAACTTCCCCGTGCCTAAGAGCAAGCTGGGTGATTTGATTCTTCAGACTTACAAGACTGTCGGCCGCGTTCGCACTGTTGAGACGCTCGACATCCTTAAGGACGTCGGCTTCAAGGTTGCGACTCGTGCCGGTGTCTCCATCGGTATCGATGACATGATTATCCCGCCTACCAAGCCAGCAATTGTTGCTGCGTCTCGTAAGCGTATCGACGAAGTCGAAGGCCAATATGGCAAGGGTATCATCACCGAAGGTGAGCGTTACAATAAGATCATTGATATCTGGACAGGTTGCACAGACGAAATCGCTAAGGCTGTATTCGAGGAATTGAAGAGCAATGGCGGTAAGGACACTGTGAATCCGGTTTACTTGATGATGGATTCAGGTGCTCGTGGTAACAAACAACAGGTTCGTCAGCTTTGCGGAACTCGTGGTTTGATGGCCAAACCATCTGGTGAAATTATCGAACGTCCGATTCTCTCGTCTTTCCGTGAAGGTCTATCCGTTCTCGAATATTTCATCTCTACTCACGGTGCTCGTAAGGGTCTAGCCGATACCGCACTTAAAACCGCGGATGCTGGTTACCTCACTCGTAAGCTCTGTGACGTCGCGATGGACTGCATCATCGAAGAATATGACGATGGCAACCGTGACGGTGTCTGGAAGCACGCGATCTACGAAGGTGACGACGAGATTGTAAGCCTTTATGATCGTATCGAAGGGCGTTGCTCATCGAATGATATTAAGAACCCACTGAGCCCTGATGAGATCCTCGTCAAGAACGGTGAACTCATCACCGAGGCAGTCGCTAAGCAGATCGAAGATCTGGGCATCGAGCGCGTGAAGGTTCTTTCTTCACTCACCACTCGTAAGAAGGTCGGCATCACTGCACTCGAATACGGCATCAATCCGGCGACTAACGCCATGGTTGAACGAGGTTCTGCAGTTGGTATCATCGCCGCTCAGTCGATTGGTGAGCCAGGCACACAGCTGACTATGCGAACTTTCCACATCGGTGGTATCGCTAGTGGTGTTCTCAAGAATCCTGAGATTAAGATCCGCGTCGGTGGTAAGGTTAAATACCGTGGCCTCCGCATCGTGCAGACTGCTGATGGCGCAAACATCGTTCTCAACAAGACTGGCTCCGTCCAGATTCTTGATGAAGACGACCGCGAAATCGAAGTCTACAAGATCATCGTTGGTTCGGTTCTGACCATTGCTGATGGTGGTTCGATCAACAAGGACGACATCCTCGCCATGTGGGATCCGCACAATATCCCAATTCTCTCCGAGAAGGCTGGTCGTATCGGCTACCACGAAATGATCCCTGGGGTCACCGTTAAGCGCGAGCTCGACGAGTCCACTGGCCGTATCGCGACGATCGTGATCGAGCACAAGGAAGACCTCAACCCGCAAGTCGAGATTATCGACGACGCCGGCAAGGTGATTGCTACCTATGCAATTCCGACTGGTGCGCAGCTCTCCGTCAACGAAGACGACGAGATCGCACCGGGTACCATGCTTGCGAAGACACCACGTCAGGCGTCGAAGACGCAGGATATTACTGGTGGTCTACCGCGTGTTGCTGAGCTCTTCGAAGCACGGCGTCCGAAGGAAGCCGCAGAAATGGCTAAGATCGACGGTATCGTTTCGCTTGATGGCACTGTTCGTGGCAAGAAGAAGCTCCTCGTGACTGATCCTGAAACAGATCAAGAAGAAGCGCATCTCATCCCCCACGGTAAGCATCTCGTTATTCAGGTCGGTGATTTGGTCCATCGTGGCCAGCACCTCACTGAAGGTGGCGCCGATCCGCACGAAGTACTCGACATTCTCGGACCATCGGCTGTTCAGGATTACCTGATCGCTGAGATTCAGAAGGTCTACCGCCTGCAGGGTGTTAGCATTAATGATAAGCACATTGAGGTGATCATCTCGCAAATGCTCAAGAAGGTCCGCATCACCGATCCAGGTGACTCTGACTTCTTCTGGGGCGAGCAAGTTGACCGCTTCATGTTCATGAGCGCTAACAGTCATATCGAAGATGCTGGTGGTATGCCTGCTGAAGGTGAGCCAGTGCTCCTCGGTATTACCAAGGCGTCTCTTGAGACAGAGTCCTTTATCTCTGCCGCTTCCTTCCAAGAAACCACACGTGTTCTCACCGACGCCTCTACATTGGGCAAGGTTGATAATCTTAAGGGCTTCAAGGAAAACGTCATTATGGGTCACCTCATTCCGGCCGGAACAGGCCTGCCTGTTTACCGTAACCTCCGCATCGACACACTCGGCGCAGAGCCGGTGCAGTTGACTCCAGAAGAAGCTGCAAAGCTAGTGGAAGGCGTTGCCATCCCAGCTCCAGAGCCGACTCCAGAAGTCGAAGCGGCCCCTGAAGCCGCAGCTGAAAACACCGAAGCCGCAGAAAGCGAAGAGGCTAGCTAAACCGTTTCAATCCTTTACAGAGGCGGGCGGATCAAATGCCGCTCGCCTCTTCTTATCTCTCAATCAAACAATCATATAATGTCGCCAGTCGGATCGCGAAAAAAATCAAGATTAATTCTTGCACAGCTTTTTCAAAGCGCTACTTTCGCCGTCTTTCTCAAAATCCAGCGATTCAAATTTTTCAATGCCTACAATTAATCAACTCGTCCGCAATCCGCGTATTGTGCAGAAGGAGAAGACGAAGTCACCAGCACTTCGCGCTAATCCATTCCGCCGCGGCGTCTGTGTCCAGGTCATGACACGCACACCTAAAAAGCCGAATTCCGCTATCCGTAAGGTGGCAAAGGTTCGTCTAACTAATGGAATCGAAGTCATCGCTTACATTCCTGATGAAGGTCATAATCTTCAGGAGCACAGCATCGTCCTCGTTCGCGGGGGTCGTGTGAAGGATCTTCCTGGTGTTCGTTACCACATCGTGCGTGGTACACTTGACTGTGTTGGTGTTGAAAAGCGCCGCCGTAGCCGTTCTAAATACGGCGTTAAGCGTCCTAAGGTCGCTAACTAACGGATTAATCATTAAACGTATTTTATTATGTCACGTCGTAGACAAGCCGTTAAACGCCCTTTAATTCCAGACCCACGCTATAATAGCGAAGTGGTTACCACTCTCGTTAACATGATCATGGAGCGCGGTAAGCGCACTGTTGCTCAGCGCATCGTATACACCGCTTTCGAGCGTGTAAGCGAAAAAATCGGCAAGGGTGATCCTGTTGATTTGATCATGGGTGCACTTGAGAATGTTCGCCCTAAGCTTGAAGTGAAGAGCCGCCGCGTAGGTGGTGCTACATACCAAGTGCCGGTTGAAGTATCATTTGAGCGCCAGCAGAGCCTTGCCTTCCGTTGGATGGTGACTTCTGCTCGTAAGCGCAAGGGCGTTCCTATGAATGAAGCACTTGCTGACGAGATCGTCGATGCCTACAACAACACTGGCGCGATCGTTAAGAAGAAGGAAGAAACGCACCGTATGGCTCAAGCAAACCGCGCGTTTGCTCACCTGCGCTGGTAGTTTCGGTTCCTGCTTCGCCCCCTGTTCTTTTCCAGTCCATTTCAATGTCCGCTACTATGTCAGCCAGTGTAAACTCGTCGAAACGTAAGTTCCCTTTGGAGCATACGCGTAATATCGGCATAGTTGCACATATTGACGCAGGCAAAACTACCACGACCGAGCGTATCCTCTTCTATACGGGCGTCGTCCATAAAATGGGCGAAGTTCATGAGGGGAGCGCGGTCACGGATTGGATGGATCAAGAGCGTGAGCGAGGTATTACAATTACCTCCGCTGCAATTTCATGTAATTGGACGAATCAGCACGGCTGTTATGCCGGCATTCAGAACCAGATTAATATTATCGACACCCCAGGGCACGTCGATTTTACCGCCGAAGTGGAACGTTCACTTCGCGTGTTAGACGGGGCGGTCGGCGTATTTTGCGCCGTCGCCGGCGTCCAACCGCAGTCCGAAACGGTTTGGCGACAAATGACGAAATACAATGTACCGCGCATTGCATTCGTAAATAAGATGGACCGCACCGGAGCGGACTATTTCGCTGCAATTGAGACCATGCGTGAGCGCCTGGGCGCCAATGCACATCCGATCTTCATTCCGATTGGAGCTGAAGAAGACTTTAACGGGCTCATCGATCTCGCTTCGATGCGGGCGATCCTTTATGATCCGGTCGATCAGTCTGGAATGACATTCGATGTGACTGACATTCCCGCCGACTATGTCGATCAAGCTGCTGAGTATCGCGAAAAGCTGATCGAAGCGCTGGCTGACTGTGACGAAGGCTTCGCTGATAAATATCTCGAAGGACAGGATCTCTCTGCCGATGATATCCGTGCGGCGATCCGCACCGCAACGATCTCACTTGATTTCTGTGGCGTCATGCCAGGGAGCGCGTTCAAGAATAAGGGCGTTCAATCCGTCCTAGAGTCGGTCGTTAACTATTTGCCGTCGCCACTTGATGTGCCGCCGATGATCGCGGAGGATTCGAAAGGGCGCCCCGTTGAGATCAAACCAGACGACAATGCAAAGCTTACAGGCCTTGCGTTTAAACTAATGAACGACGGTTACGTCGGTAAGCTAGTATTTTTCCGTGTTTATTCAGGCTCAATTTCTAAAGGATCTGTGCTGCACAATTCGCGCACAGGTAAGGTCGAACGCATTTCTCGTCTCCTCGTAATGAAGGCGGATGCCCGCGAAGACATCGACACTGCATATTCTGGCGACATTTGCGCGCTGGTCGGTGCGCGCGATGTGGTGACCGGTGATACGCTTTGCGCCAAGGGGTATGATGTGCGCATTGAGCCACCGACATTCCCTGAGCCAGTGATCTCGATGTCAATCGAGCCAAAGACCACTGCCGACCAAGAGAAGATGGCGCTAGGTCTTCAACGCCTCGCCGAAGAAGACCCGACCTTCGTTGTCAGCTCCGATGAAGAAACCGGTCAGACTTTGATCGCCGGAATGGGCGAGTTGCACCTCGAAATTATTAGAGACCGCCTGTTTCGCGAATTCAAGGTGGGGGCCGAAGCTGGTCGCCCGCAGATTGCTTACCGCGAAACCATAAGCACCAATGCCGAAGGGGAGGGCAAGTTTGTCCGCCAGTCTGGGGGGAAGGGGCAGTATGGCCACGTCCGGATTAAGATCGAACCGCTTGAGCGCGGCGCCGGCATTGAAGTGATCGACAAAACAGTCGGTGGCGTCATTCCCAAAGAATTTATCAAACCAGCCATGGATGGCATTAAAGAAGCGTCGTGCAATGGCACCGTCGCAGGCTATCCAGTGGTGGATATCAAAGTCACACTTTTCGACGGTTCATTTCATGATGTCGATTCCTCAGAAATTGCATTCAAGATGGCGGGCATTTTTGCTTTCCGTGATGCGATGCTTAAAGCGGGTCCGATTTTGCTGGAACCGCTCATGCATGTGGAAGTTGAAACACCTGAGGATTATCAGGGTGACATCATGGGCGACTTGAACCGCCGCCGCGGGCAGATCCAGAAAATCAATGCGAAGCCCGCGTTTATATCCATTTCGGCCCTCGTTCCCCTCGTGGAAATGTTCGGCTATTCGACGATCATGCGTTCATTGAGCAAAGGCCGTGCTTCCTTTAGTATGGAGCCCGAGCGTTTTGAAGAAGTGCCGTCGAACGTAGTGAAAGCAATTTTAGAAACCTCCACTCGTGGTAGATATTAGCCTTAGGCGTTCTTAAACATACTCTTCAACTTAATCTCCCTTCGTTTTTTCAAACATCACATAACTTAACCAAACTAAATATATGAGCAAACAACGTATCCGTATCCGCCTAAAAGGCTTCGATTATCGCGTCATCGACCAGTCTGCAACAGACATCGTTGAAACAGCAAAGCGCTCAGGCGCACGCGTTTCCGGCCCTGTGCCGCTTCCGACTCACATCGGCAAGCTCACAGTGAACCGTTCTCCGCACGTTAACAAAAAGTCTATGGACCAATTCGAAGTCCGCACACACAAGCGCTTGATTGACATCATCGAGCCAACCTCTGCCACAGTGGACGAGCTCAAAAAGCTCAACCTCCCAGCTGGTGTTGATATCTCGATCAACGTTTAGTTAATTCGCTGAAATTTTCAAAAGCCCGCCGCTCGCAAGAGTCGCGGGCTTTTTCGTGTCTAGAGGCAATCTCTAGGAAATGAGTACCTTCTGCGTCCTGTGGATGTAGCAAGGTTGAGTATTTCGTATGGTAGGGCGGCATATAATATGCGGGATCTGCTCGCGCGTGTCGGCCGTAGACGTTAGTTGCTGTGCATGCAGGAGTGTTATTGCCGAATTTTTCCGAAGAAGGGAATCGGTTGATGATCCCGCTGATAGTATATCTCGTGTCGATCTACATAAAGGTCTACAGTACTTATAGAGGCTGCGGCTTTTCGCGGACTTTCGTGCTTTTGGGTGTTAAAAGTGCACCGCTTTGAAAAATAATGCATTTTTTCGAAATAGGGGGTTGACGGAGCTGAGATTTAACTCTTTTTTCCGTCGCTCGCTTCCCATTTGAGGCGGTAAATCACATTTTATTTTAACCACTAACGCAGGTCACGCAACGGAGCACTCCGCTCCACCTGCCTATTAGTATTATGAACATAGCCCTACTTGGTAAAAAGATAGGTATGACGCAGGTATTCGACGATGCAAATCGTTTGATCCCTGTTACTGTCATCGAAGCAGGTCCTTGCCCGGTCACGCAGGTCAAGTCGACTGAGAAGGACGGATATGACGCCATTCAAATTGGCTTCCGTCAGCAAAAAGAGCACCGCCTGACTAAGGCTGCTCTTGGACACTTCAAAAAAGCTGGAGTTGAGCCGGTCGCAGAACTCAGTGAGTTCCGCACCAATGGTGAAACTGAAATCAATCTCGGCGATGTGCTGACGGTTGAGCACTTTGAAGCTGGCCAGAAAATCGACGTCATCGCTACATCCAAGGGACGCGGGTTCCAAGGTGTTGTGAAGCGCTACGGTTTCGCTGGTGGTCCTGCATCCCACGGTTCCATGTTCCACCGCCGTGGTGGTTCTTATGGCATGTGTCAGTGGCCCGGCCACGTTATCAAGGGTAAGAAAATGCCAGGTCACATGGGTGACGTTCAGCGCACTGTTCAAAACCTTGTAATTGTTAAAGTGATTGCCGAAAAGAATCTGATCCTTGTTAAGGGCAGCATTCCTGGCTCACGTGGTGGCCTTGTCACCGTCCGCACTGCGATTAAAACAAAAGCCTCTAAGGCGTAATCGAAGGGACATACTAAGATGAAACTTAATGTATATACAGCTGACGGGACTAAGAGCGAAGAGAAGGAATTCTCAGCGTTTCCCGCTTTCACCGACGATAAGGGCATCGCTGCTCTTCGTCAGGTAGTCATCGCACACCAGGCGAATCTTCGCCAAGGCAATGCTTGCACCAAGACACGCGCTGAAGTGAGCGGTTCTGGTAAGAAGCTTTTCCGTCAAAAGGGAAGTGGCACCGCTCGTCAGGGTTCGCGCCGCGTTCCGCATCAACGCCATGGTGGTGTTGCGCACGGACCAAAGCCACGCGACTACTCACAAAAGATTAACACCAAGATGAAGGCACTCGCTTTCAGACGTGCGCTTTTCAATCGCGCAATAGATGGTGGAATTTCTGTAATCGAGGCGTTCGAAGTAAAGGAGCCTAAGACGAAGCTTTTCAATCAGGTCCTCACCGCTGTGCTTCCTAAGCACGGCAAGGTCTTGATCATCGATGATGCTTTTGAAACTAATGCTGCACTGGCTGCTCGCAACATCGATGGACTTTCCCTCGCTGAAGCAGGTAACCTCAGCACTCTCGATGTTGTCCGCTACCGCCACATTATTGTGAGCGCTAAGGGCATCGAAACTATCATCGCTCGTGCAAACGGAAGTAAGTAATGATTATTGCAAATACTATTCTACGCGAATTCCGCGTTACTGAGAAAGCTGCAAACCTTGCCGCTAACTTGAACCAATACACTTTCGAAGTGAACCCTCGCGCAAACCGCAAGGAAGTCGCTCGTGCAGTGGAGAAGGTATTCAACGTATCAGTAACCAAAGTAAACATTCTTAACAGAAAGCCTAAAGCTAAGACAGACCGCTCACGTGGTGGTCGTCCAGGGACTAAAGGTGGCCTGAAAAAGGCCATTGTTAGCCTTAAGGAAGGAGATAAGATCGAACTCGTCTAAGACGAAAGAGACCTAAATATCATGGCACTCGTAAAATCCAGACCTTTGACTCCAGGCACTCGTTTCCTCATCCGAAACAAAGCCGACGTCTCCAAGAAAAAGCCTGAGCGCCTGCTCACGACTTACAACCACAAGAAGAAGGGACGTAATTGCTACGGCCGTATCACTTCTCGTCGTCGTGGTGGTGGTCACAAGCGCGCTTACCGTATCATCGACTTCCGTCGCGATAAGTTGGACATCCCAGCGAACGTGCAGGCAATCGAGTATGATCCGAATCGCTCGGCTAACATTGCTCTGCTCGCTTATGCGGATGGTGAAAAGCGCTACATCCTTGCCCCTCGCGGTGTCAAGGCTGGCGACAAGCTCATCAACTCCAGCATTCGCGTCGAGTTTTCTCCCGGTTTCAGCATGCCTCTGGCAGTGATCCCGCCAGCAACTAAGATTCACGCAATCGAATTACACCCAGGCCGTGGCGCTCAAATCGCCCGCTCTGCTGGTCAATCGGCTCAGCTTATTTCGATTGATGGCGATCGTGCGACTGTGAAGATGCCTTCCGGTGAAATTCGTTTCCTCAACTCTCGTTGCCGTGCAACAATCGGTGAAGTCGGCAATCACGAGCACGGCGGACAGAGCTTAGGTAAAGCTGGTCGTAATCGCTGGCTCGGACGTCGCCCACGCGTTCGTGGCGTTGCGATGAATCCTGTCGATCACCCTATGGGTGGTGGTGAAGGCCGCACCTCTGGTGGTGGTCACCCACAGTCTCCTTGGGGCCAGCTCTCTAAGGGATTCCCGACTCGCAAGAAGACCAATCCAACTAATTCGCAGATTCTCGTTCGTCGTAACGGTCGTCAGCTCAAGAAAAAAAAGTAAACTCTCTTAGCTATGTCTCGTTCAATTAAAAAAGGTTTCTTTGTAGATCCGCATCTTGCCAAAAAGGTAACTGTGGCTCAGGCAAGCAACGATCGCAAACCGATCCAAACTTGGTCTCGTCGTTCGACGATCACTCCTGACTTTGTCGGGCTCAACCTCAACGTCCACAATGGTCGCAGCTTTCTGCCCGTTTATGTGACTGAGAATATGGTTGGCCACAAACTCGGAGAGTTCTCGCCAACTCGCACGTTCAAGGGCCACCAGGCCGCCAGTAAATAAGTAAACCTCTTATTACGTAATGCACCTTTTGTCCGCACAACGCCACTCAAAGCTCGCTAGCCTGTTCCTTTTCGGAGCACTGGTTGCCGGTAGCGTTGTGCGTGCGGAAGTTCCCGCTTTCGTCAAAGAGTCGATCTACAGCCCGAACGCAGCTACTGTCTCGACAGTAGTTCCTGCCCTTGCCGCAGACGTCGTCATTCTTGACGGCGGACTTGAGCAAGGCATGCGCCTCGGAATGGTATGCCGCGTATCACGCGGTGCACAATCGATCGGCGAATTGATTATTATCGAATCTAGAAGCGACCGCTCCGCAGGACTTATCCTTGAGCTGGTCGACGACTCCACCATTCAAGCGGGAGACATTGCCCGCGTAAAAACACTTCAAAACAGCTGAATCTCATGCAGGTCCAAGCCTATACCAAATACGCCCGTATGTCGCCCCGCAAGGTGCGCGATATCACCCGTGCCATCCAAGGCCGTAATGCTGCCGAAGCAGTCGAAATCTTGCGCTTTATTCCGCGCAAGTCAGCTCGTCTCGTCAGCAAAACGCTTCAGTCGGCAATCGCCAACGCGGAAAACAATAACAACCTATCATCGGATGCACTCACAATTCAGTCTGCAGTCGTTGAGCAAGGTCCTACGTTTAAGCGTTTTCGCCCCGCAGCTCGCGGTTCCGCGCATCCTTACAAGAAGGCCACAAGCAACATCCGTATCGTCCTCACAGACGAAGCCTAAGTTAACACGACACCGATTTTATTATGGGACAGAAAGTTCATCCAACCGGCTTCCGCCTTGCAGTAACCCGCGACTGGGATTCACGCTGGTATGCGTCTAAGCAAGAATTTCCAGGCTTCATTAAAGAAGACTACGAAATTCGTAAATTTCTCACGAGCAATCTGCGTTATGCATCCGTGCCTCGTATCTTTATCGAGCGTGCCTCCGGCCGTATCCGTGTGAAGATATTTACTGCTCGGCCTGGTGTTGTTATCGGCCGTAAAGGTGCAGAGCTCGACAAACTGAAGGATGGCCTCGCTAAGGTCGTCAAGAAGGAGATCATGCTCGACATTCAAGAAGTGAAGCGTCCAGACCTCTCAGCTCAACTTGTTGCTGAGAACGTGGCCCTTCAACTTGAGCGTCGTATCGCTTTCCGCCGTGCGATGAAGCGCGCCGTTCAGACTACAATGGCAATGGGCGCGGAAGGTATTCGTATCCAGTGTGGTGGCCGTCTCGGTGGTGCTGATATCGCTCGCACAGAGCGTCAACACCAGGGCAAGGTGCCTCTTCAGACACTTCGTGCCAACATCAACTACGGCTTCAGCGAAGCAAGCACGGTCTATGGTCTCATCGGCGTGAAATGCTGGATCTGTCTTCCCGAGGAAGCCGAAGCTTAATTCACCCGTCATCTACGACACTTTTAATCATTTAAACTGAGCGAACCATGGCATATCTTCCATCACGCACAAAATACCGCAAAGTTCACACTGGCCGCATCTACGGAACAGCCCAGTCGTGTAACGCGCTCGCCTTCGGCGAATTCGGTATCCAATCCCTCACTCGTGGTCGCATGACTTCCCAACAAATTGAAGCTGCTCGTGTCGCTATGACACGTAGCCTCAAGCGTAAGGGTAAAGTTTGGATCCGTGTTTTCCCACACAAACCGGTCACAAAGAAGCCAGCTGAAACTCGTATGGGTAAAGGTAAGGGTTCCGTTGAAAAGTGGGTCGCTGTGATCCGCCCCGGCACAATGCTTTTCGAAATCGCAGGCTGCACTCAGACTGCTGCTCAAGAAGCACTTCGCCTGGCTGACACCAAGCTTCCGTTCCACTGCCGCTTCGTGACTCGCGAAGACTAAGCGTAACAAATATTACACAAGGAATCATTTAATATGAGCACCACAAAAGATATCCGCGAAATGTCCGAAGTAGAAATTGAAAAGAAGCTACGCGACACGCACGATGCACACGTTCACCTCCGCCTGCGTAAGCAGACTGGCCAAGTTGAGCGCCCGCACGAATTCACTCAATTGCGTCGCGAAATCGCACGCCTCGAAACCATTCTTAAAGAGAAGAAGTTGGCTACGGCCTCTGCTTAATCTTAACAGACGACTAATACTATGGAAGCAACACGCAATTCCCGTAAGTCCCTGATTGGCACCGTAACTAGCCGTTCCGGTGACAAGACAATCAAAGTCACTTACCTCTACAAGATCCCACATCCGCTTTACCGTAAGGAAATTAAGCGTAAGACAGTGGTTCACGTGCACGACGAAACAAATGACTGCTCTCTTGGCGACAAGGTTGAGATCATGGAAACTCGTCCTCTTAGCAAGCTCAAGCGCTGGCGCGTTACTAAGGTTCTCGAAAGAGCACCGAAGATCGGCGACTAGGCATAAACTCTAAGTATATTTTACCTTTTAACCGTATAACGGAGATTTAGATATGATCCAGATGAACAGCCGCGTATTTATCGCGGATAACACAGGTGCCAAGGAAGCGGAAATGATCCGTCGCCTTGGACAAAACAAGCGTACTGCTGATGTTGGAGACGTAATCGTCTGCAATATCAAGGTCGCATCCACAGACTCGTCCGTTAAAAAGGGTGAAGTTGTTCGTGCTGTTGTAGTGCGCACAAAAGCTCCGATTCGCCGCGGCGATGGTAGCTACCTTCGCTTCGATAGCAACGCAGTTGTTATTCTTACAGCCGATGGTAACCCCAAAGGTACACGTATTTTTGGACCGGTTGCTCGTGAGCTCCGTGCCAAATACATGAAAATCATCTCTCTAGCTCCGGAGGTTCTCTAATCATGGCTAAAGTAATTAAACGCGAACAAGAAGTTGTCGTCATCTCGGGCTCTCACAAGGGCAAGCGCGGTAAGGTATTGTCTGTCAAGGCGAACCAATCCGTCGTGATCGAAGGCGTCAATCTTATCACTAAATTCCTCCCTAAGTCTCAAGAGAACCCCGAAGGCGGTTCTGTAGCACGTGAAACTCCGATTCACTACTCTAATGTAGTGTTGGCCGAGAAGTTCGACGCCAAGACTAAGTAAAAGGAAGCTTGCCAGACTGAGTAAATTACTCATTTTCACGCACTTTTTTGCAATTTCACATCGTCAATCCATTAATTTAGCCGGGACAGAAATCCGTCTTAACTCCGATGCAAACACCAGCACTCAAAACACAATACGCCGATAAGGTTGTTCCCGCACTCATGAAAAAGTTCGGGTATTCCAACCCGCACCAGGTTCCTGCGATCAAGAAAATCGTCCTCAACTCGGGCTTTAGCGCGACTGATGACAAGAACCACATTCTGTACGTGAACCAGGAGATCGGTAAGATCGCTGCTCAACGTCCTGTGACGACTAAAGCGAAGCTTAGCATCTCGAACTTCAAACTTCGTGAAGGTCAGCCGATTGGCGTTAAAGTGACTCTCCGTGGCCGTGCCATGTATGAGTTCCTTAACCGGTTGATCCAGATCTCACTGCCTGCAATCCGTGACTTTCGTGGCGTTCCTGCTAAGCTCGACGGCCAGGGCAACTACACACTAGGTGTATCCGATCACTCAATCTTTCCAGAAATTAGTTCCGATGGTACGAATGCGACGATCGGTATGGATATTTGCATCAATACAAGTGCTAGCACTGACGAAGAAGGTCGCGAGCTCCTCGCTCTCTTCGGCATGCCGTTCCGCAAAACAAGTGCTGAAGTTGCTGAAGAAGAAGCAGCCGCCGCATCCGCTAAAGCATAACAGAAAGAATTTCTCATGGCTAAAAAATCAGCAATCCAACGTAACCTCAAGCGCGTCCGTCTCATCGAGAAGTTCGCAGCTAAGCGTGCAAATCTTAAAGCGATCCTTGCAAATCCTGAAACTCCAGATGAGGAGTTCTACAAGGCGCAAGCAAAGCTCACTAAGCTTCCTAAAAACAGCTCGCCGATTCGTGCTCGTAACCGTTGCTCCGTCACCGGTCGTCCACGTGCTTTCATCGGTAAGTTTGGTCTCTCTCGTCTCACATTCCGCGAACTTGCGACACAAGGCAAAATTCCTGGTGTGACAAAATCATCTTGGTAATCCACCAAGGCTCAATATACCCACTGAAAACCCATTAGTTAGACTATGGCAGTTCACGATACAATCGGTGATTTCCTCACCATCATCCGCAACGGTAGTACCGCTCGCAAGGATGTCTGCATCACGCAGCACTCCAAAATGCGCGCCGCTATTGCAGCGATCCTTAAACAAGAAGGCTACATCCGTGATTTCACGGTAGGCAAAGATGCACGCGGCTTTAAGACCATCGAACTGACTCTGAAGTTCGTTGGTAAGACGCCTGCCATCACTGGCATTGAGCGTCATAGTAAGCCAGGTCGTCGCCTCTACTACGGTGCAACTGAGATCCCGCGTGTTCTCGGTGGACTGGGTGTTGCAATCCTTACAACTTCCAAAGGCGTAGTGCGCGCCCGTGATGCCCGTGAGTTGGGTGTTGGCGGTGAAGTGCTCTGCAAAGTTTGGTAATACTGAGACTACTATAATGAGCAGAATTGGTAAACTTCCTATCCCCGTCCTCGATCAGGCATCTGTGACTATTGACGGTCACACGATCCGCGTCGAAGGCCCTAAGGGTAAACTTGAAAAGACTTTCGATCGTTCTACGAACTTCGAGTTGGTCGACAACGTAATCAATGTGACGCCTGCTGATAGCAGTCGCCATGCTAAAGCAATGTTCGGCACTGTCCGTTCCATCATCAATAACATGGTGATTGGCGTTGTTGAAGGCTACAAGAAAGAGATCGTCCTTAAGGGTGTCGGCTTCCGTGCTGTCCTCACTGGCAACGTTCTTGACCTTGCCCTTGGTTATTCACACCCGTGCCTTTTGACTATTCCAGAAGGTATCACCGTTACAGTCGTTGAAAACACAAAGCTAACCATTGAAGGTGCTGATAAGCACATGGTTGGTGAGATTGCAGCGACTATCTTTAATTACTACCCTGCCGAGCCTTATAAGGGCAAGGGTGTCCACATCGTCGGCAAATACGTCCGTCGTAAGGAGGGTAAGAAATCCGCTTAATTTCTAAAGAGGCATATATAACATGAAACTCGAAAAGAAAAAATCTCTTTTACAAAAGCGCAAATGGCGCATTCGCAAGAAAATCAACGGCACTGCCGCTCGACCACGTCTTGCTGTTACATTTTCTAACAAGCACATCTATGCGCAGTGCATCGATGATGTAAAGGGCCACACTATGGTCTACGTTACATCGCTTACTAAAGATTCAACCCTTAAGGCGAACGCTGAGAGTGCACTTGCACTGGGCAAGACAGTTGCCGAGAAGGCAAAAGCAGCAGGCATTGAGTCTGTCGTTTTTGACCGATCCGGTCGTCGCTACCACGGTTGCGTTAAATCATTTGCAGAAGCTGCCCGCGAAGGTGGTCTACAATTCTAAGGTTACCATATGAGCAGACAAAATAGATCATTCTCTCACAAGAAAGAGCCAGAAGAAGCACCAGAATACGTTGAAAAGGTGGTTCACATCAATCGTTGTGCAAAAGTTGTAAAGGGCGGACGCCGTTTCAGTTTTTCAGCACTCGTTGTTACAGGTAATCAAAAAGGTGAAGTCGGCGTCGGCTACGGCAAAGCGAAGGAAGTTCCTGAAGCGATCCGTAAAGGCACAGAACAAGCCAAAAAGAACCTAGTTACTATCAATCTCCGCGGCGACACGATCCCACACCATGTGATGGGTGAAGCTGACGGCGGTAAAGTTCTTCTTCGCCCGGCATCAGACGGAACAGGCGTAATCGCAGGTGGCGGTTGCCGCGCGGTTCTTGAGTCTGTCGGCATCAAGAACATTCTTTCCAAGTCTCTCGGCTCGAACAATCACCTTGCAATGGTCAAGGCGACAATGGCAGCGCTTCAGCAGCTCCGTTCGAACGAGGAAATCAAAAACGTCCGTTTTGGCGATAGAGCCACAGCGGAAGCGTAAGGATTAGTATAATGAATCTCGAAAATATTCCAACAATCAAAGGGGCAACCCATCCGACAAAGCGTCTTGGACGTGGCGAAGGTAGTGGACACGGTAAAACAGCAGGTCGGGGGCATAATGGCCAAAAGTCCCGTTCCGGTGGTGGTATCCGTATTGGTTTCGAAGGTGGTCAAATGCCACTCTATCGTAAACTGCCATGTCGTGGCTTCAACAACTTCAACTTCAAGGTTAGCTACCAGCTAGTCAATCTTGGCCAGCTTGCAAAACTCGAAGGAGACGTCGTCTCTCGCGAAGCTTTGATCGCTGCCGGTCTTATCCGCGACAACAAGCAAGGCGTCAAGCTGCTTGGTGACGGGGAAGTATCGAAAGCATACACGGTAACAGTTTGTAAAGTGTCCGCGACTGCAAAGAGCGCGATCGAGGCCGCTGGCGGCAAGATCGTTGAGACAGCATCTTCTGCAGCCGCTGAAACGAAGGATGAGGCTTAATCGCCGCCTCCTTTAATCGCTTCGTTTAGTGTAACCACTCATGCTTTCTGCTTTCACAAATTCTCTGAAGATCCCAGAGCTGCGCCAGAAGATATTCTTCACGCTGGCGCTACTCTTCATCGCACGTGTCGGGGCGAATATCCCGCTACCTGGGATGAATGTTGGCCCAATTCGCGAGTTTATGGCGGATCAGGCGTCAGCTAGTGGCGGTCTTGTAGGTCTCTACAATATGTTTACCGGTGGCGCGCTTCTGAATGGTGCGGTCTTTGCTCTCGGTATTATGCCTTACATCAGCGCTTCGATCATTATGCAATTGGTCGGCGCCGTTTTCCCCGTGATTGCTCGTTTGCAGCAAGAAGGGGATGTAGGTCGTCAGAAGATCAATCAATACACGCGTTACTTGACTCTCGGGATCTGTGTGGTTCAAGGTCTGCTCCTCTTGGTTGCGCTCAGCACCAATCCGGGCAGCATTATTGGCCAAGGCTTTAGCCCCGCAGAATACGGTGATGTCGTCATCGCAGGTAAGGTTCAGTTCCTGATTACTGGCACGATCTTCCTAACTGCTGGTTCCATGATCATGGTTTGGCTCGGTGAGCAGATCACTGAGAAGGGCATCGGCAACGGTATCTCTCTGTTGATCACGATCAGTATTATTTCTGGCCTTCCCGCTGCGGTCGCATCTGCTTATCAGATGTTCGTTGCACCGGTTGGTTCTGAAAGTGCCGCACTTGGCGTGCCAGAAGGTGTGTTGATGCTGTTTCTATTGTTTGCAGTGACTGCTGGCCTCGTGGCAATCACTCAAGCGCAGCGCAAGATCCCGGTTCAGTATGCAAAGCGCGTTGTTGGCCGCAAGGTTTACGGCGGGCAGAGCTCGTTCCTGCCGCTCAAGGTCAACTATGCTGGTGTTATGCCCGTCATCTTTGCCTCTGCTATTCTGATGTTCCCGACACAGATCCTTAGCTATTTGGGCACTGCCACTGGGATGCGCTTCTTCAACGACGTCGCCGATTCGCTCGGTCGTGGTGAGGTGGCTTATTACCTAGTATTCGGCTTCTTGATTTTCGTATTTAGTTACTTCTGGGTATCGATGATGTTCAAACCAGTTCAGATCGCTGACGATTTGAAGAAGAACGGCGGTTACATCCCTGGCGTTCGCCCAGGTGAGCCAACTGCGAAGTTCTTAGATCATATCATGACACGCCTCACACTGTTCGGGGCGCTGTCTCTGACTGTGATCGCTCTGTTCCCTGATATCCTTCTCTTCACTTACAATGTGCCGTTTTCAGTTGCCGTGTTCTTCGGCGGCACTGGGATGCTAATTACGGTTGGTGTTTTGCTTGATACCATGCGTCAAATCGAAACTTACTTGTTGCAGCGCCATTACGATGGGTTCCTTAAGAAGGGCAAGATTCGCGGTCGTTCCGCTGCACGTAATAAGCAACTCGTTGACTCCGCTGGCTTACAAGATTTCTGGACCGCTTGGCGTCCGCTCTTGTTTATCGCGGTGGCTCTGTTTATCCTCGGGATTGTATCCTTTTTTCTTAACTTAAGTTAAGCATCAGTCGATCGACTGACCTCCGAAGATGCATCCAATTCAGTTGCCTCTCCGTTCCATTTCCTGTTCTTTGAATAATCTCCGTACTGCAAACCGATGAAAACGATTCGTTCCGACGAAGAAATCCAATCGATTCGCGAAGCCTGCCAAATCGCAGCAACTGTTTTAAAGCAGTTGGTCGATTCCGTAGGTGAGGGGATGACTACCTACGATCTCGATCAACTTGGCCGCAAGGCCATCGAGGCATTGGGGGCTGAAAGCGCTTGTTACAATTATCGTAACGGCGAACACGTCTTCCCTGCTTATACCTGTATTTCTGTAAATGAAGAAATTGTGCACGGTATTGGTAGCATGCGCCGCGCCATTCAAGGCGGGGACGTTGTTTCCATCGATGTAGTTGTTCGTTACCGCGGATTTATCGGCGATAATGCGAGCACGGTTTTGATTCCACCTGTTGTGGATGAGAACCAAGCACTCATTAACGCCACACGCGAAGCGCTAGACTATGCAATTACTTTTGCACGGGCTGGCAATCGGGTGGGTGATATTTCTAATGCTGTGCAACGCTTCATTAAGCGCCACAACTACGGTATCGTTCGCGAGTTTGTAGGACATGGGGTAGGCGCTACGATGCATGAAGCACCGCAGATTCCAAACTATGGTCGTCGCGGAGGCGGTGCATTACTCAAGCCTGGCATGGCGCTCGCAATCGAGCCGATGATCAATCTTGGAGGCGCTGCCATCGAGATGCTTGATGATGGTTGGACCGCGGTAACAAGCGATCGGAAGCCATCAGCCCACTTCGAACACACTGTCCTCGTCACTGGCGCGGATCCGGAAATCTTAACAATTCCGAAAAATTAACTTTTCAAACTTAACTTAACTGCTACTTATCACCGTTTTCCCGCAATCAAGCGGGTTATGTAACACCTTTCTATCATGCCACGTATACTTGGAGTCGATATCCCCGCAAACAAGAAGCTAGAATACTCGCTTCGCTACATCTATGGCATTGGGCCAACACGTGCTAAGGCTATTGTCGAAGCATCTGGTTTCGATGCAGATCGCCGTTCCGGTGATCTAAGCGAAGAGGAGCTCAATCAGCTCGCATCTTTGGTTGCGGATAAACAATACATCGTTGAAGGTGATCTCCGTCGTGAGCGCACTGCCAACTTAAAGCGCCTTTCGGCTATCCGTTGCTATCGTGGTGTTCGCCACATGCGCGGACTTCCGGTTCGTGGCCAACGCACTAAAACAAATGCCCGCACACGCAAGGGCGCGGTCAAGCCAGTCCGTAAGTAACCTAAGAGCATCTTTCATATGAGCGAAGAAGAAACAAAATCTGTAGAAGAAGAAAAAAAGGTAGTTGTTGACGCAGCTGTTAAGGCTGAGGCCGAAGCACCTGTGAAGAAACAAGAAACTGCTGAAGATCTTCTCAAGAGCGATCTCGATGGTGTTAAAATCCGTCGTGCCAAAGGCAGCAAAAACATTACCGTCGGTATCGTTAATGTCCTCGCTACTTTCAATAACACTAAAGTTACTTTCAGCGATCCTCGCGGTAATGTCATTTCCTGGTCCAGTGCTGGTAAATGCAACTTCCGCGGCTCGCGTAAATCAACTGCATACGCGGCACAAGTTGTCACGCAAGATGCAGGTCGTGTCGCAATTTCGCACGGCATGAAGGAAGTTGTCGTTAAGCTCAACGGACCAGGTATGGGACGTGACTCAGCTGTTCGTGCGCTTCAATCTTTAGGCATGGTAGTTACCGAAATTATTGATGTGACTCCGGTCCCTCATAACGGTTGCCGTGCTCCAAAACGTCGTCGTGTCTAGTGTGCATCTGCCACATAGATACATTACACCTAGTTAGCAGAAAACCAAAGGAAATATTATGTCCCGTTACACTGGACCAACAACCCGCATCAATCGCCGCTTCGGTCAGGCTATCTTCGCGCCTACCAAGGCATTCGAGCGTAAGCCTCACCCTCCTGGTCAACATGGACCTCGCCTTCGCCGTAAATTCAGCGAATACGCGATCGGCCTGAACGAAAAGCAAAAGCTTCGTTTCATGTATGGCATCACGGAAAAACAGTTCCGTTTAACTTTCGAAAAAGCTAAAAGCGTTCGCGGTGTTACCGGTGAAGTGTTCCTACGGATATTGGAAACACGTCTCGACAGCGTCATTTACCGCTTAGGCTTTGCTAAATCACGCGCTGGCGCTCGTCAGCTTGTTGGTCACGGGCACATTTGTGTGAACGGGCAAAAGACAGATATCGCCAGCTTCATCGTGAAAGAAGGCGACGAAGTTGAAGTGCGTGAACGCACCTCATCTCGTCAGCTTGCGACACGCAGCATGGAAGAAAGTCAAGGTCGCACCGTTCCTGAGTGGCTTACACTCAATGCAGACGCACTTAAGGCTACTATCAACCGCCTTCCGTCCACAGAAGAAACTGAAAACAGCATTAACGTTCAGCTCATCGTTGAATTTTATAGCCGATAGACAGTTCTTCTTCCATGACCCTTCTGGTCAGACATTAGCAATTCATTGTAATCAGTTAAAACAAAGCATATTATGCCAAAGCGCTTAGGAAAATTTGAACTTCCAAACCGGCTAGTAAAAGTCGAGGACACTGCTTCCGATACTTTTGCCACTTTCCAGGCTGAGCCGTTTGAAACCGGCTACGGGCACACGATTGGGAATTCTCTCCGTCGTGTTCTTCTCAGCTCTATCGAAGGTGCAGCCATCTCATCGGTCAAGATCGATGGTGTACAGCATGAGTTTCAGAGCATTGATGGTGTCGTCGAAGACGTTACCGACATCGTTCTCAACCTGAAGAAGGTCCTCCTCGTTTCGGAAGGTCGTGAGACCGCCAACCTGATCATCGACGTCAACCGTGAAGGGCCCGTTACTGCGGCCGACATTCAACTAGACGCCAACATTCAGGTTGTTAATCCAGACCAAGTCATCTGCACACTCGACAAAGAACAGCGTTTCCTCGCTGAACTTGAAGTGCGTGTCGGCCGTGGTTACTGCGCGGGTGATGACAACAAGAAGGATGATCAGCCGATCGGCGTTATCGCGATCGACTCACTCTTTAGCCCTGTTAAACTCGTAAAATACTCGGTCGAAAACACTCGTGTTGGACAGGAGATGGACTACGACAAGCTTATCCTTGAGATCACAACAGACGGACGTATCACTCCGGATGATGCACTCAAGCAGAGCGCTGCAATCGTGAAGCACCACATGGACGTCTTCGATGAAGTATCGAAGGAAGACATTGAGTTCGAAAGCGAAAGCAAGGAAATCAGCGAAGAACAGAATCGCCTGCGTAAGCTGCTCAACATGAGCGTCAATGAAATCGAACTTTCTGTTCGTGCGGCTAACTGTTTGAACAACGCAAATATCACCACAGTGGGTGAACTTGCGATGAAGTCTGAGCAAGAAATGCTTAAATATCGTAACTTCGGCAAGAAGTCCCTCAACGAGATCAAAGACAAGCTCGAGCAGCTTGGCCTCTCTCTGGGAATGAAAATCGACGAGCGCCTCCTTGAAAAAGGTACTGAGCTTTAATCCCGCCTTTTAGGCACAAGAAATTTAGAACATGCGTCACAGCAAAAGAAGACATTCACTCGGGGTTTCCGGACCTCACCTATCCGCCATGATGGGCAACCTCGCAGTTGCACTCATTACACATGGTCGTATCCAAACAACATTGACTAAAGCCAAAGCGCTTCGTCCATTCATCGAGAAAATCATCACTTTCGCGAAGAAGGCAGAAGCCGCGAACGACACTGCACGTAAGTTACACTATCGTCGCTTGGCGATCTCTCGTGTTCGCGACAAAAAAGCAGTTGCTAAGCTCTTTGATGAGCGTGCCAGCGAGTTCACTGAGCGCAATGGTGGTTACACACGTATCTACAAGGTCGGTCAACGTCTCGGCGATGCTGCTGAAATGGCATTGATCGAACTGATCGACGGCAACGACGAGGGCTACTCTAAGAAGCCAGCGAAGAAGGCTGCTAAAAAGGCAACCGACAAGGTTGCTAAGGTCGAAGCCGAAGCAAC
>DJBY01000047.1 GCA_002430605.1 Opitutia bacterium UBA5964 | reverse complement strand
CGCTCAGGACCTCAAGCCGCCGGTCAAAGCCCCCTTGCATGATGCGGCTCGTGCCTTGCAGTTCGTGCGCAGTAAAGCGGCCGAGTGGAATATCGATAAGGAACGCATTGCGGCCGCAGGGGCTTCTGCGGGCGCCTGCTCAAGCCTCTGGCTACTCTATCACGATGATCTCGCCGATCCGAAGAGCCCGGATCCCATTGCCCGTGAATCCACCCGTCTCACTTGTGCCGCGGTGAATAACGCTCAAACCACACTCGACCCCCGCCAGATGAAGGAGTGGACCTCCAACAGCAAATACGGAGGGCATGCATTCGGGATAAACGGGTTCGAGGCGTTCCTGGCCGAGCGTGAAAACATCCTGCCCTGGATTCAGGAGTACTCGCCGTATGCGCTGGTCAGCTCAGATGACCCGCCGGTCTACCTGCACTATTCCAAAGACTCTCCCGCCATCGGCAAACCACAGAAAGATCCCACCCATACAGCCAACTTTGGCGTGAAGCTTCAGGAGCGCTGTCTGGAACTGGGTCTTAAATGTGAGCTCATGTATCCCGGCGCGTCCAATGTGAAGCACAAGAATTCCACCGACTACCTGATCGCAACGCTCAAGTCGCCCGCTGAAAAATCGCGAAAGTGAGTCCGGTATTTTAACATAACGAAAAGATAAGATGATGAATAAACGATTGATTACAGGAATGATACTTTCATTGAGTATCGGAGGAGTTGTTTCCGCTGAAAGTGTGGAGCCGGTTGCGGGTGCCCTCACTGCCTCGGCACCAGAGGAAAGTCTCACGCCTTACACCCATGCCTCCGAGATCCCGCAAACTGCGGTTGACCTCTGGAAGGACTACGACCCGTGCAAGGAAGAACTCGAGGTCAAGGTCCACCAGGAATGGAAGCAGGATGGCGTGGTCTCCCGGCTCATCACTTTTAAGGTAGGCACGTTCAAAGGCAGCGATGCCCGCATTGCCGCTTATTACTGTTTTCCGGAAAACGGCAAAAAAAATCCCGCCTTTGTCTGGAGCCATGGCGGCGGCCAATGTGCCGACCGTAACCGTGGCCACTACTTTGCCACTCAGGGATTTGCCACGGTGGATATCAACTGGCTGGGACGCCCGCTGGAGGCGGAACTCGATCCTGAAAACAAGTGGGGAACCGACTGGGGCAAGATCGACCCAAGCCAAGGACCCAAGTTTTATGCCAAGGCCCTGCGCCAGCATTACAAGCAAGATTTCCAGCCCGATGAGCACAGTATTGATCCCATCATGAGCCCGCGTAACTCGAACTGGTTCATGCTCTCCCTGGCAGGACGCCGCGCGCTCACCTTCCTTGAGCAGCAGCCCGAGGTGGACGCATCCAAACTCGGCTTCGCCGGGTTTTCCATGGGAGGTACCATCACCTCAATGACCTCCATCGACAAGCGGCTCAAGGCCGTTGCTCCCTTTGTCGGGGGTACGGCCAACCTCCAGGAGAACTACCCTGGCATGAACTCAGGAGGTTTGGTCCGAGTTAAGGACACCGAGCTCTACAAAAACACGATGGATCCCGGTGCCTACTGGAAGCATGTCACCATCCCGGTCATGTTCATCACCTCGTCTAACGACTTCCACTCCGTTCTGGATCGCATCTACCAGTCCATGGCTCTGCTGTCGCATGGCAACTGGCGTGTGACCGGCAACATGCATGCCAACCACAGCCCAGGACCTGAGCAATGGGTCATGCTCAACCAATGGTTCAAGCAATACCTCGCCGGTGTGGAGCAAAACATCCCTGCCACACCACCCTCTACGTTCACCATCGAGAAGGATACCGCCCACTTTACCGTGACTCCCGCCCAGCAGGAGCGCCTCAAGGACGTTGAGATCTACTACAGCTACGCACCCAATCCGATTACCCGCTTCTGGAAAAAGGCCGAGACCACCCAACAGGCGGGCACCTGGAAAGCCGAGCTGCCGGTGTATCCCAAGCTGCCCCTCTACACCTTCGCCCTTTGTCGCTATACTCTGGCTGCCGAGCAGCCACTGGAGAAAGGGAGCACCAAGACCTTTACGTTGAACTCAACCGAGCATACCCACATCCCTGCGAACATTGACCTCGCGGCCTTCGACAACTTGCCCAAATCAGGTCTCATCGACGACTTCTCCAATGGCATGGTGAACTGGAGTAACCGTAATCAAACTAATTTTAAAACCTACAAATTCCAAGACCCCGAGCTTGACACAAGCCTGGGGAACAAACTCGCCATCACCCTCAATCTCAAGGAAGGACATGACCTCCTGATTGGTCTGGCTATCGAGAGCAAATTCAACGGTCGCGGCCAGGATGTCGGCAATTTCAACCACGGCCGCAAGGTCAGCGGCAACGGCCCCCAGACCATCCTGTTCGAAGCCAAGGACTTTAACAAAAAGGGTCGAACCAATAGCAAAGCCAACACCCCCCTTGAATGGTCAAAAATATCGTCCTTCACTATCATTCTTACCGACGCTGAGACCAAACAGAAAATCAATCTCGCCAGCCTAGAAGGTTCCGAGATTCTCAAACGCATTGAGCTAGTCAACCCATAGACGCTTCATGTCTCCTAACCAAACAATAACTTTGAATAAAATAACTATGAATAAAATATTAAAAAGTCTGATCCTGGTCGCTGTTAGCGGCGTCTCTGCATGCTTTGCTGAAGAGCCGGCGCCTCCAAATGTTGTGCTGATTCTCAGCGACGATCAAGGGTATGCCGACTATAGCTTTATGGGGCATGAAATGATCCAAACCCCGAATCTTGACCGGCTTGCTTCCCAGAGTCTGGTGTATGAGCGCGGTTATGTGACGACCGCGCTTTGCTGCCCTTCGCTCTCGACCATGCTGACCGGGCTTTATCCGCATCAGCACCGCACCACCGGAAATGATCCGCTCCGCAGAATAAGCAGGAAGCCTTGGGTTGAGTATTTCCGCAGTATGCCGCAACTACCGAGGTTGCTGGCGCAGAAGGGCTACCTTTCAATGCATACCGGCAAATACTGGCATGAGAATCCCGAGGTGTCCGGTTTTACCGACGGCATGGGGAAAACCGGGAGGCACGGATCGCCTTACTCGCTGAGTATCGGTCGCGACACGATGCAGCCGATTTATGATTTTTTTCAGAAGGCGCAGGATCAGTCAAAGCCGTTCATGCTCTGGTATGCACCCTTTATGCCGCACACCCCGCACACCCCGCCGGAACGGTTGGAGCAAAAATATGAGGCGATGGGTGCCGGAAAAAATTCCAAATACTATGCGATGTGCGAATGGTTTGATGAAACCTGCGGTGAGCTGCTCGACCATCTCGCCGAACAGGGGCTGAGCGAAAATACGGTCATTTTCTACATTTGCGATAATGGCGTGGGCAGCATCGGAATGGGATCGGTCAAAGCATCTCCCCATGAGCTGGGTGTGAGAACTCCGATCATGATCAAATGGCCCGATCATATTAAAGCAAAGATGGATAAGGATAATCTGGCCAGTAATCTGGATCTCGTCCCGACTGTGCTCGCCGCCTGCGGTGTGGACATTCCTGCGGAGTTGCCGGGCGTCGATCTGCTGGATCATGCCGCCGTTTCGCAGCGCAAAAATCTGTTTTTGGAAGACTTTATGCACGACATGGTCGATGTGAACGATCCGGCTGCCTCGCTGCGGGCGCGGTCGTCTGTTTCCAAGGACTGGAAGCTGACCGTCTGGCATGAGCCGAATCCGTTGTTGAAGCTGGAACGCTGGCAGATGGATACTCCCAAGGACAAGGTTCAGCTCTTTAACCTTCAGGATGACCCGATGCAGCGGAACAATATCGCTGAGCAGAATCCGGAAAAGGTTGCCGAGCTGAGGAAGCCGCTCGACGCATGGTGGAATCCTGATGCGGAGAAAAAATCGCAGACGAAAAAAGCTGCAGGTCAATAAAGGTAAGAACCCGGAATGATGTTTTAAAAAAGGAATGAGACTATGAAGAAGAAATCAATTGGTTTAATTGTTGGAATGGCCGTTGCTGCGCCTTTGATCGGCATGGCCGATGTGCAGCCTTCAGCGCTGTTTGCCGATGGCATGGTGATCCAGCGCGAGACGCAGGCACCCGTCTGGGGGACCGCTGACGCAGGAGAGCATGTGACCGTCTCCGCGAGCTGGGGGAAAACCGCGGCCACGACCGCCGATGCGTCCGGAAAATGGATGGTGAAGCTGAAAACGCCGAAGGCAGGCGGGCCGCACACGCTCACGATCCAGGGGAACAATTTCGTTGAAATTAAAGACGTGCTCTCGGGTGAAGTCTGGTTCTGCTCCGGTCAGTCGAATATGGAGTTTGAGATGAAAAAGTTGGCCGTGGGGTCTCCCAAGCGCATCACGCCGGAACACGAACCCGCTGCAAACTATATAAAACAGGAGATAGCGACGGCGAAGGATAACCTTTTGAGGCAATTTACCGTGAAAAATGCGGTGTCTCCGCTTGAGCCGCTGACGACCCTCGCGGGCGGTTGGATGGACTCTTCACCTCAACATAATCCCGACTTTTCTGCCACCGCCTATTTCTTTGGGCGCGAGCTGCGCAAAGAGCTGAACGTTCCGGTTGGTCTGATCGAGTGCGCCTGGGGCGGCACCCGCATTGAGCCATGGATTCCGGCGGAGGCATTCCAGCAGGATAAGGAAATGGCCGCCTATTTTGAGAGCAACCGGTCCGCTCTTGAAACATGGAATCCGAAGCAGGCGGAGGCAGACTACCAGGCTGCCGTTAAACGTTGGAGCGCCAAGAGAAATGGGCGAAAGCCAAGAAAACCATCAGATCCGAAAGCAAGTCAGCAGTTCCCCGCAACCCTTTTTAACGGCATGGTCAACCCAGTTATTCCATACGCCATCAAAGGGGCCATCTGGTATCAGGGCGAGTCCAATGTCGGTCATAATACTCATAAGTATGAACACAATTTTCGGACGATGATCAGCAGTTGGCGCGAGCATTGGGGGCAGGGCGACTTCCCGTTTTACTTTGCTCAACTGGCTAACTTTAGGTACCCGGTCACTGAGCCGGTTGAGTTCGACACATGGGCATTAATCTTTGATCAGCAACGCCGGACGCTCGGTCTGAAAAACACCGGCATGGCCGTGCTGAATGATATAGGTGAAGCCAAGGATATTCATCCGCACAACAAAATGGATGTGGGCAAGCGTCTGGCGCTGTGGGCCTTGAAAAACGACTACAAACAGAAGGTCACTGTTTGCAGCGGCCCGCTCTATAAGAGCCACAAAATCAAAGGCGATCAAGTGATCATCAAATTTGATTCGGCAGGTTCCGGGCTGATGGCCGGTTCCAAAATCGGGATGGCCGACACGCAGGCAACGGATGAAGTGTTGAAGCATTTCCAGATTTGTGGCGCAGACCGTCAGTGGCAGTGGGCGAATGTTGAGATTACGGGTAAAGACACCATCGCGGTTTCTCACCCGGACATCGCGAATCCAACGGTGGTCCGCTATGCCTGGGCGAAGAACCCTGAATCGGCCAACCTGTATAACAAACAAGGCCTGCCGGCTTCCATTTTTACCACGGAGGCTGAGCTGCCTGCGCGCAAGCAGCTCTAGGAAAACGACATTAAGGAAATAGTTATGAGAAAAATTTACGTTAGTTTATTCGTTGCGGCCGTTTCGGTAGTTGGTTCGGCTTTTGCCTTGGAACCGCTGAAAGAAAACCGTGCGACGTATCCGTCGATCGCTGCGGATCGCTATCTCGCCAATTTTGACCAGAATGGCGATGGTGAATTCAGCAAAGAAGAACACGAAAAGCAGTGGCGACGGGATAAAACCCTGGACCAAAACAGCGATGGCGCATTGAATCGGGAAGAGCTCGAAGCGCGCGAGTTTGTCTATGTTGAAAGCACGGGTAAGCAGTTGCGCAATGTCCGCTTTAAGCGCACGGAAACGGAAGATGTCTACTTGGATTTTTATTTCCCGGAAGAGGATCAGAGCCGGCAAAAGCCTGTTGTGCTTTATACGCATGGTGGCGGATGGACCTTAGGCAGTCGTCATGGCGCAGGTGAGTCGTCATTCGGGGTCGTGCATAGCGCATTGCTCAAGCAAGGGTTCTGCGTGGTTTCTGTGGACTATCGCTTAATCAATAAAGCCACCACGACTGTGATGCGCGACTGCGTGATTGATTCAAAAGACGCACTGCGGTTTATTTCGGCTTACCGCAAAGAGCTGGGGATTGATCCGAACCGAATCTATACTTTTGGTGATTCGGCGGGCGGACATTTGGCGCAGATGATTCTGCTCTCGCCCCCTGAT